>JALNWB010000062.1 GCA_023231105.1 Ignavibacteriaceae bacterium | reverse complement strand
TCCGTTTTATGGATTTGTTGTTCTTTGTTTAGATGAACCGGCTTTGCAAGACATTCTTCCAAGCATAAACAAGAAGGTTATTACATACGGAACAACTTCTCAAGCTGATGTGCGTGCAACAGACATTAAACATTTTGAATTTTTTAGCACTTACAAAGTTGTTTATAAAGGAAATGAACTTGGGAACATTAAACTAAATAATCCCGGATTGCATTACGTCAAAAATTCTCTTGTTGCAGTAATTATCGGTATAGAATTAGGCTTAAATTTTTCAACCATAAAAAAAGCTCTCGAATCTTTTACCGGAGTTTACCGCAGATTTGAAATAAAATATGACAAAGAAATTTTAGTGATTGATGACTACGGTCATCATCCGACTGAAACTTCTGCAACCTTAGCAGGGATTCGTTCCGGCTGGAATAGACGGCTGGTCGCTGTTTTTCAACCTCATCTCTATTCGAGAACACATGATTTTTACCTGGAGTTCGGCAGATCATTTCTTAATTCGGATATTTTTATTTGTACAGATGTTTATCCTGCACGAGAAGAACCGATTGAAGGAGTTTCCGGTGAATTGATTGCTGATGCAGCAAAAAAATTCGGACATAAAAATGTTCATTATATAAAAGACAAAAATGATGTCCCAAAATTTTTAGATGAAATAAAGAAAGATGGAGATATTATCGTAACCCTGGGAGCCGGTGATATTTGGAAATACGGTGAGACATTTGTGAAAACTTTAAAGGATTAATTTTTTATTGATTTATGAATAAAATTGTTAGTATAACGTTGTTTTCATTCTTAATTTTGCTTTTAGTTTTGCTCGGATTATTTTCAACAAAAAAAGTAAGAGGCGAGGTGCTTCAAAGTATTGATTTACAAGGCTGCAAGCTGTTATCCCCGAACGAATATTTACAATTTGCAAATATTGAAACTGACGCAGACTTGAAGAATTATTCTCTTTCGTCACTTCGCGAAAAGTTTTTACGTCATCCTTATGTAAGCAATACTTACGTGGTGATAGATGCGGATAAAAAAGTATCGGTAAAAATTCACGAAAAAACATTTGAAGCAATAGCACTTATTAAGGAAAAACTTTTTTTTGTCACTTCGAGAAAAGAATTTATTCCGGTGCTTCCTAATACTGAAGTTCTTGATTTTGCAGTGCTTACAAATTTATCAGATGATGTTGCTGAAAAAGAATATGAACGAGGCAGTGAGATACGGAGTGCATTCACTATCATCCGCGCTGCAAAAAATTTAGGTGAAAATTTTTCTAAAACTATTTCTGAAATTAATTTGCGTAATGGAGGCGATATAACGCTCACACTTACACATGCAAATTCAGTTAT
This sequence comes from Ignavibacteriaceae bacterium, assembly GCA_023231105.1. GTDB lineage: Bacteria > Bacteroidota > Ignavibacteria > Ignavibacteriales > Ignavibacteriaceae > UBA1563. The sequence goes on along the minus strand of JALNWB010000062.1, from coordinate 18,758 downwards.
ACTTGTCGGGAAACAGAACTTAGCAGAAAAAATTTATACATTTGATGCGTTATTGAAACAGATTGGAAATAAAGTCTTTTTGACCACTGCAAATTATATCGATCTTCGATATGCCGGTAATATTTTTATCGGTACAAATGAAAATGCGGGAATATAGATGAAGAAACAGATTATTGCCGGCTTAGATTTGGGAACCACAAAAGTTTGTGCGGTTATTGCCGAAAAGACGGATGACAATCGATTTAAAATCCTTGGCTTTGGAGTTGCTCCTTCCGAAGGTTTGCACAGAGGATTGGTTGCTAATATTTCTAAAACAGCAGAAGCAATTTCTGCCGCAGTCGCAATAGCTTCAAATCGTGCGGGACTAAAATTCCCGGCTGTAAACGTAGGCGTAGCCGGCGAACACATTACCAGTATGCGGCATCGAAATTATGTTACGATAACAAACGAAGAACATGAAATTACAAAAGAAGACCTTGATCGGTTGGAAGCAGATGTTCGTACAATAAGGATTCCTTCTGATCGGCAAATCCTTCACATTATTCCGGAGGAATTTTTTGTTGATTATCAAAGTGGAATTGAAAATCCAATTGGAATGTCTGGCTCACGTTTGGAAGCTACTAACCATGTTGTTCTTGCATCAATTCCTGCTATTCAAAATATTAGAAAATCTGTTGAGCGTGCGGGTTTACAAATTCAACAATTAATTTTACAACCGATCGCTTCCAGTTCTTCCGTGTTAGATGAAAGCGAAAGAGACCTCGGAGTTTTGTTAATTGATATAGGTGGCGGAACAACGGATATAGCGATTATTCATCGCAAAGCAATTAAACATTCTAAAGTATTTGGTGTTGCCGGTTATCAAGTAACCAACGACATTAGAGAAACACTTGGGGTAATTACCGAGGAAGCTGAAGCATTAAAGAAGCAGTTTGGTTATGCAACTGAAACGGCAATTATAAAAGAAGAGCAGATTTTGATTAAAGGAGTCGGCGCAAGAGGAAATACAAGAATTCCAATAAGCTTGCTTACACAAATAATCAGTTTGAGAATGAGAGAACTTTTCACAATGATTGATCACGAAATAAAAAATGCCGGATTCAAGAATAAAATTAAAGCCGGGATAGTGCTTACCGGTGGCGGTTCACTTTTGCGTGGTACAACCGAATTGGCGGAAGAAGTTTTCGGGTTGCCGGCAAGAATCGGTGTTCCTCTTGAAAATGCTACCGGAGGTTTAGTCGAAATTGAAAAACCTGAGTTTGCTACCGTTGCGGGATTGATCTGCGGTATTCCCGGAAGCCAAGTAGAAACAATTGAAGTAAATGAAAAAGAAACAAAAAAGAGAAAAAATAAAACAAAAGAATTTTGGAATAATTTCCGTCAATTTTTTGATGAATTATAAATAAAATAACCATGGAGCTATCAAATGCCTAATTTCGCTACTATCGATCGTTCAAAATCAACCGGCGCTTCACTTAAAGTTGTGGGTGTCGGCGGCGGCGGTTGCAACGCTGTTGAATCCATGATCAAAAGAGGATTAAACGGAGTTGAGTACGTTGCCGTTAATACTGATGCACAAGTGCTCGAAAGTAATAACGCTCAACACAAAGTACAGATCGGAACCAAGATGACCAAAGGGCTTGGTGCCGGAGCTGATCCTAATGTTGGACGAAAAGCTGCCGAGGAGGACCGCGAAAGGATTGCAGAAGTTTTAAGCGGTGCCGATATGGTTTTCGTTACCTCAGGTATGGGAGGTGGAACCGGAACTGGTGCAGCGCCTATCGTAGCTTCTATTGCAAAAAGTTTGGGCGCTTTAGTTGTGGCAATTGTTACAAAACCTTTCCGCTGGGAAGGAAAACAACGCATGCTGAACTCTGAAGCAGGTATCCAGGAATTAAAGCAATTTGTTGATAGCCTTATTGTTATCCCGAATGACAGGCTTATTTCAATTATTGATAGAAATACAAATGCTTTTACGGCATTTGATAAACCTAACGAACTTCTGTATGAAGCTACACGCGGAATTGCCGACATTATTACCGTGGAAGGATTGATTAATGTTGACTTTGCTGATGTCCGCTCGGTAATGAATCAAAGCGGTATTGCTATCATGGGATGCGGTATTGCAAGCGGTGAAAACAGAGCCGTTGAAGCTGCACAAAAGGCGATCTCAAGCCCCTTGCTTGACGGCATTAGTATTAAAGGCGCAAAAAGTGTTTTGCTAAATGTTACCGGTTCAAGCAATTTAACTATGCAGGAAATTTATGACGGTAATAATGTTATTTTTGATGCGACCGGCGCTGAAAGCAATATGATTTTCGGTTGTGTTCAAAAAGAATCAATGAATGATTATGTTTCTTATACTGTTATTGCAACGGGATTTGATGATGCAAAAAAATCTTTTGGTACAAAATCATCTTCACTTTTTCAAAACGAAGGAAAAAGTGCAAAACAAGAACAAGTCCCAAGAAGTTTTTTATTCAATTTTGATGAAGTAAAGAATGAAAATTTAGATGAACCGACAATTGCTCGCGTGAATTTAAAATCTCCTTCAGCTACTTTATCTGTAGATGAAGAACCGGTTTCTCCGGGATTTTCTTTTGATCGTTTTAAAAATGTAAGGATGGATGAAATGGAAAAAGAAAAGACTAAAAAGAATAGTGCAAATGAAGATGAAGACGAAAGTTCAAGCTTTCTCCGAATGATTATGGATTAGGCAAAGAAAAAATAGTGATTTAAATCTCTCCGGTAATTGAAGAAAGTTATTCATCAATATACCTTGATTCGATGGTAATATTTTCTTCTTGATCTATCTGAACAATTATTCGGTTCGGTCTGCAGCAGATACGGCAATCTTCAACAAAATCCTGTTTGCCGTTGATGGTTAAGTCAACATCAACCGTATTATGAATACCGCAATACTGGCAAAGCCATACCAGATCCTCTTCAACTTGCATGAAATCTTCCTTTCATAAATAGTAAAGTAACAAATCAAAATATTTCCTAACTCAAAAATTCACTTTCCAAGTATCAAAGTCAACAACTTCATTTTTACTTTTTCCACGCTATGAAACAACCGTTATAAGTAAGTATATTTACAGGAATAATCTATTGAATTATGAACGAGAAAATCAGAGATCAAATAAAAATCGCGGCAGAAATAATCCGTAAAGGGGGATTGGTTGCCTTCCCGACTGAAACTGTTTATGGTCTTGGAGCTGATGGATTGAATTCTGTTGCTGTGGCTAAAATATTTGAAGTAAAAAATCGTCCTACCTTTAATCCGTTGATTTTACATATCGAAAACATAGACCGCCTTAATACTGTCTGTGAAATTCCCGGTGATAAAGTGCATGATCTGATCGAAGAATTTTGGCCCGGTCCATTAACGTTGGTTTTACCCAAAAAAACTAATGTTCCTGAGATTGTAACAGCCGGATTAGATACTGTCGCCGTTCGTATGCCGGATAATTTAATTGCATTAGAATTGATAAAAGAGAGCGATACACCGATCGCCGCACCAAGCGCAAATCTTTTTGGACAATTAAGTCCAACGCGCGCCGGACATGTGCAAAAACAACTTGGTGATAAAATTGATATGATACTGGATGGCGGAAAATGCAGCATCGGTATTGAATCAACTATTCTTTTAATTGAAAATGATGATGTTACGTTATTGCGTCCCGGAGCTATTCCTTTAGAATCTATTAGAGAAATAATTGGAGAAATTAAACTATTTCCAAAAAGATCTGAGCATCCAAATGCACCGGGGCAACTTGCTTTTCACTATTCTCCTCAAACTCCAATTTTGATGCTTACTGTTGAAAATATTGAAAAACATAAAGATGAGAAAATAGGTGCGATTTTTTTTAAAGGGAATGATTCGAAATTCAATTTTGAAAAGGAAATAATTTTATCGAATAACGGATCGCTTAGCGAAGCCGCTGCAAATCTATTTTCTACTCTTCACAAATTGGATGACTTGCAACTCGACTGCATTTTAATTGAACCTTTTCCTCTCGAAGGACTTGGCGTAGCCTTGATGGATCGCATTCAAAAGGCTGTTGCTAAGTATGAGATGAGATGAAAATTCTTTTTACCTCCGACCGCTTTATTTTTCCGATAGCCGACTTTGGTAATTCTTCCACCTGAAAATATTTCTTCGGCACTTTGAAAGAGGAAAGTTTTTCTTTCAGAAAAATTCTTAATTCGGAAAAATTAATTTCACTTTTGTTTTTTGTAATTATCACTGCTGCAACTATTTCTCCCCATTCTTTATCAGGCAACCCGAAAACGCAAACTTCATCAATGTTTGGAAATTTGGAAATAATATTTTCAATTTCATTTGGAGAAATATTTTCTCCACCGCTTACAATCAAATCCGTCCTTCGGTTTTCTAAGTACAAATAACCATCAGTATCATAAAATCCGTAATCGCCAGTTAAATAATATCGGTTATAAAAAGCAGCATCTGAATCAGTTTTGTTATCTAAGTAGCTTCTAAAAATTGAGGGAGCTTTAATTCCGATTTCGCCTACTTCATTTGCGGGAAGAATATTCCTCTGTTTGTCAAATATTTTTATCTCAACGTTCTTTAGAGGTTTGCCGATGGATTTCGGTTTTTGAAAAATTTCATCGGGAGTCAAAGCGGTTATGAAAGCAGATGTTTCTGTCGATCCGTAAACTTTATAAATATTCCATCCGAGATTTGCAGCTTGTGTAAGAATCGTTTCATCTGAAAAACCGCCGCCAATTAATGCCGCGTGCAATTCTTTATTCGGACGAATACCATTTTCACAAATTCGTTTTAACTGAGTTGGAACGAGCGATATTAGAGTTGGCTTCACAATTTCCAAATTAATTTTTAGTGAATCTAATTCGTTGGACTCCGGAAGAATGATACTTGAACCGGCAAGAATTGCACGCACAAGAATTGAAAACCCGCCGATATGATAAAGTGGGAGATTGAGATACCATGAATCATCTTCCGAATAATTGAAGATCGAATATCCTGCGTTGAAAGCAGCAAACAAATTATCGAAAGTCAAAGGAACAGCTTTTGGTTTACCGCTTGTACCCGATGTAAACAATAATACTGTTGTATCTGAAGCTTGGAAACCTGTCGATAATATCGAGTTAGTTAAAGGAATATTTGAAAAGGAAAACTTTTTTTGCGAAGGGAAGTCATTCACAAAATTGGTTTCACAAAGTATGTTTTCAATTTTAAGAAAATTTATTTGCTCTTCTAAATCGTTTTTAAGCAGATGAATATTAAGCGGAACGGGAACCGCGTTGTTGCGCCACAAACTGATTACACTTAGCATTAAATCAAATGGATTACTCATTAAGATCGGAACGAGTTTCTGATTTACCAATCCTTCTGCCAGCATTTCTCCGGTAATTATCTTTGTTATGTCGGAAACTTGTTTGTAAGTGAAAATGAAGAAATCACCCAACCGTTCAACCGCGCCTAGAACGGAAAAATCAAACAATTCAGATTTATCCACCAACGAATGATGAACAAATAAAAAATTATTTTTGTTGAAATTATTGAAGTGTGTAAAAGGAGTAATTGAAAACTCCTTGAGTTTCATAAAATAAAACCAAGCGAAAAGAGGAGTCCATATAACGCAGAAAACTTAGCTGTCAATTCAAGCGTTGAATTTAATTGCGTTCCGTTTTGTTTAAAAATTGAAAGGATCAATTTATAAGCAAGCGGAAATGTGATGTAGGGAAGAAAAATCCAGATGCGGAAATCATATTTCACAAATATTAAAAGTGGAACAAGAAACGAAGAAAAGAGCAGCATCAAATATTCATACCGCGAAAAACTTTTTCCGAATTTTACCGCTAAAGTATTTTTCCCGGCAGCTTTGTCTTGTTCTATATCGCGGTAGTTATTTACAACTAAAATATTCGTAATTAGAGCTCCAACCGGAATAGCAGCAACAAAAGCGATTGCAGATATTTCTTTCGTGTTAACAAAAAAAGTACCGACGGTTCCTACGAAACCAAAAAAAAGAAAAACAAAAAGTTCACCGAGTCCATGATAGGCAAGCGGATAGGGACCCGCAGTATATGCAAGCGAAGCTATTATTGAAAGTAATCCGATAACCAAAATAAAATTGCCTCCGATATACACGAGATAAAGTCCAAGTAGAAAAGCTAAACCAAAGTTGAAGAAGATAACAATTTTCATTTGCAGTGGTGAAACCAATCCTGCATTAAGAACGCGCAACGGACCAATCCGTTTTTCTGTATCGGCTCCTTTCAAAAAATCGTATAGATCGTTTGTAAAATTTGCACCAACCTGAAAAAGAATTGAGCAGAAAAGCGCAACGATTGAAGCGAATAGATTTAATTTCCCTTCTGCGAAAGCTAAGGAGGCGCCAACAATGACCGGCACAAAAGCTGCAAATAAAGTTTTTGGTCGGCTTGCAAGAAACCAAATTTCGAAAGTCGAATATTTTTTTTCAGCCATCATGGAAGCTTTGGAAATTTGTTGAAGTTAGGTTTACGTTTTTCTAAATAAGCTTTCTTTCCTTCCTGCGCTTCTTCCGTCATATAATAAAGCAGTGTAGCATTTCCTGCCAGTTCTTGAATTCCTTGCTGTCCGTCAAGTTCAGCATTAAAAGCAGATTTTAACAATCGAAGTGAAAGAGGGCTCATCTCTAAAATTTCATTTGCCCATCGAATTCCTTCAGCTTCAAGCTGATCGATGGGAACAACTTTATTTACCAATCCCATTTCATAAGCTTCGGTGGCATTGTATTGACGGCACAAAAACCAGATTTCGCGTGCACGTTTTTGTCCGACGAGCCGTGCTAAATAACTTGCACCAAAGCCGCCGTCAAAGCTGCCAACCTTAGGACCGGTTTGTCCGAAGATAGCGTTGTCGGCTGCGATAGTTAAATCGCAAACAACATGTAAAACATGTCCACCACCAATTGCATAACCTGCGACCAATGCGATAACCGGTTTGGGAATGCTTCGAATTAATTTTTGAAGATCGAGAACGTTCAGTCTGGGCACGCCGTCACCGCCAATATATCCTTGGTCTCCACGTATTCTTTGATCACCACCGGAACAAAAAGCGTACTTACCGTCATCGGCTGGTCCCGCGCCGGTTAATAGCACAACACCTATTGATTGATCTTCGCGTGCATCGGTAAATGCATCGAACATTTCAATTACAGTCTCGGGACGAAACGCGTTACGAACTTCCGGTCGGTTGATTGTAATTTTTGCGATGCCGTCCATCTTTTCGTAAATAATATCTTTATAGTCTTTGGCTTTAATCCAATTAAATTTCATTGAAAATCCGTTTTATAGTTTTATCATTTTAAAGTTTGTAGAAATTCTCTTACCAAATTTACGAAAACCTCAGGTTTTTCCAGATGGAGATTATGCCCTGCATCTCCAATTATTTTGTGAGAAGAATTTGGAAGAAGTTTATTCATCGCAAGTTGAATTGCAGAATATTTAGTATCTAAAGCACCTGTAAGCAGCAAGGTTGGAATCTTGATCTCTGAAAGTTTGTTCCAAAGGTTTTCCATTTCTCCTTGACCAAAATTTTTCAACGAGTTTGTTAATCCGATTTTTGAATCAGCATTTATTTTATTTAATAGAATTGATCGTTGCTTTTTTATCGGAAGATTTTTTTGAGAAGCAAATAACGGTAAGTTTTGCCAGAAGGTAAAAAAGTCTTTTAAAGAATTTTTATTGATAAAGGATATTAATTCAGCATCGCTTTTAATTCTTAATTGTCGTTCCGATTTAGTTTTAATCCCCGGTGAAGAACTTTCTAAAATTAACGCTTTCACTTTTCTTGGATGCTTATGAGCAAACTTTAAAGCAAGCCTTCCACCCATTGAATAACCGGCGAGAACGACCTCAACTAACTTTAGTTCACACAAAATTTCATCAATCAACTGAACAAGAAAATCAGTTTGATAGAATTTATCAGTTCTTGGTTTGCTGCTTTTTCCGAATCCAGGTAGATCAATTGCAATGAGTTGAAATTCTGAACCAAGGAGAGAAATGATTTCATCCCAATCGTTTGATGAACCTCCGAAACCGTGAAGAAACAAAACCGATTGTCTATCCGGATTAAATTTCCGAAAATTTTTCTTGATGAAGATGGAAATTCCGTTTATTGAATGAAGCATAACTATTCCAGTTCAGCAAGAAGAGAGCAGATCTTATCTAAAAAATAAACTGCGCGGTATGTTTTCCTAACATGATTTTGTATCATTAGCGAAAATGAAAGTTGATGTTTACTTTTAGTGGTAACGTAACCGGAAAGGGAAGAAACGCCACTAATGGTGCCAGTTTTCGCTCTCACATTATTTTCTGCTAAGGTGTTCTTCATTCTTCTTTTCAGTGTTCCGTCAACTCCGGCTAAAGGAAAAGATTGCGACAGCGTTTTATATAATTCGGTTTGATGCAGATAAAAATATTTTAAAACCGCGTTTAACAATTCAGTTGAAACCAGGTTGTAATGAGAAACTCCGCTTCCATCTACAATGCGGTAATTACGCGGATTCATTCCGGCAATTGCAATCAAACTATCGACTAGACGAACTCCATTTTCAGCCGTTGCTGGTTTGCCATAAAACTTGAATGCCAAAGCGCGAAGTGTCATTTCGGCGCTTAGGTTATCGCTTTGCTTATTTAGGTTGGTGATTACATCGGTAAATTTTCTTTTAACTGTAAAAAGATGTTTCGCATCTTTTGGCAAAGGAGAAATATCGATTGTTCCAACAAATGAAATTCCCAACTTTTCAATTTCTTCATTTGCCAGAGTTAAGAAATATTTATCGGGATAGACTACATTTATTTCATCATTATAGATTGAATCACTTTGATTAATACTACCTTTTACAATTATATCGTTTTTCCGATGAACAAAATCTCTTGTAATTTCAAGTGAAGTTCGTAATCCAATAACGGTCTTTGCAGCATTTTCAATCTTGAAAAAATTTGTTGCCGGTTCAACAGTTACTTTCGGTATTCTGTTAACTTCTGTTGAGAAGATATGGACTTTAACCGCATTATCATTGATTGTAAGCGGTGTGAGATAAGGAAAATCGGTTGACGGATCGTCATTCCACATCCAACCGTCTCCCCAGAAAAGGGAGTCTAACATGGAAACATCACCGTAAATATTTCCTTGGATCCGGTTGAGTCCTAAATCTTTAATCGATGAAATTAATACTCGCAGATCGGTTGAAGTAAAATCGGGATCACAACCACCGACAAAATACAAATTGCCATACAAAGTTGAATCGATTACGATTCCATCATGGTAAAGAGAAGTCTCAAATGCAAAATCCTTTTCGAGGAAAAGCAATGCCGCTGACGTGGTGAGAACTTTCATATTTGAAGCGGGATGCATAAGCAGCTTATTATTTTTTTGATACAAAATATTATTTGCAGTGAGATCAAAGACGTCAATCGAAACAGAGGCAGTGTCAAAAAAAGAGGAAGTTGTTAAGCTATCTAATTTTATTTTTAGATTGTCGTTGGATACTTGGGCGGGAAGAAAAAGATTTAAGAAAAAAACGGCGAGTAAAACTTTTTTAGTAATCATTAAAAATATTTCCTTATTCTAAATTCAACTCCAATTTCTTCCTCTACAAGTTTCCTGGCTTTTTCAATTTCAACTTCATCGATGGAAACAACAGTAAGCACAACTTTTTCAACAAAAGCTTTCGCCTGCAAGGCGAAATTTTTCATCTCGGCGAAATAGTTTTTACCAACTTTCATCATTTCGGCATATTGATTTTCATCCGATGAATTCAAGCTGATCGAGACAATATCAATAAGGTTTGCAAGTTCCGGAACAATATTTCTTTTGTTAATAACATTTCCGTGACCGTTAGTATTCAGCCGTGTTCTGCCGCCGTTTTCTTTCACGTATTTTGCAATTTGCTTTACTACATCAAAACGGATTGTCGGTTCGCCGTAACCGCAAAAAACTATTTCATCAAATTGCTTCGGGTCGCCGATTTCGTTGATATAAATTTCTGCCGGCGGTTCATCGCTTTTTCCCATTCGTAAATTGTATCCGTTGATTACCGCATCGCCGTCTTTGTCGCAAAAATAACAACTTGCATTACACCGGTTTGTAATGTTGATGTAAAGAGAGTTGCCAAGTTTATACGTAAAACTTGTTCCGGCTTTTTTACCGATGCCAAAAAGTTTAAATGTATTAAAAGAAGTTATACGCCCTACATCTTCAGTAGTAACATTATGAAGCTCTGCAAGTTTTTGTGCAATTAACGGAATGTTTGCCGGTTCGTTTCTTTTTCCGCGGTGCGGAACGGGAGTCATAAATGGCGAATCAGTTTCAAGCAGTAAATGATGAAGTTGAATTTGTGAAGCGATGGCACGAAGGTCATCTGTCTTTTTAAAAGTAATATTGCCGGTAAAAGAAAGATAAAAATTCATTTCAATAATTTTAAGAGCGTCTTTCAAACTTCCGCTGAAGCAATGAAATTGCCCGCGCAAACCTTGTTTGGAAAATTCCGAAACGATTGATAAAACATCTTCATCAGCTTCACGGTTGTGAATGATGACCGGCAGATCCAAAGTAATTGCAAGCTCAAGTTGTTTCCAGAAAGCTTTAATCTGTTTTTCTTTTGGAGAAAAATCGTAAAAATAATCGAGCCCGATTTCTCCGATTGCAACAACTTTTTTATGCGACGCCAGCTCTTTTAATTGCAAAAGACAATCGTCATTCCAGTCTTTTGTATCGTGCGGATGGATACCGACGCTGCCGTAAAGCATTTCGTATTTACCAATCAATTCAATTACTTTAGCTGAAGTTGGTAAATCAGTTGCCGGAATTAGAATGAAATCAATTTTTTCATCTTTGGCATTTTGAAGAACTTTATCTAAATCATCCTGATAGTTAGGATAAAAGAGATGCGCGTGAGTGTCTATAAACATTAAAATCTTTTCAATAATTCTTAGATAACTTCTCCGAGGAGAATTGCGGTTTCGTTCAATGTTTTAGCGGCGGTTATCACTTTGTCAATTTCAGTTTTGGAAACGACAGCAATAAGTCCGATACCAATATTAAAAACTTCCCTCATTTCTTCATCCGAAATGTTGCCGGCTTTTTGGATCAATTTAAAAAGATTCGGAACATCCCAGGCATCCCAATTAATTTTAAGAGATAAACCTTCCGGAATAATTCGTTTTGTATTGCCGACAATTCCACCGCCGGTGATGTGAGAAAATCCGTGAATTTTGGTTTCTTGTTTTAAGTGAGTAATCAATTTTAAATATGATTTATGAACGCGAAGAAGTTCATTCCCCAATGGTAATTCCAATTCATCAAATTTTTGATCGAACGAAAATTTTTCAAGAACTTTTCTTGCAAGCGAGTAGCCGTTGGTGTGAAGTCCGTTTGATTGAAATCCCACCAACACATCGCCTTTACAAATTCTCCTACCGTCAATTACTTCTTTCTTCTCAACAACGCCGACGATTGTGCCGGAAAGATCGTAATCATGTTCTTGGTAAACGCCCGGCATTTCAGCGGTTTCGCCACCGATCAAAGCGCATCCGTTTTGCTTGCACGCAACTGAAAATCCTTCAACAATTGATGAAGCTGTTTCCGGATTCAATTTTCCAAAGGCTAAATAATCTAAAAAGAAGAGAGGCTTAGCACCGCAAACGGCAATATCGTTTACGCAATGATTTACCAAATCCTGCCCGATTGATGAATGAAGATTCATAGCAATTGCAACTTTTAATTTCGTACCGACTCCATCCACGCTTGAGACAAGCACCGGCTCGGCGTAGGCATTTTTTTGAAATTCGAAAAATCCACCGAACAATCCTAAATCACTTAAAACATTTTCATTAAAAGTCGATTTCGCAAATCCTTTTATTCTTTTAACAGTTTCTTCACCGGCTCTAATATCAACACCGGCGGCTTTGTATGTTTGTTCCACTTTTGATCCTTAAAAAATCACTGAAGTAAAAATTTGAATGTCTAAACCTAAAATAAGATTTTTGCATCTAATTTTTGTAATGATTCCTAAATTTGATGCCGAAATGGGTGATTTAACTGTGCCTTCAAAAATCGGCGTTTAATCATTATATTTACAGCAACAATTAAGAAAATTACTGTGCACGAACTCTTGAATGAGCGGGAGAAGAATATTCTCAGGCTCATTATTCAACAATTTATTTTAACGGCGTCACCTGTCGGCTCGAGAAATATTACGAAAAAATATCAAATCGGGTTATCACCTGCGACGGTTCGGAATATTATGTCCGATTTGGAAGAAAGCGGGTTTATCAACCACCCTCATACTTCCGCCGGAAGGATGCCGACAGACAAAGGATACCGGGTTTATGTTGATTCTTTGATGGAATTGGAACATCTGAATAGAACCGATCAAAGAAAGATTAAACAGACTTTTGATCAACAATATGGTGAAACGGAAGAACTTCTTTCTTTAACCTCTAAATTGTTGTCAAACATTACTAACCAGATAGCGTGCGTTTTATATCCAAGTTTAGAAACCGGGATTTTGGAAAAAGTTCAGCTTGTTACAATTTCGTCCACCAGGCTTCTGGTTGTGGTTTCAATTAAATCGGGATTGGTAAAAACAATTACGCTTGAGTATAATACAGAATTTGAAGAACAGAAAATTCAATCGGTGCAAAGGTTGTTAAATGAAAGATTGAGTGGACTGGCGCTTTCCGAAATTCGCGCGACATTCCAGGAAAGATTTCATGATGTTGATCAAAAAGAAAAACCGGTAATTACCCTATTCCTCGATGCAGTAGATAAAATTTTTATTGATGGGAAAAAAGAAGAAAAACTTTTTCTTTCCGGTACAAAAAATTTAATTAAACAGCCTGAGTTTGAAACCGCAAGCAGAATACAAAGCGTTATCGAATTGTTAGAGGAAAAAGAAGTTATCGTACACATTCTTGAACAATCTTCAGAAAGCAAAAAAGGTGTGGTTTCGGTTTCAATCGGGAGAGAAATTCCTAATATGAAAATGGAAGAGTACAGTGTTATTACAAAAGAATATAAATTTGGTGAAAACGTGGGAACGCTTGGCATCGTTGGTCCAAAGCGGATGGAATATGCAAAAATAATTGCAATCGTAGATTATGTTTCTAATATATTAACGGGATATTTTACACAAAGATAAGTCGGAGAAATTTACTAATGTCGGAAGAAAAAAATCAATTTGATACGCTAAATAATGAGCAAACTAAAAGTGAAGAAAACCCAACTTCAACTGCTTCTGAAGCGGAAATTTTAGCGGGTTCCGAAGAGCCCCAGAATGATCTTTCAGTTGAAAATAAAGAAAAGGAAATCGAGCAATTGAAATTAAATTTTATTAAAGCAGAAACGGAAAAAAAGGAATTACAGGATAGACTATTACGAAAAGTCGCTGAGTTTGATAATTATAAACGAAGAACCGAAAACGAATTTTCAAATCTATTTAAATACGCCGCTGAAAATTTTATTAAAAAAATTCTTCCGGTGGTTGATGATTTTGAAAGATCATTAAAACATCTTGCTGAATCTCAGGATAATTCTTCAGTTACAGATGGAATTAAAATGATTTATGATAAACTTTTGAAAATTCTTGATGACCAGGGAGTTAAAAAAATTGATACGATCGGCAAACCGTTTGATGTTCATTTTCACGAAGCGTTGCTTCAGAAAAAAGATGAACAACAACCGCCGCATGTAGTGCTTGATGAATTGGAAACCGGGTATCTCTACCAGGACAAAGTGATTCGCCATGCAAAAGTTATAGTTAATGAGGATTTTCATATTGAAGATAAAGCTCCGGATGAAACAACGAAAGAAGAGAAATTATGAGTAAGCGGGATTATTATGAAATTTTAGGTGTAGCTAAAACTGCCACTGCTGATGAAGTAAAAAAAGCTTACAGAAAAATTGCTATGCAGTTTCACCCGGATAGAAATCCTGATAATAAAGAAGCTGAAGAAAAATTTAAAGAAGCCACCGAAGCTTACGAAGTTTTAAGCGATGTAACCAAAAGGCAACGTTATGATCAATTTGGTCACAGCGGAATGCATGGCGGGCAAGACTTCCACGGCTTCTCAAATGTGAACGATATCTTCTCTCACTTCTCCGATATTTTTGGCGGCTCTTCTATTTTTGATGATTTCTTTGGTCAAACCTCTTCTCGCGGAAGAGGCAGAAGGCGATCAAGCGGAACGCCAGGTTCCGATTTACGCGTAACTTTAAAATTATCGCTCGAAGAAATTGCAAGCGGCGTTTCAAAGAAAATCAAAATAAAAAAACATGTTACTTGCGAGTCATGCAGCGGAACCGGTTCAGACCACGGAAGTTCTACTAAAACTTGTTCGGTTTGTAACGGTACCGGTGAAATTAGAAACGTATCCCGTTCAGTCTTTGGACAATTCGTAAACATTCAACCATGTGCAAATTGTAACGGTGAGGGAAGTGTAGTTGATAAACCTTGCAAAGCATGTGTCGGCGATGGAAGAAAACAAGAAGAAGTCACTATTAAAATCGATGTTCCGGCAGGCGTTTCAGACGGAAATTACATGACGTTACGCGGGCAGGGAAATGCCGGTTTGCGCGGTGGTCCTGCGGGTGATATCATTGTCGTATTTCAAGAAAGTCCGCACGATTATTTTAAAAGAGAAGGAGATGATATTCTCTATGATCTCTATATTAGTTTTCCGGAAATTGTTCTCGGAACTGAAGTTGAAGTTCCAACGTTAAACGGAAAAGCGAAACTAAAAATTGATGGCGGAACACAACCCGGCAAACTTCTGCGCATGCGTGAAAAAGGGATTCAGCATTTAAATCAACACGGCGCTGGTGATCAACTTGTTCGTGTAAATATTTTTGTTCCGAAGAAAATTTCCGTTAAAGAGAGAGAGTTATTGAGAGAGCTTTTAGATATGCCAAACATAAAAATAACTTCAGGGAGTGATGATAAAAATTTCTTTAAGAGGTTCGGGCTGTAATTCTATTTATCTTTTATTAAAGAAGTCTTCCGGATAACCATGATTAAGAAACTTTCACGGTTGACTTCTTTAACAGAAACAGAAATAAACATTTTCATTTTTGTTGTCGCAATGCTCTGCATCGGTATTGGTATAAAATATTTTACAAGTTCACAGGAGCTAAAAAGTAAAAAATTTTCGTACGCAAAAGAAGATAGTTTGTTCGCCTATTTTAATGGTTTGGAATTAGATACAGCGGCTGCGGAATCCGAATCGCTTTTCCCAAACGAAAAACCTTTTATCGCAAAAAACACAGAACAACTTCCTTACGCAAAAAAAACTTTTTCGGGAACGTTGAACCTTAATAAAGCCTCTCTCGATCAACTAACAACTCTTCCTGGAATAGGCAATAAAACAGCCGAGCAAATTCTTGCTTACAGAAACCGGGTTGGAACTATAAAATCATTGGATGAGCTTTTAAATGTTAAAGGCATAGGGGAAAAGAAAATTTCAAAGCTCAAATCATTTCTCACGCTTAAGTAATTTATCACTCCATTGTTGGAAAGTTGTTTTGAGTTAAGGTATATTTAAAATAATAAAATGAAATTATTTGTATGAAACAATTACCAAATCGACTCGGACTAAATCTTTCCGAAAACAAGTTACAGATCGTTGAACTTGTTTTTGCCGACAACGACTATCTTATCAATACTCTTGATGAAGTCTATTTTGATGAGCCGCTTCATTTTGAAACAGACAGGGATACAAAGTTATTGTTAACAATTCAGGGCGCTTTTAACGAAATACTGATTAAGGGACTAATCTCCACGACCGATGTTTCCTTTTCACTGCCGCTGCACTGTTTTACTTTTTATCAAATTCCCTATGACAACACTCTTATGCAAAACGATCTGGAAGATCAATTCAGATGGGAATTCTCCGTCCTCTATCCATTTAAAAATGAGGCTGAATATCAATTCCAATTTTATGAGATGGAGAAGTCAATTTTTGTGAAAGAACCAAAAGCAATAGTTGTAGCATTGAAGAAGAAATTGATTGATTTACTCTACTCTTTTTGCGATAGAAATAACTTAATGTTGAAGACCGTAGATTGTGATCATTTTGCTTTTGATAAAAGCGTGCAACTCTTAGAGCGGCAACAGGAAAAAGGATTTACGGGCAGTATTTATTTTGATGATGCTTTAGTTTCATTCGAACTTTTGTTTGAGCAAAAACCGATTTTTATGAAAGTATTTTCTCTCAATAATAAAGCTGATTTTGTAAATGAGATTAAGACAATTCTTGCAAGTGAAATTCCGATTGATTTATCCGAATATAAAATTAATAAATGCTTTCTCGGTGGAGATGAAGTAACAATTTCATTTATCACTCATATAGAAGAACAACTTCAGATTCCTTGTTACTCGGTAAATCCATTTATTCAATTCAATACTTCTAAAGATTTTCAGAATGAAAAATATTTTAGAGAGAAAGCGCATTCTTTTGCCGCGGCGGCAGGAATAGCATTTCGGTTAGAATAGTGAAACTTCGCATCATTTCAGGATCATTGAAGGGGCGAATGATTAAAGCTCCCGACTCCGATCTCACACGTCCCACAACAGATAGAGTGCGCGAAACTATTTTTAATTTATTAAATAATAAAATTGATTTTGATGGAATTTCTGTTCTCGATTTTTTTTCCGGTTCCGGCGCTTTGGGATTTGAAAGCCTCAGTCGTGGTGCGGCAAAAGTAACTTTCGTAGAAAAGAATTATCCCATTTACAAAAATCTTTTAGAAAATATTAAAGCCCTAAATGTTGAAGATAATTGTGAGATCGCAAAAAGTGATGCGGTTCAATTTGCGAAATATGCAGCTGGAAAAAAGTATGATTTAATCCTTGCCGATCCTCCGTTTTTTCAATATTCAATTTACGATGTCGTCAAATATGTTTTTGAAAATGATCTGCTTACTAACGACGGTTATTTCATAATTGAACGTTCAATCCAAACATTGAAAAAAGATATCGAAGGTTTTGGCAAAGAACCGTTCAAGCGCATTGGGGATACTTGTCTGTACGAATTTACAAAGTAACTCTACAAGCTTTTTTTAATTCAGAAATAAAAGCTGCAATCGAATCATAACTTTCATTATTCATTAATTTCTTAATCACCGCACTTCCTACAATTACTCCCTCGCAAAAATCTTTTATCTGCAAAATATTTTCCGGAGAAGAAATTCCGAAACCAGCTAACATTTTGTTGTGAGAAATTAGCTTGCGGGTTTTTTGCATTGCAGAAATATCACCTTCGGTAAAACCATTTCTCGTTCCGGTAGTTCCGGTTACACTTACGTAATAAACAAAACCGCTGCTTTTCTCATCAAGCGAAATTATTCTTTCATTTGAAGAAGTGGGAGTTGCCAGCAACACAATATCAAAACCATCTTTATGAAAAGTTATGAATTTATCGTACTCGTCAAGGGACAAATCGGGAATGATAACTCCGTTTAATCCTGACGAAGAGGCATCGTTCACAAATTTATCAATTCCATAATTTGAAACGATATTTGCGTACGTCATCGCAATAAGCGGTTTATCAGATTTCTTTCTGATTTCTTCTGCAAAGTGAAATGCATCTTCAACCGTAATACCGCTTTCCAATGCAGCTTGCGATGAATATTGAATTACCGGTCCATCTGCCAACGGGTCACTGAACGGAATACAGATTTCGAGCATGTCTGCACCGGCTTGTAAAACTTTTTCCGCAAGAATTACAAAATCATCTTTACGCGGGAAACCGGCAGTAAGAAAGATTGAAAGAACTTTTTCATTCCCGGAATTTACTTTTTCAATATACTGTTTGATCATTTTTCTTTTCCCAAATTATCAATTATGGTATTTAAGTCTTTATCACCGCGTCCGCTGATATTTACAACGACAATTTCATCTGCTAAAGTCTGCGGCATCAAATAATTTAAATAAGCGATTGCGTGCGCAGTTTCAAGTGCAGGGAGAATTCCTTCTTGCTCTGTAAGTAATTTAGTTGCTATCAACGCTTCATTATCGGTAACAGAAGCATACTTCACCCTTTCTATATCTTTTAATAAACTATGTTCAGGTCCAACACCGGGATAATCAAGTCCGGCAGAAATAGAATGCACTTCTTCAACCTGTCCGTTTTTATTTTGCAGCAGATAAGTTTTCATTCCATGAAAAATTCCTTCTCGACCGAGCGTTAAGGTTGCCGAATGTTTTGTTGTCTCTAAACCGTACCCGGCTGCTTCAACGCCGATCAATTTTACTTTTTCATCTTCAATGAAAGGATAAAAAATTCCAATTGCGTTACTTCCACCACCGACACACGCAACAATATAATCGGGTAAACGATTTTCTTTTTCTTGAATTTGTACTTTCGTCTCATGTCCGATAATCGATTGAAAATCCCTAACTATCATCGGATAGGGATGCGGACCAACAACAGAGCCGATAATATAATGAGTGTCTTTTACGTTTGTCACCCAATCTCGAATCGCTTCGTTAGTTGCGTCCTTTAAAGTTTTACTTCCTGAAGTTACCGGAATGACTTCTGCACCGAGTAATTTCATTCTGAAAACATTTAGACTTTGCCGATGCGTATCAACTTCGCCCATATAGACAACGCACTGCATTCCAAATTTTGCACAAACTGTTGCAACAGCAACACCATGCTGCCCGGCGCCGGTCTCCGCAATGATTCTCTTCTTTCCTAATTTTTTTGCGAGCAGAATT
>JALNWB010000061.1 GCA_023231105.1 Ignavibacteriaceae bacterium | reverse complement strand
AAATCAACTGAAGAACAAAAATCTTACGGAGATGACGCGCGGTGAATTGTTTATTACTTTTATAAAACATTTACAAACGCTTGATACTCACGTTATAGAAGAATACGAACCGTTCATCGATAAAGCCTTTATCTATCAAAGCTGCGCTGAGTTAGCATTTTTACCGGAAGATATTTATGATTATCTCATCGGGCAATATTCATTCGAGAAAAGAGAGAATAAACTTTTTATTCTTTCATCTTTGTTAAAGCATCAAAAAAATTATAGCGGGAAAAAATCTTTTAGTGATTTTGTTTTTAAAGTTTTTTCAGAAAAAGATATTTCTCTTTCAACCGCTTTGTTGGATGAACTTTCGGAGAATTTTACTGCAAAGAATAAAAATAAAATCGTTAGCGTTATCTTAGCCGATGTAAAGCGAAATAAAAACAATTTAAACTTTGCCGGAAGTCTTGAAAGCTATTACAAAGCAATAGAGACGATCGATAAAAACTTTGCGCAAAAATACTGTGAAACTCTGATTTCTTCTTCGGTCTATTCCATTGCTAAATTCGCATCAACTAAACTTGGACACCAAATTCCGATTCAAAATAACCGAAAATATTTTGCTTCGCTTTGGAATAGAGCCTTCAAATATAAAGGAGCAATAGTGAAAACCGTAAAAGGAAATTTCACAATCCAATTTCTACCTGATGTCGCTCCTATTTCAGTTGGTAACTTTTGTTTGCTTGCAGAAAAAAACTTTTTCAACGGATTGAAATTCCACAGAGTTGTTCCCGCTTTTGTTATACAAGGCGGTGACCCGGAAAATACCGGTTGGGGCGGTTCCGATATTCCGATTGTATCGGAATTTTCGCCGTATCAATTTCAAACCGGAATAGTAGGAATGGCAAGCAGTGGAAAAGATACGGAGAGTTCGCAATGGTTTGTGATGCAGGCATTTCACCCGCATTTGAACGGGAGATACACCGTTTTTGGAAATGTTATTGATGGATTAGAGACTGTTTTGCAAATCGATCAGAACAATGAAATTCTTTCGGTGAAGTTGTTTCACTGATAAATTATTTCGTCGTATTTCCCCGCATGCGGTGGATCAATCTCTTTTAAAGCTTTGAAAATAGAGACATCCGGGTAATCTTTTAAATACTCAATAATCTCCTGATATTTTGCATCAAAAAATACTTTTATGAAAATACTGCGTAAATCAAGTTTAGCTTTCAAGGACTGCAAAACATTTACCAGAGCAACAATTTTTTTCTGCCCTTTGTTTTTATTTACTTCATAAAGATCGATTCCATAATGATATTCAGAGATAGCTTCACGGAAGGGTCTAAACCGTTCGTTTAAAATGTCCTCAACCAAATCACGCCGGTTATAACTTCCCGCGCTTTTATCCCACCCCTTACTGTATTTGCTGTTCAAAGCAAGGTGAACAATGTCAAGCGCTTTTGAAAAATAAGGAGTACCGCTCATTTGTTCCCACGAATCATTATCCATTCCTAAAATTAGGTAAGCATAATAATCTAAAAAACTTGTTATTGAATTGTTCACTAAAGGATTAAAGTAGAGCGCCTGATTTTTTTCGTAACTGAAATTCCAATTGTTATCGAGAATGGTCAGCATCGGGGAATTTTTTGTTGAATTATAAACCGGTCGCTGGCTGCCGACGAAAACTTGTGCCGTATAAGAAATTTCATCCGCAGCTGATAAGAAGAAAATTGTGAATGTGCATTTTATTTTAGGATTGTTCCAAACTGCCCCGGAAAATCTATTATTGTTTAGATAATCTTGAACCGTCTGTGCAAAGTTTACGAGACTTTCTTTATTAATAACGGGAAGATTTTCGTATTGAACGGTAACCGTAGCCTGTAGTTCCTGCGCTTTTAATGAAAAAGTTAACAGCACAAGTAAACCAAGAATAAACTTCATAATCATTCCTCAAAATCAGTTTTACAGAGCAGAATTTTTTTACAATGAAATCTTACTAAAAATATCGTTAAAAAGAAAGGGTGAAAGGGGAAATGTTAATGCCCAAGTTGCCGGGGTTGCATTATTTTGGGCGCAGTGTGAAAAGTAAAATTTCTAAAATAAAACTTGACTTTAGTTTTTTGATAACCTAAGTTAGCAACAAACAATTGAACAGACGGTGGGATTGATAAATTGTACCCGCTAATTCTCTCCTGAACAAAAATTTTAATCACTCAATATTTTATAAATAAAATTAAGAGTTGTTAGTTTATGTTGCGCAGTATATTTGGCTTTATACCACCATCCATCCTGCCTGATGGCAAGGCAGGTAAAAATAAAACATCTTACGGTGCAAATTGCCGCGCTATGTTACCCTCTCCACACTTATATTCTACAAACAATGAACCGCAAAAAGATAATATTTTAACAAAATTTAATTTAGTGAAAGCAGTAGGGAAAAGGTTGTTAGAATGAAAAACCGATGGAATGATTTCCCCTCTTTTGGCGAGGCAGGCAGTTGTCAATAACCGGTTGGCAAAGGTGGAAGAAATTTTTTAGAGGATGATGAATGAAAGTGAGGGGCTATTTGTCAACCTTTGTTAAAGTGAATGAGCAATTAGATTTTGGACTTTAATCATTTTCTTTTTGCTCATTTACAGATAAAATACTTAATAGATAGCCAGCAAACCAGCTAATATATCATTCAGGTTATAAACATTTTGAAAAAAAATTAGTCTAAGAAATCAAACAATCATCATGCAGGGCTGAGGAGGCCTAAAGGAAATGAAAAACAATTGGTATTTACGTATTCTTTCTTTTATAGTATTATTTTGTTTCACTTTACAATATCTGACCGCACAATTATTGATAAAACCAATTCCACAATACCCTACGACTGGTGGTTTTCTTCAATTTGGAAAAAAGGTAGGGACACAATTTCACATTGGTTCGGATTTTTCTGCTCCGATCGGAACACCTGTTGTCGCACCTGTGAAGGGGATTCTCTATATTTCAAAAGAAGCAACTGGTTTTGGAGGTGCGAACGGTCAAACCGGAGGAGTCCAAATTCTTAAATGCAAAACTTCTCAACAAAAACAATTTTTCATTGTGATTGGGCATTTAAAAAGGAATTTGGATTTGCAGGTTGGAGATACAATACAAGCTGCAACATTTCTTGGGGAAATTTCAGACTACATTTCAGCCGATGGAACGCATGATCCACATTTGCACCTGGGATGCTATCTTGGGAGTGAGTTTCCATTATCTGGTTGGGGATATCAAGATGATACACTAGATTGGGAGAACCCTCAAATATTTCTTGCATCAAATTTTGGAAATAGCTTTGTTCAGGAAGGTCCACCTGATAGACAGGTTAAACGATACGTTCATAAAACGACAAATCAACATGTTATTGTTAATTACTCTGATGTAAACACGCCACCATGGAAAGAAATTATTCAGAATTTAACCAACAATAACTGGCAATTGGAGGCTGATAACTCGTTTGTGGGGTATCTCTATTCATATCAAGCAACTGTTTCTAGCAAATCGACGCGCCCAATAACCCTTTTAAAGCATCCTACCGATTCTAATCATTATCTTGACAGTTGGGGAAGCTCTGAAATTCAAAGGTTAAAAACCGCTGGATGGACAGAAATTGGGATTGTCGGTTATGCTCCAGCAACAGATATATTTTCTTCACCTCCACAAGGGTCGGCAACTTATTATAGATATTATAAATCAATGGATACAGAGGATCATCTAAGAGCAAAACCAGGAGAGGATCCAACATCTTTGAATTATATACTTGATCCTGGTTCCGAGTATTATATGTGGCAAAACGTGAATGACTATTATCCGCCAACATTTGTCAATTCCGAAAATGGAAATGCCATCCTTTTTCCAATCATTGCTCAGAACTATCCCAACCCATTTAATCCAAATACAAGGGTAGAATATGGAATACCTGAAGCGTCTCATATAACAATTATATTATTTGATATTCTTGGGAGATATGTGAAAACCTTGGTTAATGAATCTAAAAGTGCTGGAAGCTATAATATAGAATTTAATGCAAGTAATTTGACCAGCGGCGTATATTTCTATGCGATGCAAGTAAATGCAGTAGACGGAAGTAAAAATTTCCGTGAAGTGAAGAAAATGATTTTGATGAAATAAAAATGATAGGTTTATTTGCTTTTTAAAAATAATTGGAGTTAATCATGAATAAAATCTTTACCATCATTGTAATACTAATCTCAACAATGGGTATAGTTGCCCAACCCATTCATAATCTTGACCCATACAACCCGAAGTATGCATCCAAAACAATTATTGTAAAGTTTAAGGATGGCAGTCAATTATCACATGTACTTGGTAAAAGCACCGGCAATCAGTCTGCATTAACCGGTATTACATCCATTGATGAATTGAGTTCAAAGTACAAATTCATTTCTTATGAAAAAGTATTCAAAAATTCAACCGCACAGGCTACAAATAAAATGTTTAAGGATCATCTTGGACAAGAGCATGAAGTTGCTAACTTAGATAAAATTTATAAAGTACGCTACGATTCTGAAATTGATCCAAAACAACTTGTGGAGTTGTTAAAAGCTGATGCGAATGTTGATTATGCCGAGCCGGATTATATTGTGTATAGTATGTTAGCGCCTGATGATTCATTGTATCAAAACGGAGATCAATGGTATTTAAATGCAGTTGACGCGCCCGCCGCATGGGACATAACTATAGGAGATACAACTCAAATAATTTCTATACTTGATACCGGGGTTGATTGGCTACATCCTGATTTGATAAATAAAATATGGACAAACCCAAATGAAATACCCGGCAACGGTATTGATGACGACAATGACGGACTTGTGGATGATATACGCGGATGGGACTTTATAAACAACCGTAACGACCCGATGGACGACAATAGCCATGGTACGCATGTAGCCGGTATAGCGGCGGCGGAAAGTAATAATGGAAAAGGAATTGCAGGGATAGCATGGAAAGCTAAGATAATGCCGGTAAAAGTTTTGCAAAGCAGTGGTGAGGGCAACATGAGCGATGTAGCTGCCGGGGTTATTTTTGCCGCAAACCATGGCGCTACTGTTATTAATATGAGTTTGGGAAGTTATGGCGAATCTTTAACACTAAAAAATGCGTTAGCTAATGCATACCACTTTGCTACATTGGTGGCTGCTGCAGGTAATGATGAATCAAATATAGAACCTCCTATTCCTTATGCACCTTTGTTTCCCGCTTGCTATTCATTTGTTCTTGGCGTAATGGCAAGTAACCAGGGAGGAGGGTTAGCTGGTTTTTCAAATTACGATCCCTCCGGTCCAATTGTTGCGAATAATTCATTTGGACATAATTACGAAGTCGAAGCTCCGGGTGTTGCGATATGGAGTGCAGTTCCACATGGTGGATACAAAGCTTTAAGCGGCACCTCAATGGCAGCTCCAATTGTTTCGGGAACAGTTGCTTTAATGCGCAGTTTCATGCCCCAAATTTCAAACGAGGAAATTTTTGCTAAGCTCATTCAAAGTTCTAATAGTGGGATACTTAATATTAAGAGCGCTTTGGATTATCAGTTATCTCCAGATCTCTATTTTGTAAAAAATACAATCGTTGACACTTTGCCGGGTGCTGATAGAGACGGAATTGCAGATGTTGGTGAAACAATTGAAATCTATCCTACCATAAATAATGCGGGGGGAACAGCAGATAGTGTTTGGGCAAAATTATCTTTTAGCGAATTTGAAGATAAAAGCACCGCTGCATTTATTGATAGTATCTCCTACCTGGGTAGAATATCTACTTATGCCCAATTATCAGGAGATTTACACCCCTGGAAAATAACCATAAACCCAAACCTGGTTGATAACCGCATAATTACTTTTACTTGTGATGTGTTTTCCGGCAGCGAGAAACTGTTAAGCGTTCCATTTAAAATAAAAGTTCAAAAAATCTTTGAAGTAAAAGGGATGATAACGCAGGATCAGGTTTGGTCCCCCGATAAAATTTATGTAATTACTGATAATACAAGAGTAATTGAAGGTGTTACACTCCAAGTAAAGCCGGGCACAATTATACAGCTTTATCCCGATAAATCTCTGGATATACGGGGGCTTTTAAAAATGATTGGAAAACCCGATAGTCTTATAACAATTACAAGTAACGATGTTGCCAACCTGGGGGGCGGACTTGTATTCTCCAGTCATATTTTAACAGATACCACCATTATAAGTTATATTAACTATCACCATTTAAAAAGTATTATTTCTGCTTCAGGTGATATGTATATTGGAAATATCGATATCAATAACAGTATTTTTACTTTTATTGGAAATAATAATCCTGTGCAAGTCTTTAAAGGGAAGAATGCTTCAATCAGCCGTTGTAATTTCTTTAATAATTACCCAGTAATAACATTTGACGGAACTAATCCCAAAATTTCCGAAAATTTGTTTTACCATAATTATAATTCTTATTATGGGTTTTTAAGTTTTTACTCTGGTGACTCCCTGAACTTTAGCTTCAATACAGTAATTGATAATCAAAGTCGTTTCCTCTTATTATATGGCAATGCTTCACTGATAAAATTACCAAATAATTATTGGGGTACTACTAACGAAGATGATATAAAAAAGAATTTTTATGATTTTAATGTTGATGCTACGCTTCCATTAGCTGAATTTACTCCGGTTCTAGCCCGCCCGTCAGTAAATGCTCATGGCCATGTCTGGAAAGTTTTGGTGAATAATAAAAATCCTCAGGAAGAAGTCATTGATCCGGTGGGAGTTGAGACAGTAAAATTTGATGTCTATTTTAACCGGGCGATGGAGATAAAAACTGCTCCATTCTTAACTTTCGGGGTAAGAGAACCTTTTACACAAAATGCAGTAGCTGCTTCGGCTCAATGGAACGCTGATTCCACTATATGGACGGCTTATTATAATGTTACTTTGAAAACCGGAGACGGAATAAATACAATTCGTGTTGCCCAGGCATTAGACAATGAGCATTTCGAAATACCGGACGAGTTTACAAGATTCAAATTTGTAGTTCAAGCAGCGGGGGCGCTTTCTAATGAATTTAATGCTTATAGTTATCCGGGTAAAATTATGCTTGAATGGCTTGCAGCTAAAGAGATTGATGTTATTGGTTACAATATGTACAGATATGAAAATATTACAGATTCTACATTCACAAATAAAATTAAAATAAATAAATCAGTTATTACGGATACCGTTTATACCGATACAAATATTTCATCGGGTGTAAAATACCATTACTTGTATTCTGTTATTGGCACCGACCTGCAAGAAAGCGATTTATCAAAAGAAGCAGTTGCCAATGGTGTAAGCACAGTAGATGGTAATAAAAAGCTCATCCCAGATATATTTGCGCTAATGCAGAACTATCCGAATCCTTTTAATCCAAGCACATTAATAAGATTTGCTTTGCCACTCAGCAGTATAGTAAAAATTGAAGTCTATAATATTCTCGGCGAAAAAATAAAAGATTTGCTTAACGAACAAAAAAATGCCGGTTACTATGAAGTAAACTTCAACACAAACGGATTAAGCAGTGGAATATATTTCTATACAATTCAAGCAAGTGCAATAGACGGAAGTAAAAATTTCCGTGAAGTGAAGAAAATGATTTTGATGAAGTAAAAACAACCTCACCCTGTTTCCCTCTCCTTTCCGCCAAAGGCGGACAAGCCCAAGGAGAGGGACTAAGGGAGAGGTCAAAACCATTTACTGTCTTTCGGGGAGGTGGTAACCAAAAGGCGGGATAAAAAACAATACCACAAAATCCAATTAATTGGAGGTTTTCTCGGCTGTCAAGGATCATTCCTTGGCCACAAAATAAGAAGAGAAAAAAGTTTTTATGAGACTTAGGAATTTTTCAATACTATTTCTTTTTCTGATATGCTTTACAGAAATTTTCGCGCAACAAAATCCCGGGGCGAAATCAATTTCACTTGCCAGTGCAGATGTAGCCTTAAGCAACGATGCTTTTTCTCTTTTCACAAATCCTTCCGGCCTTGCACAAATGAATTGGATTGAAACCGGCGTGTTTTATTCCCCTTCTCCGTTTGGAGTAAAAGAACTCTCCAATGCTTTTTTTGCCGCTTCAATTCCTACGGAATATGGTTCCTTCGGTCTCGGCTTATCAACTTACGGTTTTGAATTATACAAAGAAAATAAATTCATTCTCACTTACGCCAACCGATATGCAAAGAATTTCTTTTACGGTGTCTCACTTTCTCTCAATCATCTTTCAATTAGAAACTATGGTGAGGACAATGCACTCGCGTTTTCTCTCGGTGCGCTTTATTACCTCTCGCCGGATTTCCGCTTTGCATTTATCGCTGAAAACTTGAACAAAGCAACCTGGGGAAAAGAGAAAAACCAAATCCCAACAATTTATAGATCCGGTATAAGCTACGATGTTTTACGGAATGTAAGTTTAAATTTTTCTTTGGAAAGTGAAGTCGGTTTTAACCCCTCATTACAATGCGGAATTAACTACGACTTGAATGATTATTTTTCTCTTAGGAGCGGATTTGCAAACGAACCTTCTAAATACAGCGCCGGTTTCGGCATTCATTACTCACAATTTGAAATTGATTATGCAATTTTTACTCATCAAGAACTTGGGTTAACTCACCAGTTTTCTGTTTTGTTTGGATTAGAAACATTGGAAAACCGGACAGCTAAAATCAGAAAGTATTTAGGATTATAAATTGTAATGAAAAAATATTTTCTCCCGGTTCTCATATTGATCTTTTCATATTTCACTTTCTCGCAAGCCCAAACCGATACTTCATCAATCGATATCGAAGAAACATTAGAAAATGTTCTTGAAGAAACGACTGATGAATCCGATGACAATTTTCTTTATGATGAATTTGAAAATCTGACCAAGCATCCAATAAATCTAAATACTTGCACAGCAGAAGAACTTTTGCAAATTCCAATATTGGATTTGCCTGATGCAGCATTGATTATCGAACATAGAAAGAAATACGGAATGTTCATTTCTTCCTCCGAATTATTTTCAGTTGAAAATCTTAACTCTGAAAAAGTAAGAAAACTTCTTCCGTTTGTTTTTGCTGAACAATCTTCTTTCATGGAAGAACAGCGATATGCTCCATCTATTTCTTTTTCGCGCAATTTTAATTTTGAATACCGGAGCCGCATCATTAGTGATCTTCAACCGCGCGCCGGATTTCTTGATAATAAATATCAAGGAAACAAAATTAAATTTTATAACCGTGGAATATTTGAATTTAACAATACTTATCAACTTTCTATACTCACTGAAAAAGATGCTGGAGAAAAGAGTTTAAACGATTTTACTTCTTTTTCTCTTTCTGCAAAAAAACTTGGTAATTTTTCTTCTCTTGTTGTAGGAGATTATATTATAGAGTTTGGTCACGGGCTTGCACTTTGGTCACCATACGCCTCATCAAAGTCCGCGGATATTGGTTTTGTTACACGACAGCGGGGAAAAAATATTATCCCATACAAAAGTACTGATGAAAATAATTTCTTTCGCGGCGCTGCTGTTCAATATGATTTGTATCCGTTTAATTTTTCTCTTTACGCTTCAAAGAATTATTTTGATGCAAGTATTGATTCTATGAGAAATGTAATTTCTTCAATACCCATTGATGGATATCATCGCACGGAGACTGAACACAAAAAAAAGAATACAGCCAAAGAACAATTTCTCGGTGGCAGAATTGATTATGCTGTCTCTAATTCGCTTCACGTAAGCGGACTTTATTATTCTTCGACTTATTCCCTTCCGGTTGAAACTTCTAGCAGCGCAACTTCTCCAAAGGGAAAAATGTTTTCACATTCTTCATTGGCTTATTCATTTGTACAAAATTCATTTATCGCTTCGGGAGAATTTTCCTATAATGGAATTTCTGTCGCTCAACTGCATTCTCTGCAAAAAACATTTTCACAAAATTTTAGTTATGTTTTTTCAGTAAGAAGTTATCCGAGAAATTATTATTCTCTTCACGGAAGAGCGTTTGCGGAAAATCCGTACGACTTACAAAATGAAATCGGTTTATACAACGGAATACTTTTAAATACACAGTTTGGCAAAATCAGTTTTTATTTTGACCAATTTATGTTTCCGGCGGGAACAAGTTCAACTCCACTTTCATCAAAAGGGAACGAAATTCTTGTAAGTTTTTCATCCCGAATTACTAAAAATATTGAAACAACACTCCGCTATAAAAATGAAAAGAAGGATGTTGTAATAACCGGAGGGGATACAAAAGAATTTTCGGAAAGGTATCGTCAGCAATTCCGTTTTGAAACACTGTTTTCGGTTTCTTCCAATCTTCAACTAAAGAACCGGGTTGAATATAATTCGTATGCGTTGAAGAAGAATTCTTTCCATGAAAAAGGCTGGCTCTTTTTTCAAGATATTAAATATAAAATGCAACAAAATATTTCGTTATACGGAAGAATTATTTTCTTCAAAACCGATTCATTTAACTCGGCTATTTACGAGTTTGAAAACGATCTTCCAGGTGTGATGTCCAACCTGGCAATGTACGGGGAAGGTTTTCGATGGTATTTTCTGGTAAAAATTAGAATGCTAAATAGTTTGAACTTCTCATTTAAATATTCAGAAACCACAAAACCAAAAGAAAAAACGTTAAGCACAGGTGCATCAGAAATTTTTAATAATATGGATAACAACTTTCATTTACAGTTTGAACTTACATTATAAAATCAAACTATCTTCTTCCAGATATTATTTTGCGTAAAATTCAATTCTTTTAAATCTACTGTAGGGAATGCTCGCGAGCGTTCCGATGAATACACAAAATAAAATATTTAAGAATTGTAAAACTGTTTGACTAATTAACGACGGAACGGTCTCGACCGTTCTCTACAATTTTGAAAATATAATTTTTTCAGAAAGCAGTATTTTTTCTTGTTTCTAAAAAAATAATCTTCTATTTTTATGTAGATTAAATCTAAATAATATGAGAAAGTACTTTGGCGATAAAAAATGCAACCGATATTTTTAGAGAATTTCTAAAAAACGGTAGTAACCGGATAACCCCCGAACGCTTCGAAATCCTCGATGCGGCTTTGGAATATAACGGACATTTTTCTGCGGATGAACTCTTCATCGAAATGAAAAAGAAAAATTCCAGAATCTCGCGCGCAACAGTTTATAATACGCTGGAATTGTTAGCGCAGTGCGAACTCATTTCAACCCGCAACTTCGGCGATAACATGAAACGGTTTGAAAGCAATTTCAAAAAACAAATGCACGATCATCTCATTTGCATCGAGTGCGGAAGAATCCTTGAATTCACTTCCAAAGGTCTGGATAAAATTGAGCAGCAGGTTTGCCAGGATTTAGATTTTCTTCCTTCAAGTTATTCATTTAATATTTTTGCCCGGTGCAAAAAAGGAAAGAACTGCAAATATTATCATGGGAAATAAGACGTTAGACAAAATTAAAAAAGGAACTTACTTTACAATTGAAAAACTTCCTTCCGGTATAGTTAAAGTGCAACTTATCCGCCTCGGGTTATCTGAAGGCGACACTATTTTTTGCTTGGAACGATTACCTGGTGGAACAATCATTGTTCAAAAAAACCGGCAGGAAATTGCAATCGGATTTGAACTTGCCAAGTTAATTTCTGTAAGAATTAAAATAATTTGAGAAGAGATTTGAAAGATTTCATCGAACATAAAGAGCATCATTTGCATTTGGAAAATGGTTTAAGTGAAGGAACAAAAAGCGGAATACCAAAAATCGTTCTTGCGGGAAATCCGAATGTCGGTAAATCGCTTTTCTTCAATTACCTTAGCGGAACTTACGTTGATGTCTCAAACTTTCCTGGCACAACCGTTTCGATAACCAAAGGAGTTTATAAAAATTCCGAGGTATATGATACGCCCGGCGTTTACGGAGTTTCATCGTTTAACGATGAAGAAAAAGTCGCTCGCGATATTATTCTTGAGTCCGATATTGTAATTAATGTTGTCAACTCGCTTCATCTGGAAAGAGATTTGTTTCTTACGCTTCAATTGATTGATATGGGAAAAAAGATTTCTGTTTTTCTAAATTTTAATGATGAACTGAAAAAAAGAAAAATAGTAATTGATGCGGAGAAACTTTCGGATTTGCTTGGCGTGCCTGTGTATGAAACCTCTGCAGTAAAAAAAATGGGATTTGAAAAACTTGATGAAGCAATTGCAAATGCCAAAGTCGGAATTCAACCGGACGCGCTGCATCACGTTTTGCACGAAACTTTAAACCGTGTTGGTTCGCAGGCTGAAGCGTTATTAATCATCGAAGGAGATGAAATCATTGCGGAGAGGCATAGTGTTCCTTGCGGCTCCGGTGATGAACGGGAGATTATTTACATCGAACGAAGAAACCGTGTAAATGAAATTGTTTCAACGGTAGAACGTGAAGATTCTTCCAAAGGACTTTTCTTTAATGCTCTGGGCAAGTACTCACTAAACCCGATTACGGGAATTCCTATTTTACTTGTGATGCTTACGGTTCTTTATTTTTTTATCGGAGATTTTGTTTCACAGAGAGTTGTAAATTTTACTGAACAAACAATCGGCAAAAAATATTTTGAGTACTATCTAAAATCTTTTGTTGCAAACTATACCCCATCCGAAATTTCGGTTACCTTAAAGGACGAACAAGATCCTTCTAAAAAATTAAGAGTTTATTCTTTTAAAGAAAATCTGAATGAGAATCAAAAAGTAAAACAAGAATTTGACCATGCTTCGCGTGATGAAAATGCTATTGTTGATTTCCATTTCCCCAACCCTTTTGTAAAATTATTATTTGGTGAATTCGGGATAATCAGCATGACGATTACCTACCTGGTGTTTCTCCTGCTTCCTCTTGTTGCCGCATTTTATTTTGCGATGGCGTTGATGGAGGACAGCGGATATCTTCCCCGCCTGGCAACAATGCTTGATAGAATGATGAATAAAATTGGATTGAATGGTAGAGCCGTCATTCCGATAATGCTTGGTTTCGGATGCGTTACCATGGCTACCATTACTACGCGTCTGCTCGGAAGTGAAAGAGAAAAAACAATTGCAACTGCAATTCTGCAGTACGTCATTCCTTGCTCGGCACAGCTTGCAGTAATTGCGGTATTGTTAAGTGGCGCCGGAGTCGTTCCTTTGCTCATTTATGTAACCGTTATTTTTTCAACGCTCATAGTGATCTCAACAACCTTAAATAAATTTTTGCCGGGACAGTCAACTCCCCTTTTAATTGATTTGCCTATTATGCGTTTACCAAAATTAGACAACGCGTTCAAAAAAACTTTTTTTAGAACATACGGATTTATGAAAGAAGCTTCTCTTTGGTTTTTTGTAGGAGCTTTACTTGTAGGTTTGTTGGATGTTACCGGGATGCTGGTTGTTTTTCAAAATATTTTAGCACCGGTTACTGTGCACTGGCTTAAACTTCCAAAAGAAGCGGCAACCGCTTTTGTTATGGGCGTTGTTAGAAGGGATTTTGGAGCGGCAGGATTATTCGGTTTAAATTTAGCGCCGATGCAAATTACGGTTGCATTAATCACCATCACTTTGTTTGTTCCCTGTATTGCGGCTTTTATCATCATGATTAAAGAGCGCGGAATGAAAGAAGGATTGATCATCTGGTTCAGCGCATGGATATTTGCGTTTTTAATCGGCGGAGTTGTTGCACAAATAATTATTTAATTTATTATGATGAAAAAAAATCAAAACAAAACAGCGCCAAAATTTCCAATCGTTTGGAAGAAAAAAGATTTTTCAATTAAAATCTTTTGCTCAATCCCGAATATTGCAACCGGGATTTTACTCACCGCCGGAAAAAATCATTTTGTCATTGATCCGGGCGATGGAATCCTCCGTGATTTAAGCAAGGAACTCGGTGTGGAAAGTTTGAAAAATATTTCCCACATTTTTGTTACTCACGGCCACCATGATCACCTTGGCGGTGTTTGGTCTTTGCTCACTTACTTGCGTGTAATGAACAAAACCTCTCCTCTGAAAATTTATTATCCTGCCGGTTGCGTTGAAATTGAAAGTATTTATCATGCTTTTACAAAAGTCTATTCACACAATCTTCCTTACAAAATTGAATTAAAGAAAATTAGTGAAGAGAAAAAGTTTTCCGTTAAAAACGTTTCGGTTAAACCGTTTGCAGTAATACATAAAGAATATCTTCCAAACACAAAAGGAAAAAGAATTGTTCCGGCTTTGGGTTTTCATTTCAATTATAATGGAACAGCCATTTGTTATGGCGGCGATACCGGCTATTGTGATTCCTTGGTTAAAGCGGCAAAGGGCGCTGATCTGGCGATTCTTGAAGCGGGGCACGAAGAATCCACTCCGGATGATATGCACATGACGATGGATGAAGCACAGTCAATCGGGAAATCCGCAAAAAAATATGTTCTCGTCCACATTCCCGAGTAAATTTTTTTTATTTTTCTTGGGAACTATTCTTATCTTTCAAACAATTTTTAAAATCAATTAGGAGCTGTATGAAATATTTTCTTTTTTTATTCCTAACTGGAATACTATTCTGTCAAACTTCCGATACACTTCGTTTCCCCGAAGAAAAACATCTTAAAAACATCCGTATGATTACTCCCGATGGTGAGAATGCTGAAGCCTATCTTTCATTCGATGAAAAAAAATTGATCTATCAATCTACTCATGGAGAGTTGAAGTGCGATCAAATTTTTACAATGAATCTTGACGGAAGCGGCAAAAAACTTGTTTCAACTGGAAAAGGAAGAACAACTTGCTCATATTTTCTTCCAGGTGACTCTTTAATTATTTATGCTTCGACTCATCTTGCAGATGAAAACTGTCCGCCTTTGCCGGATAGATCAAAAGGATATGTTTGGAAACTGTATGAATCGTTCGATATTTTTTTAGCAAAAGCTGACGGCTCAAATGTTAAAAGATTAACTTCAACATACGGCTATGACGCCGAGGCTACGGTTTCACCTAAAGGAGATAAAATAATTTTTACTTCAACGCGAGACGGCGATCCGGAACTTTATACAATGAATCTTGACGGCTCAAATCAAACAAGATTAACATTTGAAAAAGGTTATGACGGCGGCGCTTTCTTTTCACTCGACGGATCGAAAATCGTTTTCCGCGCAAGCCGACCCAAAACGGAACAAGAATTTGCGGACTACAATGACTTGGTTAAAAACGGTTACGTTCGTCCAACAGCATTAGAAATTTTTACGATGGATGCAGACGGGAAAAACATGAAACAAATTACTCATCTCGGCAAAGCAAGTTTCGCTCCTTTCTTTTCTCCCAACGGACAAAAGATTATTTTCTCTTCTAACACGGGAAGTAAATCCGGAAGAGATTTCAATTTGTTTATGATCAATTCCGATGGTACTAACTTGGAACAAATAACTTTTTACGAATCATTCGATGGTTTCCCGATGTTTACGCGGGATGGAAAACATTTAATTTTTGCTTCAAACCGGTTCAACAAAAAAGATGGCGATACAAATATTTTTATAGCCGATTGGATTGAATAAAGCAAAAGGATTTTCAAAATGAAAAACAAACTATCACTACTACTAGTTCTTTTTGCATGCAGTTTTCTTTCTCCCCAAGTTAAACAACACGAGAGTGCAATTACTGCAAAAGAAATTATTGGACAC
The DNA here is from genome assembly GCA_023231105.1 of Ignavibacteriaceae bacterium. Taxonomy (GTDB): domain Bacteria; phylum Bacteroidota; class Ignavibacteria; order Ignavibacteriales; family Ignavibacteriaceae; genus UBA1563. Next base: position 4,596 of record JALNWB010000061.1, on the reverse strand, counting down.
ATTTCCTATCTTGCTTCCGATGACATGAAAGGAAGAGCAAGCGGAAGTAAAGAAATTATTGTTGCAGCTAATTATATCAAAGATCAATTTAAGTTATTCGGATTAAAACCGCTTTTCAAAAATTCATTCTTCCAAGAATATTCTTTCACTTCCGATGTAAAAGCTTCTAAAAACAATGCTCTTTCTTTTAAAGTGAACGGAAAAGAAATAAAATTAAAGTATGGGAAAGATTTTGTTACTACTCCTTTTTCCGGATCAAGTAAAAGCAAAGCGAAATTAGTTTTTGCCGGATATGGAATTTCCGCCCCGAAATTGAATTATGACGATTACAAAAGCCTTGATGTGAAAGGTAAAATTGTTGTAGTGATGAGGAATAATCCCGAGTATGATAATCCGCATTCCGAATTCGAAAAATTTTCCAGCTTACGGTTGAAAGCTGCGCTCGCTAAAGAAAAAGGGGCGGCTGGAATTATTTTCGTCAATGGTCACTTACCAAAAGATTTTGCCGGTGATTTCGTAAAATTCAAATATGATAGAGCCGGCGGAGTTAAAGATTTTTCCGTTCTTCATGTTAGCAGAAATTTTATTGATAAAATATTTGAGGCTGAAAACTTAAATTTTGCGCAGCACCAAAAGATGATGAAAGACAGCAACAAAACCGCTTCGTTTGAATTTGTAAAATCTTCAGCAAAATTAATAACTGAAATTAAAGAAGTTGAAGCAAAGACGGTAAATGTTTGCGGTTATTTAGAAGGAACCGATCCGAAATTAAAAGATGAATACCTCGTCATCGGCGCTCATTACGATCATTTAGGAATGGGTGGCGACGGTTCTCTATATAAAGGAACCGATGAGCAAATCCATAACGGCGCGGATGATAACGCTTCCGGCACATCCGGCGTGCTTGAACTCGCTGAAAAATTTGCTTCGATAAAAAATCAATTGAAACGAAGTATTATTTTTGTAACTTTTTCGGGTGAAGAATTAGGTTTGCTTGGTTCAAATTATTTTGTAAATAATCCTCCGGTTCCGGTAGAAAAAATGGTAACGATGCTTAACCTGGATATGATTGGAAGATTAAATGGAGAAAACTCACTTACGATTTACGGAACCGGAACTTCATCAAAATGGAAAGATTTGCTTAACGAAAAGAATATAGCATCGTTTAAATTAGCTTTTAATGATGAAGGCTTCGGTCCAAGCGATCAATCATCATTTTATGGGAAATCCATTCCGGTACTTTTCTTCTTTACCGGAGTTCATTCAGATTACCACCGCCCTACAGACGATGCTGATTTAATTAACTCAACCGGAGAAGAAAAAATTCTGAATTACGTTTTTGATGTTGCCAACACTATAACCAACCAATCGGAAAAACCGGATTACATCAACGTACCGCGAAATGAACAAAGTTCAAGCGGTTGGAAAGTTTATGTTGGAACTGTTCCCGATTATTCAAGCAACAGCGAAGGATTTAAATTATCCGGAGTAAGCCCGGGAAGCCCCGCAGAGAAAGCCGGATTAAAAGCCAATGATATTATGGTCAAATTTGGCGATAAAAAAATTGAAAACATTTATGATTACATTTACGCTTTGCAAGATCGCGTTCCAGGAGATATTGTAGAAATTCAAGTTAAAAGAAATAATGAATTGATCACCGTAAAAGTAACACTCGGGGCAAAATAAATTTCATTGCCATTCGAAAGCGAAGATGAAGCAGAAACTTCACTTCGCTTTATTTATATTTCTATTCAATCATTAGCGAAACATCAAATTGATTTAGCGCAACTTACCAGCTACAGCAAAGAATTTACACCTTTTTTCACCTAAGTTTTTCTTAATTTCATTATAAGAATTAAAGAAATTTTATTAGTCGTTTGGAACTATAATGAAAAAAATATTCATTTTAATTATATCATTCTTTTTCGCAGCGCAATCATTTGGACAATACGCTTCCATCTGGGATCAAGTTCCCGGGAAAATAAAAGCAAGAAAATCTTTTAAGCGGTTGGAATGGTTTTATCGGCAGCGGGCTTTTCCTTTGGATACAATCCCTTTAACAAAATTTTTCAGTGAAAAAGAAAAACAAATTTCAACTGATAAACGCTCTCTCTCAAAAACTACAGGTTCGGTGTCATGGTCTGCAATAGGACCAAAATCTATAACTGCCGGCTGGCCCTATATTTGGGGCAATGTTAGCGGCAGAATTCGTGGATTAGCAGTTCATCCAACTGATCCAAATACTGTTTATATCGGCGCCGCTGCCGGAGGTATTTGGAAAACCACGAATGGCGGAATTAGCTGGCAAGATTTATCAAGTCAATTTGAGCTTTTAACATTTGGTGCGATAGCGATTGATCCGCATAATCCCGAAACAGTTTATGCAGGCACAGGAGAATTGCTTGCCGGATATGACATGAATACTTATTCCGGTGATGGAATTTATAAATCAGCAGACGGCGGAAGCAGCTGGACGAAAATCAATCAAGGGATAGGAAGTTCAACCCACGTTGCTGCTATTGCGGTTAGTCCATCCAATTCTAATATTATTCTTGCGGCATTGGCAAGCGGCAATTGGTTTAAGGGAAATATGTCAAACGAAGGAATTTGGAGAAGCAGCGATGCGGGCGTAACCTGGACGAGAGTTAAAACTTTGCAAGACCCGAATGATATTGTGTTCCATCCAACAGATCCTAACAGAGTTTATTTTTCTTGTGGCGGCGGTTATACAACCGCGGGAGTTTATTATTCAAACAACGCCGGTGTTAACTGGATACAATCAAATACCGGGTTACCTTCAACTTCATCAATTATCCGCATACAAATTGCACTTGCAAATTCTGCTCCTTCGACTTTGTACTCATACATCTATACAAATAATTCCAACTTGGTTTCCAAGGCTTACAAATCTACTGATGATGGAACAAACTGGACGCAAATTTCTGCTGCAAAAAATCTTGGCGGAAGTTATGATGGTTCTACCTGGGATGATCAAGGTTGGTATGATTTAACTATAGCCGTAAAGCCAACCGATCCGAACTATGTTTTGTTTGGAAATATGGAACTTCATAAAACAACGGACGGAACTACTATCAACGTCTCAAGAAATGTTAATGGTCCAAACAGCGGAACAACTGCGTGGGACAGCCCAATGCATGTTGATTATCATAAAATCGTCTTCGCTCCTTCCAATCCGAATTATGTTTATGTGGGTTGTGACGGCGGTATTTACAAATCTACAAACGGCGGAACTTCATGGTCTTCCGTAAATAATTTAATTTCGACTATTCAATTTTACCGGATTGCATCGCATCCAACAAATGAAAACATTCTTCTCGGCGGCGCACAAGACAACGGTGTCTTTAGAACAACCAACAAAGGAAGTTCGAGTTGGAGTTTTGTGAGCACCGGTGATGGGATGGAATGTTTTTACGATTACACTAATCCGAACATTGTTTATTACAGCACTCAACAAGGAAGTCTTGTTAAATCAACGGATGGTGGTGCAAGTAACTGGACAGACATTTCACCGGCGTGGGACGCCGCTTCCGCCTGGACTACTCCATTTGCGATGCACGTAACGGATCATACAATTCTTTATGCAGCTTCAACCAGCTTTTGGAAATCGACAAACTCAGGTTCATCATGGACAAACATAGCTCCTAAGGCAGCATCAAAAACAATTGTTTCTTTCGATCAAAGTAAAGTAAATCCTAACAACTTTATTTTTGTAGCAGGAGAATATTCAACATCACCAGAAATAAAAGTTTCAACAGATGGCGGTGTAACGTGGGTGGATAGAACTTCAAAAATTCCTACTCCCAATAATTATATAGCGCGGGTTGTAACTGATCCGAAAGATGAAAATACTGTTTATTTTGTCCGTTCCGGTTTTGCTGCCGGAAAAATTTTCCGTTCGACCGATTTGGGAAACAGTTGGACAAACATCAGCGGAAATTTACCCGATGTACCATGCAATGATCTTTTTATCGATCCGGTGAACAATGCATACATGTATGCTGGAAATGATTTGGGCGTTTATTACACAGCAAACAACGGAACAACCTGGAGCAGATTAGGAAACGGAATGCCTTACGTTCCTGTTTTGGATTTCAGTTATTTTGCAAACGCTACAAAACGGTTGCTACGTGCGGCTACACACGGACGCTCGGCTTTTGAAATTAATTTAAATGATATTCTCACAGAAATTTCAGTTGAAGAAAATTCAACGACCATACCGACACAATTTTCACTTGAACAAAATTATCCGAATCCTTTTAATCCTGCGACTACGATTAAGTTCTCGGTTCCGAAGAAAAGTTTTGTAACATTAAAAGTATTTGATGTGCTCGGGAAAGAAGTGCAGACTTTAGTTGAAGAGGAAAAATCCGAAGGAACTTACGAAGTTACTTTTGACGCTGTAAAATTAACTTCAGGCGTTTACTTCTACACGATGCAAACAGATAATTTTCTTGCTACAAAAAAATTGGTTGTGTTAAAATAAAGATAGAAGGAGCAAATGGAAGGAATAAAAATTGGCAATAAAATGTTGGTAGTCAAAAGTGCGTTTTGTGATTTTAAGAAAATTGTTTTTTT
>JALNWB010000060.1 GCA_023231105.1 Ignavibacteriaceae bacterium | reverse complement strand
CAGTTCTTTGTTGAAATATTGGATATTTATTTAACGGATACTCCTAAGTTGATTGAATTGATTATTGAAGCGGTTAGAAATAAAAATTCAAAAGACCTTGTATTTTGCGCTCACAAATTAAAAGGGGGCAGCGTTACTTTGGGATTGGAAGAAATAACTAAAATTGCCGCAGACCTTGAGCAGCTTGGCAGACAAAATTCATTTGAAGGAGCTGATGAGTTGGCTGTTCATATAGAAGAGATTTTTCTATTAACTGTGCATGATCTAAAAATACTGAAACAAAAATATCAAAAAATGTTTAAGGTGGCTTAAAAAAGGGGTTATTCTTATAAAGGTACTCATTTAGCTTTTAGGTTCAATGCTGTCAGAGGGGTGTAATATCTTGCTTTTATATTGCTTTAGCGGGTTTCTCTTAATTACAAATCTCAAAAAATTCCGTACCTTTACAATGAAAAAATTAGAAAAACAAACAATAAATGAAAATACCTTTAGTTGTAATAGTAGGAAGACCGAATGTCGGTAAATCAACTCTCTATAACCGTTTAACCGGTGTACGCGATGCAATTGTTGATGATGCGAGCGGCATAACAAGAGACCGTAATTACGGAGAAGTTGAGTGGAATAATAAAAAATTTAATTTAATTGATACAGGCGGGTACGTCCCTAATTCTCCCGACCTTTTTGAAACGGCCATCCGTGAGCAAGTTGAAATTGCAATTGAAGAATCGGATGTCATCCTTTTTATAACCAACTCGCGCGATGGTATATTACCGGTTGATACTTTAATTGGGCAAATGCTGCGTCAGGCTCAGAAAAAATGTTTTCTGCTTGTGAATAAAGTTGATTCACATAACCAGGATCATTTGTTACATGAATTTTACGCTCTTGGTCTCGGCGATCCTCTTCCGGTTTCTGCTTTGGTGGGAAGAGGCACAGGCGATTTTCTTGATCTTTTAACGAATGATTTTGTTGAACAGGTTGAAGAAGAGGAAGATAAAAGATTAAAAATTGCAATCGTCGGCAGACCGAATGTTGGTAAATCTTCTTTAACAAATGCACTTCTCGGATATAATAGAAGCATCGTAACGGATATTCCCGGTACAACACGCGACAGCATCAATTCGGTTATAAAATATTACGGAGAAGATATTGTTTTAATCGATACAGCCGGACTTCGAAAGAAAAGTAAAATTCTGGAAAGTATAGAATATTTTTCTTCAATCAGAACTTTGAAGGCTATTGCGGAAGCAGATGTAGCGGTCATTTTAATTGATGCAACAATCGGACTTGAAAATCAAGATCAAAAAATATTAGATGAAGCGGTGCGACGGAGAAAAGGGATTATCATCGCTTACAACAAATGGGATTTGGTTGAAAAGGAAACGAACACTGCGCGAAAAGTTGAAATGGAATTACGCGACAAAATCGGCTCGCTTGATTACGTGCCGGTAGTTTTTATTTCAGCACTAACCAAACAGCGCATATTTAAACTCATTGATCTTGCAAAAGAAATTGAAGTGGAAAGAAAAAAGAGAATTCCCACCGATCAGTTAAATGATACTTTGCTGGAAGAAATTAAACGAACTCCGCCGCCGACAACTTCTACGGGTAGGGAAGTTAAAATAAAATTTATAAATCAAGTCGGCACAAAGTATCCCGTCTTTCTTTTCTTTTCAAACTATCCAAAAAATATTACTGAAGCGTACAAAAGATACCTGGAAAAACTCATCCGAAAACATTTTGGTTTTTACGGAGTTCCGTTCACGTTAAGTTTTAAAGAAAAATGAAACCTGAGCAAACCATTGTGGTTGTTGGCGGAAATGCCGCCGGTGCGGCTGCAGCTGCAAAAGCGAAGCGCATTAATCCAAATGCAAAGGTTATTATATTTGAACAAAGTAATTACATCTCCACCGGCACATGCGAACTTCCATATGTGCTTTCGGGTGAAATAGAAAATCCATTGGACATTGTTTTTTTTGATGAACAAAAGTTTTATCAAGAAAAAAACGTGAAAGTTTACACCAAACATCAAGTAGAAAAAATTAATGTTCACACAAAAAGTGTTTTAGTTCTTTCGTTAAAAGAATTAAAACCTTTTGAATTCAATTATGATAAATTAATACTTGCAACAGGTGCAAAAGTAAAACGCGTTCCTCAATTCTCTTCCGAACTCACGAATGTTTCTCCTTTAAAATCTGTTGAAGATGTAATTCGAATTAAAAAGTTTATTAGTGAAGCAAAACAGAAAAGGGCCTGTGTCATTGGGTCGGGATACATCGGTTTGGAAACCGCTGAAGCATTGAACAAACTCGGCTTTGAAGTCTATTTAATAGAGCAAGCGAGCGAACCTTTTCCTTCTGCCGATAAAGAAATTAGACAATTAGTTAAAAAAATATTGGATGAAAAGAAGATTAACTTTTTAGAAAATGCGGAAAATGTTAAGTACAGATTTAATAATTCTAAAGTTGTTGAATTAGTGTCTGAAGGACGTTCAATTGAAATTGACTTTGTAATAACTTGCGCCGGTTTTTCACCAAACAATTCGTTGGCTTTCCAAGCGAAACTTGATATTGGAAAGTTCGGCGGGATAAAAGTGAACAACAAATTGCAGACTTCGCAGAAAGATATTTACGCATGCGGAGATTGCATCGAGATTAAAAATTTTATTACCCGCAGTGATGATTACTTTCCTCTTGCTACGTTGGCTCAAAGGCAAGGACATATTGCCGGAGAGAACGCAGCGTTTGGAAATGCTTTTTTACAACCGGTAATAAAAAATATTTCGGTGAAAATATTTAATAGTTATTTTGCTCAAGTTGGTTTAAGCGAACAAGAATTACAGAACAAAAATATTCCATATTCTTCGGTGGTCGAAGCTGTGCCTAATCTTGTGAAAGTTATGAAAGAGAGCATCACGGTTTTTGGAAAAATATTGTTCGATCGTTCTTCAAAAAAAATATTAGGCGCTTCGTTTTTAGGCGGAAAAGAAGTTTCGGGCTACGCTGATCTAATTTCGACTTACATTAAAAATAATATTCCGGTTACTCAATTAACACAAACGGAATATAATTATACTCCTCCGTTATCGCCGTTTATAAATTTGTTATCGGTGTTAGGAAGAAAAGCAGAATCATTAAAATGAGAGTTACATGAAAATAACGCACAAAAAATTTTATCTAAACAACCATCCGTTAATTAAAAAAGATATAACGATCCTTAGGGACAAGAAAACAAATCCGGAAGTGTTTCGCGCTGCAGTAAAAAGAATTTCTCTTATTCTTGCTGTTGAAATCAGTAAGGAATATCACTTAACTAAAATTGATGTTGAAACTCCTTTGGAAAAAACAACCGGATATCTACTAAAACAAAATGTCGTGCTCGTACCGGTTTTGCGTGCCGGACTTGGTATGGTAAGCGGATTTCTTGAAGTTATTCCTGATGCAAAAGTTGGACATATCGGTTTACAGAGAAATGAAGAAACTCTTGAACCGGTGGAATATTATTACAAAACTCCAAAAGACATCCACAACGCGAGAGTTATTTTACTTGATCCAATGCTGGCAACAGGCGGTTCTTCTTCCGAAGCGTTAAAGTATTTAAAAAAACGCGGTGTAAAAAATTGTGTTTTCGCTTGCTTGGTAGCGGCTCCGGAAGGGATTAAAAAAATTGCGAACGACCATCCGGATGTTTCGATATTTTGTGCCGCTTTAGATAAACAACTTAACGAGCGCGGATATATATTGCCGGGGCTTGGCGATGCCGGAGACAGAACTTTTGGCACGTTATAAAATTTTCTTTTTAGTCCTTTTCTTTCTTCCAATTACTTTTGCGCAAAGCTATCCGGATCAGCATGTTGATTTTCTGTTAAAAAAGGGAATTGGATCAATTATGGAACAAAATTATGACCAAGCCGGAAAAACTTTTCAAACGCTTGATCAGGCTTATCCTAATTTGCCTTTCGGAAAACTTTATATGGCGGCAGTGTTAATTACTAAAGCAAATGATCTCGCTATTCCTTTTGAAACTGAAAAAATCGAAAAATATTTAGAAGAAGCCGAATCTATTGTCGAAAAAAATAATGATAAGAAATCACTTTGGACAAACTTTTTTTTTGGAATGGTGAAAGGTTACCGGGCTTACTTCTCTTCAGTGCAAGGGAAATGGTTTTCGACTTTCGCAGAGGCAATAAATGCTGTAAATTATTTTGAGAATTGTCTAAAAATTGATTCATCGTTCAATGAAGCTTTAATAGCGATTGGCACTTATAAATATTGGAAAAGTGTGAAAGCGGCATGGCTTCCTTTTTTCGCAGATGAAAAAATTGAAGGTATTCAATTGCTAAATAAAGGAATTGAAAGAGAAAGTTATAATTATGTTTCCGGTGTCGTTTCTCTCTTATGGATTTATATTGATCAGAAAAAATCTTTATCGGCAATCTCATTAGCTGAAGAAACGTTGAAAAAATATCCTAACAACAGGAGTTTTAAGTGGGCTTTAGCCCGTGCTTATGAAGACGTCAGTCTTTCTAAAGCGATTGAACTCCATTATGAACTGTTGGTTTCGTATGCTTCAGAAAAACAGGCAAATAGAATTAATGAAATTGTTTTGAAACATAAAATTGCTCAAGATTATGAACGACAAGGTGAGTATGACAAAGCTTTTCTTCTTTGCAATGAAATCCTTTTTAAGAAGAAGTTCACGAATTATGAAAAACAAATTTTAGGGGAGCGGTTAGAGAGAATAATCGCTTTAAGAAAAAAATTAACGACGTTAGAAAAAGATAAATAGACTATGAATATTGCCCCGGTAACAGCGGCTATAATGCTTGACGAGTTAATAAGAAACTGTCAAAAGAATTTACCCGCAGTAAATGTTGAGCTTATTAAAAAGGCATTTGACTTTTCGGCAGTAGCGCATGAAAATGATACGCGAGCCTCAAATGAGCCTTATTTTACGCATCCTTACGCTGTGGCAAATATTCTGGCTACAGAAATTCCCTTTGACGATATTTCCGTCTCATGTGCATTACTCCATGATATTGTTGAAGATAACATGGAATATTCGATAGATACCATCAAGAAAAATTTTGGAGACGATATTGCGCTAATCGTTGATGGGCTTACGAAAATTCAACAGCTTTTTCAAGGGGCGGATATTAACCAGGCGGAAAATTACCGCAAACTTTTGATGTCTGTTTCAAAAGATATTCGCGTGATCGTTGTAAAATTTGCCGATCGTTTGCACAATATGCGGACAATTGATTTTCTCAATCCTGAAAAAAGAAAAAGAATTGCAAAAGAAACACTTGAAATTTATGCCCCGCTTGCCCATCGTTTCGGTCTAGGAAAATTAAAATGGGAGTTGGAAGATTTAGCTTTTAAGGAACTGAACAAACAAGGTTATGAAGACATTAAAAAGAAAATCAGCGCTAAACGTCCTGAGCGCGAAAAATATATTGATAAATTTTCCGAACCAATCATCCAAAAAATTAATGAATACGGTATAAAGTTTGAAATAAGCGGGAGACCAAAACATCTTTACAGCATTTATCGGAAAATGATTAAACGGAACAAACCGTTTGAAGAAATATATGATCTTTTTGCTGTGAGAATTATTTTGGATACCGATGACGTCAATCAATGTTACACTGCATTTGGGATTATCAATCAAGTTTTTATTCCGGTCCCGGATAGATTTAAAGATTATATAGCAATTCCCAAAACAAACAATTATCAATCAATTCATACTACCGTTGTTGGGCCGGACGGCGAATTAGTTGAAGTACAAATCCGTACTAGAAAAATGCACGACATCGCAGAGAAAGGAGTAGCTGCACATTGGAGATATAAAGAAGGGAATCCTACTATTGATCAAACAATGAACAGCTATGTTTCCTGGATTCGTGAAATGATAGAATCGAGTGGAACAGAAGACGTCAGAAAAAACATTCTTGAAAATTTCAAACTGAATTTATATTCTGATGAAATTTATGTTTTTACTCCAAACGGTGATCTGCGCAGACTGCCGCTAAAAAGTACACCGGTTGATTTTGCTTTTGATATTCACTCGAAGATTGGATTCCACTGCATTGGGGCAAAGGTAAATAAAAAAATTGTCCCATTAGACACACAACTGCACAGCGGCGATCAAGTAGAAATTATCATCTCAAAAAATCAACACCCGAATAGAAACTGGTTGAAGTTTGTTATAACTCATAAAGCTAAAACTGAGGTGAGGAAATGGTTGAACAAAGAGGACGACGACTTAGCTAAGGCGGGGAAAGAATTGTGGGAAAAGAAAATCAAAAAATTGAAACTTTCCTTTACTCAACAAGATATTGCAAAGGTATATTTAAATTTAAAATTTGATAACTCCAAGCAACTTTATAAAGCAATTGCACAAGGGAAAATTAATCTTGATGAAATATTAAGTTCGCATTTACCGGACAAAGAAGAAGAAAAAAAATCCCCGCAAGTGAATGCTGAATTTGAGAATTTTGCCCAGTATGCACGTTCTTCAGGTGGAAAGTTGGTTGTTAATGGAGAAAGTTCGGATTTACTTTTTTCTTATTCAAAATGCTGCAACCCGATTCCCGGAGATCAAGTTGTGGGCTTTATTACCAAAGGTGAAGGGATAAAAATTCACCGGAAAAATTGTAAGAGTATGCTCCAGCTTTCTGAAAAAGAATCCGAAAAAATTATTTCCGTTGAATGGCCGGCGCTTGAGAATTCAAATTTTATAGTTGGACTTTCGCTTAAAGGTGAAGACCAACCCGGTTTATTAAGCGAAATTGCACATCAAGTTGTAACCTTTCAAAATACAAATATCAAATCGATTAACATTGATACAAAAAATTCAAAATTCGAAGGGACGGTTACACTATTCGTTCAGAATTTAGAGCACCTCTCACGTGTTATCGATCGGCTTAAAAAGATAAAAGGCGTTTATACCGTTACCCGGTTAGAAAATTATGTCCAGTAGAACCGAAAGCGAAAAACTTTCAAGAATTCTTGCTATTGACTACGGGGCAAAGCGGATCGGATTAGCTTTATGCGACCCACTAAAAACTTTTGCCTATCCTTTTTTAACTTTGCTAAACGATAGTTCATTTTTTGTAGAATTAAAAAAAATTGTTCGGGAGCAAGAAGTAGAAAAAATCATTTTAGGAAATCCATTAAGAGAAGATGGTCAAACTTCAATAATGACTGAAAAGATTATGAAGTTCAAAACAAAGCTTGAACAACTTTTTGCGCTTGAGGTTATTCTTGTTGATGAAAGTTATTCTTCTTCTCTTGCGCAGGAGAGAATTTTGATTACCGTTCCAAAGAAATCAAAAAGAAGAGAAAAGGGTTTAGTTGATAGAAACGCCGCAGCAATTATTCTTCAAGAATATCTTGTTGAAACGGGGCATTGAAAAATATTATTTATTCTGATTGACATTAATGTTATTAACGTTTATTTTTTGAACAACAAAAACATCAAATATGGAGCAAAACTATGTCACTTGACGCACTTGGAATGATTGAAACCAAAGGATTAATCGGAGCTATCGAAGCAGCCGATGCAATGGTTAAAGCCGCTAAAGTTGAACTACTCGGAAAAGAAACTATCGGAGGCGGTTATGTTACAGTAATGGTAAGAGGTGATGTAGGAGCAGTTAAAGCTGCTACTGATGCCGGAGCAGCCGCAGCACAACGTGTAGGTGAATTGGTTTCGGTACATGTAATTCCAAGACCTCATACGGAAGTCGAATCGATTTTACCGAAACGAAGCTCTAAATAATTTTATATGCCTCAAGCTCTTGGTTTAGTTGAGACAAAGGGTTTGGTTGGAGCAATAGTGGCGGCTGATGCAATGCTTAAAGCTGCCAATGTATCTTTAATTGGTAAAGAGAAAGTTACTCCGGCTTTAATCACTATAAAAATAATCGGCGAAACTGCTGCTGTAAAATCTGCTATTGAAGCAGGTGCTGCTGCCGCTAAGCGGGTTGGTCAATTAATTTCTATGCATCTTATTCCTCATCCCGATTTACAATTAGGAATCTTTTTCCCGGAAATTTTGTCAGAAACTGACAATGAAACTGTTTCAAGTGATAGTGCAAATTCATTTGAGGGAAAAGAAATTCCCCCGAAGCCTGCGAAACTTAAAGAGGAACCGTCTCTTAAGAAAGAAAAGAAATTAACAAAAGCTGAACCTGAACATAATACGATCATTGTCGCTTCTACAGAAGAGAAAGTAAATTTACCGATAATGAATGCCTCGTTATTTGATGATGCTATTGAGCCGCAAACCGGTCATGGCGCCAGTACTTTAGAACGATTAAAAGCCGAAGCTTTAAAAGATTTACAATTGGAAGAAAGTATTTCCGGAGAAAACAAGAAAAAAGTAATATCTAAAAAAGAAGAGAAGAAGCATGAATATAATACTCCATCTGTTTCTCCCGAAGATTTAGAAAGTTTCAATGTTCATCAATTAAGAAAACTTGCACGCGGGGTTGAAATATTTCCAATTCACGGGCGGGAGATATCACGCGCTAACCGGGAAACCTTATTAGCATATTTTAAATCGTTAAAAAAATAATCTCTTTCCAAGTTTAACCTGTTTTCATTTATATTTACAGTATGAAGAAAAAACTTCCTATAATTATCGCTTCGTTTTTATTTGCTGTAGTCATTTGGATTTCAGTAGTTCTTGGGAATTTTTTTAATTATAAAATCGAAATTCCTTTAAAAATTTTGGTAAATGATAATGGTGTTGCTATTAAAAGCGAATTACCTTCAACCATACTTCTAAATGTGAATGCACAAGGTTGGAGGCTAATATCTGTTTTATTATCAAAAGATATTTCATTTCGCTGTATTCTTCCTGCAAAAGAAAGTTCTTTTAAATATCAACTCGTAAACGGTATATCTGAAAATCAATGGCTCAGCAATGATATCAAAGTAACAGATATTTCACCGGTTTTTTTCCAAATTGAATTGGATAAAAAGATTAGTAAAAAAGTTAAAGTAAACCCGGTTGCTACAATTGATTTTAGAAAAGGATATGGGCTTGCAAGACAACTTCGTGTTTTCCCGGATTCCGTGACTTTAACAGGTGCAAGAGCATTACTTAGTCATATCTCCGATGTAAGTACCAAGGATTTTTTTGTGAAAGGAATTTCTAACCAATTTATGGAGCAAGTTGGGATCAATCATTCTCCTGCGGTAGATGTTGATCCTACGCAAGTTAAAATTTATGGAGACGTCCAAAAAATTGTTGATATGGAAATACAAAATATCCCAATCGAACTTAAAAATTCTCCAAAGGATAAAACGATTTTGCTTTTACCTGATAAAATTTCAGTATCGGTAACAGGCGGAATTAATTTTTTGGGAAAAATTACTGAAAAAGATTTTCAAGTGTTTATTGATTACAACGATATTATTTCCGATACAGTAGGAAGCGTATCACCTACGGTTATCCCACCGCAATATGTACGACTTATGTATTTAGACCCTGAACGCATCAAATATATTATAAAGAAATACTAATATGTTCATAACTTTTGAAGGTATAGATTTTTGCGGAAAATCCACTCAAGTAAAATTGTTAAAAGAGTTTTTAGAGAGAAAAGGGAAGATCGTTAAGATCATGAGAGAGCCGGGAGGAACCGAAATATCTGAAAAGATACGCGAAATTCTTCTTGACAAAAAACATCTGAATTTAACTATTGAAACGGAAATATTCCTTTTTTCAGCATCGCGCGCTCAGCTTGTTCGCGAAGTTATTCAACCGTATTTAGAAAAAAACTATTTTGTACTGTCGGATAGATTTCACGATTCTACTACAGCGTATCAAGGATTCGGAAGAGAAATTCCCCTTGCTATTGTTGAACAAATTAATAACTTGGTTATTGGAAATACGATTCCCGATTTAACTTTTTTTATTGATATTCCAACAGAAGAAGCAGAAAAAAGAAAGCATCAAAATTCTTTAATCGAACTTGACCGGATTGAAATATCTAAAAAAGATTTTTACGAACGGGTAAGAAATGGTTATTTTTATTTAGCTGAAAAAGAAAAAAGAATAAAAGTATTGAACGGCTTACAAGACATAACTAGCATTCATAATGAAATTATTGCAGAGGTAGAAAAATTTGAAAAGTTCTAAAGGAAAATCATTTAAAAAGAAAATTGTTTGGGGATTAACCGGATTACTATTTTTTAGTTTCTTCGGTTTTGTCTTCGTTAAAAAAGATGTTTATTTCGAGATTGCAAAAAACATCGACATCTTTACCCGTGTGTACAAAGAAATTTCTTTCAACTATGTTGATGAAATTAATCCCGAAAAATTTCTTCGCGCGGGAATAAAAGGAATGCTCTCTACGCTTGATCCCTACACAAATTTTATTGATGAAAAAAAACAAGATGATATTGAAATTCTTACGAATGGAAAATATGGCGGAATTGGCGTATCAATCGGTGTAAAAGATAATCAAATTACCATCTTTGAATTGATGGAAGGTTACGCTGCACAACGGCAAGGTTTGCGTGTCGGTGATATCATTTTAGAAGTGAATGACAAAAAAGTTGTTCCGGAAAAATTTGACGAAATCTCTTCTATGGTAAAAGGAGAACCGGGAACGTTTCTTGGGCTCAAAGTATTTCGTGAGACTGAAAAAGATACTTTGAAATTTAATTTAATACGTGAAGAAATAGTTGTAAAAAATTTGGCGTATTACGGTTTTTATCCCGAAGAGAGTAATACTGCTTATTTCAAATTGAACGTCTTCGGACGTTCTTCCGGCGATGAATTAAAAAAAGCTATTTTGGAATTATCAAAACAAAAAGAAATTAATTCGGTTGTTTTGGATTTACGCGGCAATCCCGGAGGATTGTTGGACGTTGCGGTAGATATCGTTAATAAATTTATACCAAAAGGTGAATTAGTTGTAACTACAAAAGGAAGAGATACCTCATCGTTAAGAAGTTATTATTCCCAGCAAGAGCCGCTTTTACCAAAAGCAGATTTACTGCTCCTTATTAATGATGGAAGTGCATCTGCTTCGGAAATTGTTGCCGGTGCAATTCAAGACCACGATAGAGGGATTATCGTCGGTACAAAATCTTTTGGGAAAGGATTAGTACAAACCATTACACCTTTATCTTATAATACTTCGCTTAAAATAACGTCAGCTAAATATTTTACGCCAAGCGGAAGATGCATTCAGAAAATTGATTACGGGAAAAAGAATGATGTAATTGCCGAGTATGACACGCTAATAGAATCTACTTTTGCAACAGATCATAAAAGACGAGTGCTTAGTTCCGGTGGAATTACACCGGACAGTATTGTGCAAGATGAAAAAATCAGCAGTTTTATACAGGATATTTTAGCCAAAGGATTGCTCTTTAAGTTTGCCAATATTTATTATGATTCAAATCAAAAAGAGTCGTACAGCAGTTTGAAAGATGAAAAAATCCTTGCGGAATTTCGTTTGTTTCTACAAAAAGAAAATTACAAATATCAATCTGAAATTGAAAAGAAAGTTAATGAATTGGTTTCCCTCTCGGAAAATGACAAAACTTATGTTGTGTTAAAAAGTAAAATGTTGGAATTGCAAAAGGAATTTAAAGATAACTTAACTCAATTAGTAGAAAATGATAAACGCGATATTCTCGATCTGCTGAAAGAAGAATTAGCTTCCAGATATCTTGGAATGAACGGCAGAGTGAAAGCGAGTTTGATTACAGATACGCAATTTCAAAACGGTTTGAAATTATTGCACGACAAAAAATATTATAATAAAATATTACAAAGGGAAAAATGATTCTTCGAATGATTCTTTTTTGCTCAATCTCGATTTCAGTAAATATCTGAATTATGAAAAATCTAAATCTTTTCATCTCGTTCTTATGAACGAAAATTTAGAAAGAACCATGTTAAGGCGAATAAATAATACAATACTTTTAGTTGTAGAGCATAACTATCAGGATTAATGTTAAAGAAATATTTATAAAACATTTTATTGAATAAAATTTATGCAACCTTTCATCTTAGAAAAAATTAAAAAAATTGTTGGAAGCGAGCATTATTACGATTCGCCGGAAGATAGAATCAGCTACTCATACGACGGCACACCAATGTTACAACAGCTTCCCGAAGCGGTTGTCTTTCCGCAAAACAACGAACAAATTTCAGAATTACTTCATTTAGCAAACAAAGAAAAGTTTTCGATTATTCCCCGTGGTGCTGGAACAGGTTTGAGCGGCGGTTCTATTCCCGTTGAGAATTCCATTGTTGTTGTGATGACAAAATGGAATAAAATTATAGAAATTGATATAGCAAATTTAACCGCGCTTGTCGAACCCGGTATGGTTACCGGAGTTCTTCAAAAAGAAGTTGAAAAACTTGGATTGTTTTATCCACCCGATCCGGGAAGTATGAATGTTTGCACTATCGGTGGAAATGTTGCAGAAAACGCCGGAGGTTTGCGCGGATTAAAATATGGTGTAACAAAAAATTATGTTCTCGGTGTTGAAATGATTCTTCCAACCGGTGAATTTCTAAAAATCGGCGGGAAAAGTGTTAAAGATGTTGCCGGTTATAATTTAAAAGATATAGTGATCGGCAGTGAGGGGACGCTTGGAATATTTACAAAAATTCTGCTCAAACTCATTCCGCTTCCAACTCGTTCAAAAACGATTACTGTGAATTTCAAAAAAATAATTGACAGCGGTAAATCTGTTGCCGACATTATTTCTTCACGAATAACACCAAGCATGGTTGAATTTCTAGATAATACTACAATGAATTGTGTTGAAGATTATACGAAAATCGGGTTAGACCGAAATTCAGAAGCAATGTTGTTAATTGAAGTTGACGGAAGAGTAAGTAGTGTTGATGAAGATGCGGAAACTATCGTTTCAATATTAAAGAAAAATAATGCCGCGCAAATTCGGATTGCTGAAGACCCAACTGAAGCTTTACTCTTAAAGACTGCGCGTAGATCGGCTTTCAGCGCATTGGCAAGGAGAAAGCCGACAACCATTTTAGAAGATGCGACAGTTCCAAGAAGCGAATTGCCGGTGATGATTGAAAAGGTTAGAGAAGCAGCTTCAAATTTTAATGTAGCAATTGGAAATTTCGGTCACGCTGGTGATGGGAATTTACACCCTACATGCCTTACCGATGAAAGAGATTCCGTTGAAATTACACGCGCACATAAAGCATTTGGTTTTATTTTTAACGAAGCGATAAAATTGGGAGGAACGATTACTGGCGAGCATGGAACAGGATTAGCGAAAAAAGATTTTCTTGAAAGCGCTGTCGGAAAAGAAGGGATTGAATTTATGAAAAAAATTAAAATGGTTGTTGATCCAAACAATGTTTTAAATCCCGGGAAAATTCTTACGATTGCACCAAGATGTGAAGGAACGCTTCCGACAAAGAGAGAACAAATTCCGGATTTTCATTCTCATCACTAAAATATAAAAATGATTTCTCCCAAAGATAAAGCAACTCTCTTAAAATTTTTACCAAACGATGATGTTCTTACGCAATGTATGCACTGTGGAATGTGTCTTGCAACTTGTCCAACGTATGAACTAACAAAATTAGAACGTTCTTCTCCTCGCGGAAGAATAAAATTGATCAAATCAATTGCGGAAGGGAAGCTTGAGTTATCAAATCTTTTTGCGGAAGAAATGAATTTTTGTTTAGATTGTCAGGCTTGCGAAACCGCATGTCCGGCAGGCGTTCAATATGGAAAAATGGTTGAAAGCGCAAGAGTAATTATTGAGCATAGCAGTGTAGGTTCTTCAAAAATAAATAAAGCAATTAAAAAATTCTTACTCAATTCCATTGTCGCTCAACATTCGAGACTCAAATTACTTGCAAGATTTCTTTACTTCTATCAAAATTCCGGCATTCAAAAAGTATTAATAAAAGTTTTGTCCGTTTTCCCAACCGCTAAAAAATTGATTGAAATCGAAAGTCTCACTCCCAAAATATCTAAAGTTTTTTCGAGTGAAGGTTTGAAAGAAAAAACCTTTCCCGAAAATCCCGCCAAGTACAAAATAGCATTTTCAACCGGCTGTATAATGGATGTAGCATTTTCAGATATAAATTTTGATACGATCGAAGTTCTTCAAAAAAATCAATGTGAAATAATTACGCCGAAAAAACAAGTCTGCTGCGGTTCGCTTCACGCACATAATGGAGAAATTGAAAAGGCAAAAGAGCTTGCAAAGAAAAATTTGGATGTCTTTTCAGAGTTTGAGTATGATTTTCTGATTTCCAATTCAGCGGGATGCGGAGCTTTTATGAAAGAATATGTTCATCTTTTTGCAGATGATCCTCAGTATGCTCAAAAAGCTAAAATGTTTTCCCAACGCGTAAAAGATATTTCAGAATTTCTCGCGAACTTTGGTCCAAATAATCAAATGCATTCTTTGGAAGAAACAGTTACTTATCACGATGCATGCCATTTATGCCACTCACAAAAAATAACTGAAGAACCACGAAAGCTTTTGCAGCAAATTCCGGGTTTGAATTTGATTCCTTTAGAAGAATCAACATGGTGCTGCGGCAGCGCAGGTATTTATAACGTAACGCGCCATGACGATGCGGAAAAGATTCTTGAACGTAAAATGAAAAACCTCAAGGACACCGGAGCGGATGTTGTTGTTGCCGGGAATCCGGGCTGTATAGGACAATTGAAGTACGGAATTAAAAAATATGGATTAAAAATGGAGGTTCTGCACACAATTTCTCTTGTAAAAAAATCCATGGAAAATAATATTTAACAAGAAAATGTTTTTAAATATTTTATTTTAAGATTCAATTTTTTAACTTTGCCTCATCGATTTAGATCATTTTAACCTACTCTTCAAAAAAAATGAATATTGTGTTTCCAATATTGAACTAAAAATTAATCAAGTTTGTTAGAATTTTAACTATCATAAAAAAGGAATTAGATGTCTAAGCAATTTTTAGATTATCTACTGAGAGTCAGATTGCCTTTGGTTTTATTTGTAGTGGTGGCAGCATTTAGCATCACCTATTTTGTATCTCGCGCGGAAAGAGACGGGGTTGGATATTCTCCAGTTCAACCAATTAAATTTTCTCATCTTCTTCATGCTGGAACACTGAAAATCGATTGCCAGTACTGCCATACTTCGGTTGAAAGTTCGAGGCATGCAAGTATTCCTGCGGCTTCAATTTGTATGAATTGTCATACGATAGCGCGAAAAGATCGTCCTGAGATAATCAAATTAACAAAATATTTTAAAGAAGGAATTCCAATTCCGTGGAAAAGAATCCATAAAGTTCCTGATTACGCTTATTTCAATCATAGCGTTCATGTAAATAAAGGGATTCAATGCGTTTCCTGCCATGGGGATATTCCTCAAATGGAAGTTGTTGGACAAATGAATTCTTTTGTAATGAAGGCTTGCCTCGATTGTCATAGAAATGCTCAGGCAAAATTACCTTATTTAAAACAAGTGAAAAACGGTCCGGACAATTGCTGGGCTTGCCACAGATAGTTTATGAATGGAAAATAAGATGAAAGTTTCAAGAAAAAAATTTTTTATATCTCTGAGCGCTGTTTTGATAACTGGTGCGGCAATTCTATCAAATCCTGTTAAGCTTTTGTTTAACAAGAAATGTAGTGTTGCTAAAATATCGGTAAAAGAAAATCCTTATGCGGTAAAGAGAAATTCGACAGGTGCTATAAATGGCTGATAAAAATTTTTCACAAAATGATAAACCGGAAGCAAATTATTGGCGAAGTTTTGAAGAGTTATACGCCGATCAGAAAACTCTCGAAGCCAAAAAACATGAATTCTCTGAAAGCGTAACCGATGATTTTAGTGTCGATAAAAACTTGTCCGGCATCTCCAGAAGAAAATTTATTGCTCTGCTCAGTGCTTCGGCCGCGTTAGCCGGAGCCGGTTGTTCGGATTATAGAGATAAAGGGGAAGTGATTCCTTACAACGTAAAACCTGAAGAAGTTACTCTTGGCAAACCAAATTATTATGCTTCAACGTGTAACGGCTGTGTTCAAAATTGCGGAATTCTTATCAAAACAAGAGAAGGCAGACCGATAAAAATTGACGGCAATCCCGATCACCCAGTAAATAAAGGGAAAATTTGCGCTAAAGGGGAAGCATCCATTCTTAATTTATATGATCCTTCCCGCTTGCAGTTCCCATTGGTAAAACAAGGTGGAATCTTCGACAAAGCAAGCTGGGAGAGTGTTGATTCTCAAATAAAAAATATTATGGACTCAGCTGCCGGCGAAGAAATAGCCGTTGTAACCCATCGCTTCAATTCTCCAACAAGCAAAAGATTATTTGAAGAATTTAAGTTTAAATATCCATCCGCAAAAATTTATTCTTACGATGTTTTCCATAATGAAATTAAAAACTATGCGTGGAAGAAATGTTATGGCGGGGATGTTTTTCCGTTAATAAAATGGAATGAAGCAAACATTATCCTTTCACTCGAAGGTGATTTTTTAGGCGTGGAAGGAAATGTTATTGAGCAAATGAGATTATTCTCCGACAGAAAAAATGTTAATGATGTGAAATCTTTTAACCGCTTGTACGTTGCGGAAGGGAGTATGTCGTTAACCGGAATGAATGCAGATTACCGCTTTCGTGTTCGTCCGGATAATCAATTAGCATTCGTTCTTTCTCTATTAAACGAGTTAATCTCAAAGAAAAATATTTCTTCTAACGCTGTTGACGTGAATATTAAAAATATTATTTCCTCTTTCTCTTTAAAAGATTTCGCTTCTCAAAATGGAATTGATTATAAAAAGTTATCGCTTTTGGTAAATGATCTAGCTGCCAACCGCGGTTCAGCTATTGTTTACGGCGGCAGAGCGCTTGATGAACAGACACAAGTTGCCGTTAATTTGTTAAATGAAGTTTTAGGAAATACGAAATTATACAGAACTGATGCCATTGATATTTCTCAGTCGATTTACAGCTCAAGTGAAGAATTAAAAACTTTGGTTTCATCAATGAAGAACGGAACGGTTAAAGCTGTTATTCACTTCGATACAAATCCGGTTTACCATCTTCCGCAGGATTTGCAATATGAAAAAGCTCTGGGTAAAGTTTCCACGGTAATTACATTATCTGAATCTGAGAATGAAACTGCATTTGCAAGTAATTATGTTTTACCGGTAAATCATACGTTGGAATCATGGGGCGATTATAATGTTCGTACCGGCGTTTACAGTTTACAGCAGCCGGTTATATCTCCAATTTATTCAACCAGACAAAAAGAAGCAATTCTTTTAAATTGGTTTTCTGACGATCCTAAAAATTATTCTGAAAAAATTTATCTCGATTATTTAAAGAAAAATTGGTTGGAAAATATTTTTCCTAAAATATCATCACCGTTTACTTTTGAAAAATTTTGGGTTGGCGCTTTACATGATGGCGTTATCACTACAAAAGAAGCAGCTGATTTGAATTTATCTTTTTCATCTTCATCATTTAAAGGAATTAACCCGGCTAAAAATTCAAACAAAAATTTCATAGTTTTAATTACCGAAAGTTACCGCTTAGGCGATGGTCGATATGCAAATAACGGCTGGCTGCAAGAACTTCCTCATCCGGTTTCAAAAGTTACATGGGATAATTACGCGGCAATTTCGGAAAAATCAGCAAAAGCTCTTAGTGTAAAAAATAATGATTTGATTGAAGTGAAAGCTGGAAATAAAAAAATGACACTTCCGGTAATTCTTCAACCTGGTGTGGCAGATAATTTTATTTCAATTGAAACCGGTTACGGAAGAAAAAATTCCGGAGTTATTGCCGAAGAAGCCGGTATTAACGTTCAGCCATTTTATTCTATTTCGGATAATTCAAATTCTCCTTGGATGGTAACAAATGCTTCAGTTTCAAAAGTAAATGGTTCATATAAAGTTATCTCAACGCAAGATCACCAGAATTTTGATGACACATTAACCAAAGACGCTCATTTAAAAAGAGATATTATTCAAGAGGGGACTGTACTTCAATTCATAAAAGACCCTGAATTTCTTCATAAAGGGAAGGACCACAAACTTCCAAATATGTACGATGATTTTGTTTACAACGATGTGAAATGGGGAATGTCAATCGATTTGAACAGATGTATTGGATGCGGAAATTGTGTCGCTTCCTGCAACGTCGAAAATAATATTCCTGTTGTGGGCAAAGATCAAGTTGCAATGGGAAGGGAAATGATGTGGTTGAGAATTGACAGATATTATTCCGGCACACCGGAAGAGCCGAAGGCGGCAGTTCAGCCGATGCTTTGTCAGCATTGCGATCAAGCGCCATGCGAAAATGTTTGTCCGGTTGCAGCTACCCAACACAGCCCCGATGGATTGAATCAAATGGTTTACAACCGCTGCGTCGGAACCCGTTATTGTTCAAACAACTGCCCGTTCAAAGTAAGAAGATTTAATTTCTTCAATTTTAGAGACCATTATGCTGATGGCTATTATTTACAAGATTCCGTTTCGTTGATGCACAACCCGGAAGTAACCGTTCGCTCGCGCGGAGTAATGGAAAAATGTTCGTTCTGTATCCAGCGAATTATGGATGCACGCGAAGAAGCGATTCGTAAAAATCAACCGCTTAAAGGAAGTGATGTTCGTACTGCATGCCAAAATTCGTGTGGAACAGAAGCAATAAAATTTGGAAATATTAAAGACCCTAAAGGAGAATTTTATCAATATAGAAATCATAAGTTAGGTTATTATGTTTTGGAAGAGTTGAATGTAAAACCAAACGTAACTTATTTAGCAAAACTTAGAAATACGCATTCGGAGGAAGTATAGTGAATATTGATTACTCCCAAGAACTGCCGGTAATTGAAAGTAGAATAACTTTAGCCGAAATAGACCGGTTGATTGCAAAACCTCTGGACGAAAAACCTGACAAGAAATTTTTTATCGCATTATCTATTACATTAACTTTACTCCTTATTGGAGTGATTAGTGTTAGCTATCTTTTCCTTTACGGTACCGGTGTTTGGGGATTAAATCAACCGGTAGGTTGGGCTTTTGATATTACGAACTTTGTCTTCTGGGTTGGAATCGGTCACGCCGGAACGTTAATTTCTGCTGTCCTTTATTTATTGAGACAAAAATGGCGAACAGGAATTGCCCGCTTTGCTGAAGCAATGACCATCTTTGCAGTAATGTGCGCAGGTATTTTCCCGATCATTCACACCGGAAGACCCTGGTTAGCCGGTTACTTAATCCCATATCCAAATCAGCATGGATTATGGGTGAACTTCACATCGCCGTTAGTGTGGGATGTATTTGCGGTTTCAACTTATTTTACTGTTTCGTTGGTTTTTTGGTATGTCGGTTTGATCCCCGATTTTGGAGTACTGCGTGATAGAACCGCTTCAAAATTGAAGAAAAGTATTTACTCAATATTTAGTTTGGGCTGGAGAAATTCACATAGAAATTGGCAGCATTACGAAAAAGCTTATATGCTTTTAGCCGGATTTGCTACTCCGTTGGTTTTATCCGTTCACACAATTGTAAGTTTTGATTTTGCCGTTTCAATTATTCCAGGATGGCATACAACAATTTTCCCACCATACTTTGTAGCCGGCGCAATTTTTAGCGGATTTGCAATGGTAGTAACGGTATTGATTTTTGTGCGTAAAGTTTTTGATTTACAACATATTATCACTCTTAACCATCTTGAAAAAATGAATAAAATAATTCTGCTTACCGGCTCAATGGTTGGGTATGCTTATGGTATGGAATTTTTTATTGCGTGGTATAGCGGCAATCCGTTTGAACAATTTGTCTTTATCAATCGAGCATTCGGTCCGTATGCGTGGGCTTATTGGATAATGATAAGCTGCAACGTGATCATTCCCCAGTTATTCTGGTTCAAAAAGATTAGGAGAACTATCCCGATAATGTTGGTTATTGTAATTCTTGTTAATGTCGGTATGTGGTTTGAGCGTTTTGTAATTACGGTTACAAGTCTTCACCGCGATTTTCTTCCATCAAGTTGGGGATACTTTGTTCCATCAATTTATGATCTTGGAACATTAATCGGAAGTTTTGGCTTGTTCTTCACTTTGGTTTTAATCTTTACAAAAACACTTCCGGTAGTTGCTATGTCTGAAATTAAAGCTGTTGCCGAAGGGGCGCAGCCTTCACATAATGGAGGGAAACAACAATGAGCGATAAAAAATTATTTGGTTTAACAGCTCTATTTAATACTCCGGATGAAATAATTCACGCCGCTTCAAAGGTTCAAGAATTGGGGTATAAAAATTATGATGTCCATACTCCTTATCCTTTGCACGGAATGGATTTGGCGATGAAACTCAAACCATCAAAATTAGGATATATTACTTTAGCATTCGGATTATTCGGCGTTGCGTTTGCACTG
>JALNWB010000059.1 GCA_023231105.1 Ignavibacteriaceae bacterium | reverse complement strand
GTAAGGAATTGGAAATTACTTCGTCTAACTATTGGGTGATCATTCACCGCGCAAAATTACAAATGCGTAAATGTTTAGAAAAAAATTGGATTTCGATATGATCTTAAAAAATACAATGATTACTTGTGAAAGCGCAACGCAGTTTATTTCACAGAAAGAAGAACACCGGCTTACACTTTCCGGCAGAGTTAAATTGTTCATTCATTTAGCCGTTTGCAAATTTTGCCGTTTATTTGAAAAGCAGAATAAATTTCTCATTCATCACATAAAACACGCCTCAACAACAGCCTCGCTTTCCGAAATTGAAAAAGCAGCGCTGCAAAACAAAATAAATTCAGAAATGAAAAAATAATTTTCCTCCCTTGTAAGGTTTCCTTTTTGTCTCCGTCTTTAATGGTGTAGATACAAACACTTAAAAACAAAACAAAAGGAAACATCATGAACAAACAGCAAAATCAGCTCGCCAAACACATCTTTTTAACCGGTTCATTCATCGCGGGAAGCGTATTCGGATTAGGTGCTGCCACCACCACAAACGCAGAAAGTCTTTTCGGTTTCAGAAGTCTTGGCTCCGGCGCTGAATTAAGATCTTCGCTTCTTGAATCTTCAACTAACCGCAATTTAGAATTAAAGTGCGGAAGTAAAACGGAATCTTCCGAAACAAAAACTGCTGATGCTAAATGTGGTAGTAAAACTTCTGAAGCAAAAGCCAAAGACGCAAAATGCGGAAGCAAAACCGATTCAACAGCAAAAGCATCAGAAACAAAAGCAAAAGATGCTAAGTGCGGAGAAGGAAAGTGCGGAAGCAGCAAAACAACTAAAAAACATACTACCACTGCTACTACACCTAAAAAGAAATAATGTTTTCACTATTAGAGCTTCCGAATAACCGGAAGCTCTAACTAATTTTGGAATAATAATGATTGATGAACGAACAGCCAATGTTGGTATTGGATTTAGAAAAGAATTTGCAGAAGAATTTCTTGCGGGAAATGTTTTATCTCCGGCTTTTGTAGAAGTCGCCCCGGAAAATTGGATGGGGATTGGAGGTTACTGGAAAAAAATTTTCAAACGCGTTGCTGAAAAACATGAAATTTATTCGCACGGACTTTCACTCTCTCTCGGAGGTCCGGATGAACTAGATTGGGAGTTCCTAAAAAACTTAAAATCATTTTTAAAAGAATATGACATTAAAATTTATTCCGAGCATTTAAGTTTTGCGAAGTGCGATAATGCCCATCTGTATGATCTCTTACCGGTTCCGTTCCGTTGGGACGCGGTTCAACACATCGCACAAAGAATTAAATCGGTTCAAGATTTTTTAGAAAGAAAAATTGCGATCGAGATAGTTTCTTATTACACACCGGTTGCCGCTGAAATGAGTGAAGTTGATTTTATTAACTCGGTAGTTAAAGAAGCCGATTGCAATTTATTGTTGGACGTAAATAACATTTACGTGAACGGATTCAATCACAATTACGATACAAAAGAATTTCTTCAAAAACTTTCGCTCGATCCTGTTGCGTACATTCATATGGCGGGACATGAAAAAGTTGCAGACGAT
Source organism: Ignavibacteriaceae bacterium (assembly GCA_023231105.1). GTDB lineage: Bacteria > Bacteroidota > Ignavibacteria > Ignavibacteriales > Ignavibacteriaceae > UBA1563. The sequence goes on along the minus strand of JALNWB010000059.1, from coordinate 19,099 downwards.
TTGATCATTGATACACATGGCGAACCGATTATTCAACCGGTTTACGATCTGTTTGATTACACCGTTCAAATTTTACCGCAACCGGTTCCGGTTCTATTAGAAAGAGATTTTAATATTCCGGAATTGACGGAACTTCAATTTGAAATGAACCGCTTAGAAAATATTTGCACAAAACATTGGAGGAACGAACTTGTTACTGCGTGAAGAAACTTATCGGCAACAAAGCAATTTTGCCCATTATTGCAGAACCGGTGAATTTTTGCCCATTAAAGGCGTGGATGAAAAACGGGTTCACCATTACTCACGGCTTGTATTTAATGTAATTGATGACACGCTTCGATCGGCATTTCCGCTTACGGTTGATCTCTTTTCGGAAGAAGAATGGGAAACTACGACGCGAAGATTTTTTGCATCGCATCGGTGCAATTCTTATTCGGTTTGGAAAATGCCGTTTGAGTTTTATCAATATATTATTTCATCAGAAGATGAACTCATAAATAAATTTCCTTTCTTAGATGAGCTGCTTCTTTTTGAATGGACTGAAATTGAAATTCACATGATGGAGGATAAAATGTTTCCGGAAATTTCCTTCACCGGAGATTTTGAAAACGATGTGATTGCATTTAATCCGGAGTTCAAAATATTACAGATGAAATATCCCGTTCATTTAAAAAATCCGAATGAAATTACCGAAACTGACGAAGGTGTGTTTTCCGTTTTGATCTTTCGCCAACCAGAAACGGGGAATGTTCAGTTCACAGACATTTCCTATTTCTTCTACCGGTTAATTCAAAAAATAATGAATGAACAAAAACCACTTGCTGATTTTATTGGTGAAGCTGAGCAAACTTTCGGAGTTGAAAGATCAATTTTACTTACAAACACCATTCCTTTTTTAATGGAACTTCAACAAAATAAATTTATTATAGGATTTAAGAAATGACCGGCAACAAAATCATTCAACTTTATAACCGGATAACAGAAAAGTTAGAAAATTTAAACGACATTTTATTGTTCGCAATAAGGATCGTACTTGCGTATGGTTTTTATATCACTGCTTCGATGAAATGGCAAAACATCAGCGGAGTCGCAGAATGGTTTGGTGAGTTGGGTATTCCGTTTCCAACAATAAACGCATATCTCGCAGCAACAACAGAAGCAGTTGGAGTAGTGCTTTTAATTTTGGGATTGGCAACCCGTATAATTTCAATTCCACTAATTGTTACGATGATCGTTGCTATCGTTACCGTGCATTGGCAAAATGGTTTTGAAGCAGGGAATAACGGATTTGAAATTCCGTTATATTATTTACTCTTCCTTTTTATTCTTCTTATTAAAAGTTCTGGGAAATACAGCCTCGATTATTTATTAAAAAAGAAGTTAAACAGTCACAAATAATCAATTCTTCTCGCAACTCTTTAGAATTTTCAAATTAGTGCCTCGCAAATTGCAGGGCACTCTTTTTTACAATAAACAAATTCCGTATTTTTACATTGCATCCTTAGCTCAGTTGGTAGAGCATATGACTCTTAATCATCAGGTCGCGGGTTCGAGTCCCGCAGGGTGCACTTATAAGTGCGGAATCAAATTGTTTTCGCACTTTTTTTGTATTAAAGCTATCGTTTATTCCGGTCGGTAATTCTTTTTTATAATATCTGTTAATTGGATTTTCGTAAATGGTTTTGATAAATAATCTGAAAATCCTTCGTCTAAAAAAGTTTCTTTATCCCCACGTAGCGCATATCCGGTTGTAGCAATAAATGGAATTTCATTATATCCATTCATTTTTTTTATTTCTTTCATTAATTCGATACCATTTTTATTGTTGTTCAACTTAATATCAATCAATACTAAATCGAAGGTTATCGTACCGGCTAACTGTAGCGCTAGTTTAGGTGTTTCCGCAATTTCCAACGAAGCGCTGTTTTTTAGAAATATCCGAAAGGTGTCTAAATTTAATTCATTATCCTCGACTAATAAAATATTAGGTGTTCGGAATTTTCGAGGTTTTGGATAACTGTTCCGTGGATTGGTGTGCGCTTTATAGTTTACGGGAATCTCAAGGTTGGGGAATGATAAAGTGAACATTGTACCAACGTCAAGTTTACTTTCAACCGAGATGTTTCCTCCGGCAAGGTCGACAATTTTCTTAACGAGAGTCAGCCCCAAACCACAACCTTCATAGGAACGGTCAAATCCTTCACTGGCTTGTCTAAACGCTTCAAAAATTGTTTCCTGGTATTCCGGTGAAATTCCAATCCCGGAATCAGCAATTTTTATTATTCCATTTTCACCATTTACATCGCAGGTAATTTGTATATAACCTTTCGATGTAAACTTTATGGCATTTTCAACCAGGCTTTCCAATAATTGATGAAAATATCTCTCGTCAAACTTTATAAAAAAATCGTTTTTTATATCAACCATAAATTCAAGTTTTTTTTCCCCCGCAGAATGAACAAAAGAAGAAGCAATATCTCCTACAACTTTTGAAACTTGAATAAAGTCGTTTCCCAATTTAACTGTTGTCGATTCAAGGTCGGCTAAATCCAATATTTCGCTTAAGGTTCTTAATAGTCTTTTGGAGGCTTCCAACATTTTATCAAGAAGTTCAGCATCTTCGTGCCCATTTAATGATTCTCTGAGGATTCCCCCAAGTCCTAAAATTCCATTCATCGGTGTACGGAATTCATGATTCATGTTTTTCATTAACGAAGATTTAAATTTGCTCGATTTCTCCGCCATTATGCGTGCTTCGTTAAGTTCTTTATTTACTCTAAGCAGTTCTTTGTTCGCATCAATTTGTTCTTTAAATGATTGAGCATTCTGAATAGCAATAGCTGCCTGCCCGGCAAGAATTTCAAATGCATTCGTTATTTCTTTTATTTTTATTTTATTGAGCGATTTGCTGTCAAGATAAATAACGCCGATTTTTTTATCCCCGATTATAAGCGGGGCGCAAAGAATCGTTTGCAAGTCTAAAAGCAGAATGCTTTTACTAATGTCGTTATTCGTATCGCTTTGAGCTTCTTCAATAAAACGCGCTAAACCTGTATGGAACACTTCCCCAACTACTGTAGTACTTATCTGAAAATCTTTTTCAGTTAAGGAAATTCCTTTCGAATTCAAACCTATGGCAAAATCTAATTTATCTTGATTGTTTTTCAGGACAATAAATCCACGGTCTGAATTGGTGAGAAGAATAGTATTATTTAAAACTAACGTTAATACATCATCAAGAATAAGCGTTCGATTTAAACTTTTGGTAATATCGAGAATTAATTCTAATGTTTTCGTTTTTTCAGAATGCTGTACTGAAAAGGAATCCGTTTTTTTTTTTGCGTCAAGCGACGATTTGAAGTCAGAAAATTTCATGATACTCAATAGAGGTTTCGTATTTACACAAGTAAATTAATCAGAATTTTATTTAATTACTTAAAAAAAGAAAAGCCTTTTATAATAAAAGGCCCTCTTTTTTTGAATTATTTATGAAGTGTCTTAAAGAAAATATTTTATTCTCTCTATCTCATCGTTGGCTTTAATTTTCTTGTAATATTTTAAAGCTTCGTTAAAATAACTTTTCGCTTGATCAGATTTTTTAGTTTCATAGAAAAGAATGCCAAGCTCCACAGCGGTTTCGGCGTAATTCAACTCATTTTCAAGTTCTTCATTAAGCCTTAAACTGCTTACAAAATAATTCTGCGCTATTTCAAAATGTTTCTTTTTGCGTTCCAAAATTCCCTTAATCTTGTAAACCTCAGCTATAGTCAGTTTATCTTTTATTTTATAGCTGATATCCATTCCCTGGTTAGCGAATGCGTTTGCAAGGGCATCATCGTTCAGTGTGCAGTAAATTGATGCTTTACTTGTATAAGAGATGGCAAGAGTGGTATAATAATGGGATGAAAGAGAAACACTGATGCTTGTATCAAATTCTTTAATTGCCGAATTGAATTCTTTCTTTTTAAGAAAGAGCATTCCTAAGTTGTGCCTTATTTTAGCAACCCGCTGGGTGTCCTTCAATCCCTCAAAGTGTATTAACGCTCTGCGAAAATAGGTATAGGCAGAATCATAATCCCCGCGGATATTATGAATTATACCCATATTGTTTTCGATAAGAGCTGCCACGGAGGTATCTCTTGAAGGATCTAAATAGGAAAATCCTTTTTGAAAATGAGCGATCGCATCTGAAAGCTGTCCTTTTTCGGCGTATAAAGTTCCTAGAAGACTCTCGCAACGTGCCAAACCTACTGCATCATTTCCTTTTTTGAAAAATGAGGAGGCTTTTTTTATGTAAAAATGACTTTCCGCCCACATGGTTTGATGAATATAAATTTCACCAAAGTTCAGAAACGCATAAGCCGCAATACCAACTAAACGTTTATCTTTCTTTGTGTAAGATAAAATTGTAGTAGTTATATCGGAAGCTAAATCGAGTTCTCCATGGGCAATATAAAGTTTTCCAAGGTCTTTCAGTAAATCGAGAAAATTTAAAGTTGGGAGTTTCTTTTCTGCAAAGCTGATGATCTGATCGATCTCCAATCTCAACTGTGATGAAAAAAGTCCATCCGAAGGTTTTTGACTTGTTACTTCAGAAGGTTTTCTTGAACTATTAATTTTCTTTAAAAATCCTGAGATCTCATTTCCACTAAAATATTTTCCAAAAACTTTTTTTGTTTCTTCAATAATGTCTGTTGTCTTTATTTTCATTTTATTTATTGTCTTGGAATTTTCTATAATAAGAATTACAATTAATTTGTAAATCCGTAGCGTGAAAAATGCGGGATTCTCCCGTTTTTGCAAATGAGCGTTCCGGATTTTACATCAACAGTTACTTCATCCGCATTAATGGCAGTCCACTCGTTCTTTGACTCATCAAAATAATTAAGATGTGCCGTAGTTTGATTTCCTAAAGCAGAGAGGTTTAAACCGGTTACTTTAACGTTCAGTAACGCCGATGTTGCAAAGGTAGTTCCCGAAGGTCCAAATTCAATACTAAGATATTCATCATCAAAACTCATGGTTAAAGAGCTGTTTTGGGATAATGAATTTGCAAGAACCGAAAGACTTGCTTCAACGGAAACTGGATTATTGGTTGTTGAATTATAGGGAGAGTTAATTGATAATCTACCAAACTCATCATGTTTTATGTATGAAGTAACTGTTGATTTTTTATCTAAAGAAGTTGAACTGTTTTTAGGTAAGGCAATCAATGTTAAGCCTTGATTTTCCGCAGCTTGTACCCATGCCGGTTTTTGCATTGAATTTGAATCCTTTTGTTCCGGGGGCACAAGAGAATTATCTTTTTGACATCCGGAAAAGAACAAAATTAAGAGAAGCGGGATTGTTGCTAAGTTTTTCATTCAGAACTCCTTTTAGATGAATTTATAATTAATTTACGCGATTAATAGGACAATATTGGTGCCAATAAAAATTGTTTGAATTTACGTTAAAAACAAGAGGTATGTTTTGGGGTTGTAACGAAACGTTACAAGCGGGTGTAACGCTGCGTTACACATGTAACGTAGCGTTACAAACAAGGAGAGGGTTAACCGCTATCCGATATCTCCCCGGTAAGCAGCCGGTCAAGTCTGGGACGAGAAATTCCTAAAACTTTTGCCGCTACGGTTTTATTTCCGCCAACTTTTTTTAACACTTCGCGCGAGTAAAGAACGGTTAGCTGCTGCAAGTTTGTTGCAGAATAGAAAACGCCAAGGTGTATATCTCCGGAATCTTTTCTTGGCGGTAAAAGATTAGAGCTTTTTTCCTGATGAGAAGTCTTCCCGGTCTTCCGGTTAATAATATTTTCAAAATGTTTGGAAGTCAAAATATCGCTATCACACAAAAGGACTGCCCGTTCAAAAGCATTGCGCAACTCTCTTATATTTCCTGGCCAGTTATACGAAGTAAGAAACTTTAACGCCTCATCATCAACCTTTTTAATAACTTTATTATAACATCCGCTAAATTCCTTTATAAAAAGATTGATAAGAGAGAGAATAAAATCGCGCCTATCACGGAGTGAAGCCAGCTCAATGGTTATTACATTTAAGCGGTAAAAAAGATCTGTTCTAAAAAGATTTTGTTTAATCAACTGGCTTAAATTCCGGTGTGTGGCAGAGATTATCCGGGCGGTTATAGGAATGTCCTGCGTACCGCCGACTCTCCTTATGATTTTTTTTTCGAGCACGCGTAAAAGTTTAACTTGTAAGTTTAAACTCAATTCGCCGATTTCATCTAAAAAAATTGTTCCGTTATCAGCCAATTCAAACAAACCGAGTTTGCGTGATTTTGCATCGGTAAAAGCCCCTTTTTCGTGTCCAAAAAGTTCCGATTCCAAAAGTTGTTCAGGGATTGCCGAGCAAGTAACTTCTACAAAAGGGGAATTTTTTTTGTTGCTGTAATTATGGATGGCATTTGCAAGCATTCCTTTTCCGGTGCCGGTTTCGCCAAGGATTAAAACATTTACAGAAGCGTTTTCGGCGGCTGTTCTTGCGGCGGTGATAAGTTTTTCGGTTTCTTGCGATTCCCCCAAAATTGATTTGAAAACAAGATCACGTTCATTAGCATTAAATGTTGAAATATCCTCCGGTTCCCAGGAAAAATTTTCAACTTTCTCTTTTATATATGCGCCGAATTTAAATAATTCATCGGGAAGAATATAAATTTCATTAAACCCGAGTTTTGCCAGCGTACTTGTTATAACCGGGTTTTTATTTTCGACAAGAAAAATAAAAGGGTTTGGAGCGTACTTTCGGGCATCCACAACTTTGTAAAACATTCCGGAATTCAGTGAAGTTATATAAAATACAACGATATCGTTTTTCAACAAGTCGGGTTCTTTTTGGTCATCGGTTGACAGATCATAATAAAGAACAGAGAGCCCGATAAACTGAGAGGCGATTTTTGAAATATCTTTTTTTTCAGAGAATAAATGGACCATCACTTTTTTTTCGTTCATAGGATAAGAGGTAAAGAATTCTTAATAAATTGTAAATCTTCTCTGCGTTCTTTCTTTGCAAGATATGCTTTTCTCAAGGAATCATCAGAAATATTTTGTGAAAAAAAGACGATTAAACCTTCCGTTAAATTAAAAAATTCTTCCGCCTTTGAAAAAAGATTTCTTTCAAAATAAACTTTACCCAGCGCGCTAAGAATAAGCCGGGTAAATTCTGTTATACTTTGCTCTTTTATAATTTCATAAGCTTCGGTTAAATAATCTATAAACGGCTTTTCATCAAATCTATACTGTGTTGCCAGCGTCCCCAATAAATACAAACGAACAGCCCGGTAAATTTCATTCACCGAACAAAGTTCAACAAATTTTTCAGTAATTAAAAAATTATATGCCGGTTGAAATTTTTCTTCGTTGATGCAGTGATCAATAAAAATCATCGAAGCTAAAATAGTATCGTACTTATTATCGGTTTCAAGTAAGGCGCTGCAAAGGGAAAGAAGTTCATCTCCATTGATTTCATAATTAAAGTAATAGTGAGTAAGCGTATTTAGAAAATTTAATTGTATGAGATGCTTTTCACCCAATTTCCAATCGGAGATTAACTTTTGGTATCGTTCCATACAATATTTAGTTTCTTCTAAACTTCCGATGATGACAAAAGTTTTAGCAAGTAAATAATAAGCAGAAGCTTCTTCTTCTTCATTTTCTGTTGAGCGAAAAATATTTATAGCCATGAGAAATTCTTCGATAGCGATAGAATATTCGCATGTAATTAAATGAGTCTCACCTGAATTTAACAGCGACAATCCAAAACCGCTCTTCTTCCCAATAGTCTGGAAAATGTTTTTTGCGTTTTTATATGATTCGTCGGCTTTTTCATACTTCGCGGTATCAAAAAGATGAATTCCATAATTCATCAGCAGCAAAGCTTCCTGGTCTAAGTCGCCTATTGCATTGTTAATGAAAAGAGAACTCTTCCAATATAGTTTTGCCTGGGCGTAATCACCTTTCATGCTACAAATATTTCCAAGATTAACTTGAACCCTGGCAATGCGTTGTTTAAGATTTGCTTTAGAAAATTCGTTCAAAGCCGATATGAAAAATGAAAAAGCTTTTTCGGTATTGTTGTTCCTGTACAATTCCAACAAACCGTTGATATTAAAAACTTTTCCATTTTGTTCATGAGTTAATCCTTTTGTTTCAAGAAGCTGATTCAAAACAATCTGCGTGTCGTCGTACAGATTTGTATTGAGATTAGCGTTTGCAATCTCAAGAAGTATTTCGATTCTGTCGTGCTCGTTGGTAATCTTTCCAACTTGTTCTATCAGAATTTTTTTTCCGGTTTCAACGGCGCCGGAAGCGATAAGGAAAATTCCTTTTTTGATTAGTACTTCTGTGTCAAGTTGAACTTCATAAACGGATTCCAATTCATTTAATATTTTAAGAGCGAATTCGTTGTCGCCGGTTTTTTGTAAAACTTGTAAAAATTCTTTCCGCACTTCTATCGCATATTTTTTCGACAAAGGGAGTTTGAGCAACTGCGAAAATATTCTTGTTACATAAATAAATGCAGAGAGTTCGAATGCCCGTTGCATTTCGGCTTTCAAACAGAGATAGGCTTCATCATATTCTTCCGCCAACTCAAAATGGCGCGATACTTCTTTCGGAGAAAAACGGGGAATAGTACTGAGAATTGAAGCAGCTTTTTTGTGATGGCCAACTTTATCCACTATATTGGAATAAACAAAAAGCTTTAAACCGATAGAAGTAAATTGTATAAACGAATTTTGAGATTGTCTGCGAAGCAGATTCTTTTTTTGAAGACTTGAAAGAATTTCTTCTGTTTCACCATCAAATTTTTTTAGAACCATTTTTGCTTGATCAAGGTTCAAATCAACATTAATGGAAGAAAGTAAAATCAAGACTTCTTTCTCTTTAATTGAAAGATGAGCAATTCTTTTTTTGAAGACAACGTTTTGCGAAACGCCGGAAAACTTTTTCGCTTTCTCCTCATCAACAAAAATGCCTTCTTTGGAAAAGATTAAAATCTTATTGGTAATCAGTTCATTCATAAAAAGCAAAATATTGCCGGGGAATAAATCTGCAAATTTTTTAATCAGCGGAGTTAATTGTTTTTGTGGAAAATATTCTGCAAAATTTTCTTTCAGAAAGATTGGAATATCTTTTTGTAATAGAGGACTTAATTGGTATTCTGTTTTATTCGGGATCGCTTCTGCGGAAGTTGTAACCGCTTGATCTTCAAGTAATATAATTTTACAACCATTTACCTGCAAAATGGGAATTATATGATAAAGAACTTCTTTAACAACCTCATCAAATAAATTAAAATCATCAAGAATTAAAATAAATTTCTGCGCTTTGCAGATTTCTGCGAACACAGCGGTTAATGTTTCAATGTTTAAATCTCCACTTCCGCTAAATAATTTTGATAGAACATTAATTTTTTCGAATTCCTCATCATGCAAAAAAGGAGTAAATATAATTTTCGATACGATGTACTTAAGAGTTAAACCTGGATTTTGTGAAGGCAACCGATTAACAAGCACAGCGTTTTGAAAATCGCGGGCTAATTTTTCTGCCAAAAAACTTTTCCCGCTGTTTTGCATTCCTTGCAAAACAAGAATGTCGTTTCGTCCTTTGTTTTCAATATATTCAGCAATAACCGCTAGATCTTTTTTGCGTCCAATGAAGTGCGTCGCAGAGATCAAGTCGAGATAATAATTATCGGAAGGAAGACGCAAAGCATAAAACAACTGTAAAGCAGATTGAAATCTTTCCAAAGGATTTTTCTCAAGCAGCTTTGTTATGATGTTGATAATCGTTGGTGAAAAATATGGGGATTTAGAAAATAAAAACTCTTCTTCTAAGTGCGCTTGATAAATATCCAATTCATCAACCGCTGTAAATGGAAATTTTCCGTACACAAGACGATAGAGAAAAATTCCAAGAGAATATAGGTCGGCGCGGAAATCAACATTTTTGTTTTGTAAAATTTCCGGGGCAAGGTAGTAAGCAGTTCCGCGATGAATATTTTGCAAAGATACATCGGCTCTTTGTGTTAAGCCGAAATCAACAACTTTTATTGTAACATCGTTTTCGCTTTGAGTGAAAAGAATATTCTCAAATTTCAAATCGAAATAAATATAATTTGCCAGATGAAGATAACTCAGAAACGAACTGAGCTGTCCGATTACTTTTAAAAGCATTGTTGGATTAGATTTGAAATCAATATCCAGCAAACTATTCCCATCAAAATATTCAAGAATAAAAAAGCGGTTACCTTTTTCAATACCGAAAACTTTATCATCTGCATTCAGTTCAATTATTATTCCCGATTCATATGCTTTAATAATATTTGGATGTGAGAATTTCTTTAAGAGATCATATTCATGAATAAAAGTTTTTTCTTCTTCTTTACTTCTTTGAGATGGAAGAATTTTAATTGCCTGCTTTTGTGAAGGAAAAAATTTATCTTCACAGAGGAAAACCTTGCTTCGTCCTTCGCCGAGCAATTTGATAATGGTAAATCTGCTATTGATCATTCATGCAACCGGGGATTAAAATACTGCGCCAATTTTCTGCCGAAATCATTTACCGTAACAAGCGTTAAAATGATTGCTGCGCCCGGAAACAAAATCATCCACCAAGCCTGCGAAAGATATTCTTGCCCGGAGTTTATCATACCACCCCAAGAAGGGAATTCGTTTCCGATTCCCAGTCCTAAAAAACTTAACGCTGATTCTGAAAGAACAACATTTCCAAATTGAAAAACCGTATTTACAATAACCGGAATTGCAATAATTGGCAAAGCTTCTTTCAATAAAAGTTTCGTACCGGATAGTCCAAGTTGCCGTGCAGTGATAAAATAATCTTTGGTTTTCAACGAAAGAATCTCTCCTTTAACAATGCGGAACAGACTCATCCAGCCGGAGAATCCGAGTACCACAATTACAGAGATAAACGAATTACCAAAAAATGCAAGAATAAGAATGATGAAAAATATTATAGGAAACGATAAAAACATGTCTGTCAACCGGCTGAGTAAAATATCCGTTACTCCGCCGGAAAAACCCGCTAAAAATCCGAGTACAACACCGATAATTAAGGAGAGAATGACTGCGCAGAATCCTATCAAAAGTGAAATTCTTGTTCCATAAATTATTCTGGTGAAAATATCTCTCCCAAATTCATCGCTTCCTAGAAGAAAAAATTTAATTGAGATATAGGGTTTTCCATCCACCATTTCAATAGAAGAAAGAGGCAAACCGTTTCCTCTTTCATTTTGAAAATAGAAAACACCGCTTTGAGTGATTTGTAAACTATCAAAGAAAATAATTTTTTCATCAAACGAGTTTTTTACAACGTTGTTTTTGAGCGAGAGAAAATCATTTAAGCGCCCGGACTTTTCTGTGTTACTCTTCAAATGTAAAACATGAATTGAACTAAACGGAGGAAGAAGTCTTGTAACTGAAATGTCTTTTTGAAATTCATAATTATCATTTGTTATTACCGGAGCAAAAAGAAATGTGTAAAGGAGAACCGACAGAGTATAATGAGAAAAAGAAAAGTTTTTTGGCAAGAACAAGTTGTTTCTTTTCAGAAAAAGAAACAACGGGATTGCGATGATCAATAAAAAAGAACAAAAATAATCTGCCATACTTAATGAGAATTGATCAAGTGCGGTTCGGAAATCGGTTATAAGCAAAGCTATATAAGAAATGAGCAGTATTGCGGTTTCACCTAACAACGGCAAGCGCAAACCAATCGTTATTAGCAACAAAAAAAAGAAAAAATGAAATACAGAAAAACGGATTCTTTTCAATTTAAAAGTCCTTTGATCAATCGCTTATCTATTTTTAAACGAATTAAATCTGCAAGTAAACTCGTAAGAATTATTAATACTCCTGCCGTTAACGTACAGCCGATAATCAACGGATAGTCGCGTTGTAAGATTGCCCCAACAGCCAAACGGCCCATTCCCGGCAGACTAAAAATCACTTCGGTAATTAATGCACCGCTGAATAAAATTCCCAAATCAACGCCGGCGTAAGCAATAATAGAATTCAGCGAGTTTGGAATAAGATGACTGAAAAGAATTTTCCTTTCAGAAATTCCGTTTGCGCGAAGATAAAGTGTAAAAAGTTTATTCTGATTCTCTTCAAAATTTTCTCTGAAATATTTAAAATATACCGGCAAACCTGTTAGTGATAAAACAAGTACCGGGAGGAAAAGATGATGTGCATAATCAAGCAAAAGGAAAAAATAATTATTCTCCAACGTTCCGACAGTTTTAATTCCCGACGAAGGAAATATTTGTAACTGAACGGAAAAGAGATAAACGAAAAATAATCCGCTCACAAACGACGGAACCGCATATAAAAACAAACTTCCGCGAGAAAGAAATTTATCCCAAAATTTTTGGTGATAACGAAAAGCCAAAACAGCAAACAGCAATCCGCCAATCAATTGTAGAATGAATGCCGACAGCGAAAAGAGAATTGTGAATGGAAGAACTTCTGCAATCACTTCATTCACCGGGCGATGAAAAGAATAGGAAACTCCGAAATCACCGGTGAGTGCGTTTTTCAAAAAACTTATATACTGTTCGTGAATTTGTTTATCCAACTGAAATGAACTTTTTACTCTTTCAACTAATTGAGGACTTAAATTGGGTGAAAGAAATTTTTGACTTGGATCGCCGGGAGCAATCCTTACCAAAACAAAAAGAAAACTGACCGTCAAAAACAAAACAAAAACAGAAGTTGTTAATCTTTTTATAAGAGATAAAAACAGTGCGGAAGACTTCATGGAATCATTCGTTTACTGCCATAGCCAGCAATGATGAACAGTGCCGAGAGGAGTGACTTCAATGTTTTTTATTTTTTTGTTATACGCAACAATATTATCGATCCAATAAAGAAAAGTTACCGGTTGATCGCGATAGAGAATAGCTTCTATCTTTTTATAGATTTCATTTTTTTGCTGCCATGAAATTTTTGTTTCAAGTTTATCCAACAGCGCATCCAACTCTTTGTTTTGATATGAGGGAAAGTTCATCGGAGTTGTTGCAAGATTTGAATACCATGAAAATTTTAAATCCAGCGGAATGGGAATAATCCAGCTTGCCATCCATGCGTCAACACTTTTATTATTTATCCGGTCAATCAGCATTCCCAATTCAAGCTGTTCAATATTCATCTCAATGCCGAGTTGTTTGAACGTGTTTTTAAAAACCGTTGCAGCAAAAATTCTTCGCGGATTATTTGATGAAATGGTCAAAGTAAAGTTAAATTCAACTCCGTTTTTTTCGAGAATACCGTTTTGATCTTTATCAATCCAACCCTCTTCGGCAAGAAGAGTTTTTACTTTTGCCAAATCGAATACATACGGTTGAAGTTTTTCATCAATTGCATTTTTAAATATTGGAGAAATAGGACTGTTGGCAAGCTCTCCATAACCTTGTAAATACTCGCTAAGAATCTCATTTCTGTTTATTGCCATGGAAAGCGCCTGCCGCACTTTTGCGGAACCAAATAATTTATTTGGAACAATTTTATGGTTCTTTTTAAATTGAACCGGATCAAGGTTGTTCCAACCAAGGTAGTCGTATTCTCTTCCTTTAAGAGAAGTTACAACTAAAGAACCGGTATTTTTTAGTCCGTTTACATCTTCAGGTTTTAAATATTCTGCCAAATCAACTTCACCATTTTTTAATTGAGTTAACCGGGCATTATAATCCGGAATCACTTTAAAAATGATCCGTTTAACATTTCCATCTTTGTGCAAAAATGATTTTGGATTTTCCTTTATAATAATCGCTTGATTCTTTTCCCATTTTTCAAGAGTGAATGGTCCGCTTGTTACCGGTGAAAAATTTTCTTTTGCGGTTGCAATTTCTTTGCGCGGCATTTTATCAAAGACATGCTTCGGAACTATTGGAAAATCAAGAGTAAATAAAGATGGAGTTGAACCCGGCGCGAAATTAATTTTTAATTTCGTTTCAGAAATTTTTTCGAACGTTCTTTCCGCAATGATATGGTTATCATTATTAGTATAAAAACATTTAAATGAACCGTACAAGTAACTTTCAACCACCGGATCGGAGTAAACGTCAAACGAGAAGATAACATCATCAATAGTAACTAGTACACCGTCAGACCAATGCACATCATTGCGTAGCTCAAGAGTTATGGCGCTTGAATCGCTGTTCCATTCCCATGAATTCGCAAGCATCGGTTCGGTTTTTATGTCACCGGTCTTATCATCCCACGAATGTTTAACCAGTGATAAAAATAATAGTTCGCTTATGTTTCCTTCATTCACGCTATAGGAAAAAAGTGGATTGATCCGCTCTATATCGGAAGGAATTGCAATAACAACTTGAGTATTGTTATCGGTTGATATTTTTTTGCAGCCGACGAAAATTGTAACCAGAAGTAAAAAAAATATGTAAATATTTTTCCAAACAATAAACATTTTTTCCTCGCAAATTTGCTGAAACTATTTTTACCAAATTATTATTTTGTAGATTAATAAACAAAATATTAATCAATTAATGATACAAATAAATATTAAGTCGATCGTGCTGTTTGGAGACGCCGGCAAGCGAATTCTTTTACGTGATTCCGCCTTTACGATGGTTGGACAAAACATTTATACGATCCTTGGTAAAAATGGTGAAGGAAAGTCAACTCTTCTAAAATCTATTACAAAACTTTTGGATGAAACTGTCTTTTCAATTGAAGGTTCAGTTGAATTTGAAAGCATAGATTTGTTATCGCTCACACAAAAGCAATTGATGGAATTCCGCAAAGCAAAAATCCAATATGTGTTTCAAGACCCGGTAAACTCTTTTGATCCGCTAAAAAAAATCGGCTATTATTTTAAACTCTTTTCTTTTGATGAAAATGAAAGTAAAAGAGAATTTGAATTTTTTAATCTTCCTGAACCGAAAAAAATATTTAAACTGCATCCGTATGAAGTAAGCGGAGGAATGGCGCAAAGAATCGCTGTTGTTCTTGCCTTGCTGAAGAAACCAAAACTTCTTCTGCTTGATGAACCAACTTCAGGAATTGATAACGAAACCATTTATTTGGTAAAAGAACGTCTGAAAAAATTTGTAATTCAAAACGACTCCATTGCATTGATCATTACGCAAGATTTATCCTTCGCCGAAAACATGACCAATTATATTGCCTATTTAGAGAGCGGGAAACTTTCAGAATTTGTTTCATACAATAATTTTTTCAACGAAGATTCAGAATCAATTAAAAATTTTCTCCAAGCATATATGCGGTTAAACGATGAAACCATTATTAGCCGTTAAAAACATTTCTTATTCCGTTTGGGAAAATTCTTTAATAGGAAAGAGAAATGAAAAAAAAATATTGGAAAATATTTCCTTCGAAGTGGCGAGTGGTGAAATACTTGGCATTGCAGGTCCATCGGGTGGTGGGAAAACCACTCTTGCTAAATTGATGATTGGGATTTTTGAACCAACTAATGGTGAGATAATTAAAAATTTTCTAAAATCAGAAAATCGTGCTGCAAACCGTATTCAACTTTTGTTTCAGAATTCCGAAGAGATTGCAAATCCGTTTAGAAAAGTAAAGGATATTCTTATTGAAGTTTTACAACTGAAAAATGGAAAATCACTTCCTACTAAAGAGCGTTTGAGCGGCTTACTGTCGGATGTAAATATTCACGAGAATCTGCTCGAGAAATATTGCATGCAATTGAGCGGCGGACAAAGGCAGCGTGTTGCATTGGCAAGGCTTCTGGCGGTTGAGCCGGAAATATTAATCTTGGACGAACCGTTTTCGGCTCAAGATGTTGAGTCGCAGTTAAATTTATTGCTGCTGCTCAAAAAGATTAATGCGAAAAAGAGAATTACGCTCATCTGCATTTCTCATCAAGAAAATGTATTGAACAAATTAACTCCAAGAATTATTCGAATTAAAGAAGGTAAACTAGTTTCTGAGTGAGCGAAAGAAAAACTGAAGTATGGCTTGGTAAACCAGTACCAAATTATACTTAAGATGAATGGCTGAATTGTTGCATGATTGAATGAAAATCATTCATCCATTCATTTTCATTTATCCATGCGTTGATGTTTTTCTACTCTACAAATTTTCCTTAATCCATTTAACTGATATTACAGTTTAACAAATTTTGAAGCAAGCGTTCCGCATGTTGGGCAATTTTCTGTCGGCTTTCCAAATTCAATATGACCGCAAACCGGGCACAAGTAAATCTCCGTTACTTCCAAATCTTTGCCTAGTTCAGCGGCTTCCAGAGCCATCTGATAAAGCTTGGCGTGAACTTGTTCGGCTTTAACCGCATATCCAAACATTCTTTTTGCTTTATGATTTTCTGCTTCCGCCTGCGCTAACATCGGCGGATACATTTCTGTGAATTCGTACGTCTCTCCGGCAATTGCCGCTTTTAAATTTTCTGCCGTAGAACCGATTCCTTCTAAGGAACTAAAATGCCCTTCAGCGTGAATTCTTTCTGCTTCAGCCGCGGTCTTAAATAATTTCGCAATATTCGGGAATCCATCCCGCTCAGCTTTTTTTGCAAATGCCCGGTACTTTTGGTTCGCTTGACTTTCACCGGTAAAAGCTTCCTGTAGGTTTTCCTTTGTAGTTTTCATAGATAACCTTTCTGTTTGTTAAAGCACAGTTATTAAAAGAACTATATTTATAAATCTTTCCTTCGTAAAATTAGACAATTTTAATCTGAAATGATGAAGAAATATTTATCGACCGGCATTACTAAAAATGTATATCGATAAAATTTTTTTATGTTTAGAAAACGAATAAATAAATTTATAACCATTTACGAAAAACGATCTTATGAAAACTTCATTCAAAATTCTTTTTTTCTCTTTTGCACTTTTGTTCTGTTTAAATTCAACGATACTTGCTCAAACAAAAAACGATTTTCTAATAAAAGGAATTGATGCGAGTGTTGATCCCGGAGTAGAT
The DNA here is from genome assembly GCA_023231105.1 of Ignavibacteriaceae bacterium. Lineage (GTDB taxonomy): Bacteria > Bacteroidota > Ignavibacteria > Ignavibacteriales > Ignavibacteriaceae > UBA1563. The sequence continues at coordinate 2,134 of JALNWB010000059.1, read as the reverse complement.
TTTTTTAAGTACGCCACCGGAACCTGGATGAAAAATAATCCGATCCCCGAAACAGAAAAAGCGTGGACAATCGGGCATCTCGTGGAAGATGAAATTTACAATCAATTAAAATCAATTCTGGCAGAAGCTTCACAAATTACTTCACCGGAAGGAAGTAACGCTCAAAAAGTTGGTGATTTTTATTTTGCCGGAATGGATTCAGCGACAATCGAAAAACAAGGTACTTCTTATCTTTTAAAAGAATTAAAAATGATTTCAGCCGCAAAAACAAAGGGCGATCTGCTTGCTGCTGTCGCTTTGTTACAAACGTACGGGGTTCCTGCAATGTTCAATATTTTCGTTGAGCAAGATGCCATGAATAGCGATCTTTGGTCTCTTTATCTCTGGCAGGGCGGTTTGGGTTTGCGCCAGCGTGATTATTATTTTAGAAAAGATGCTCGCACGGAAAATATCCGCAAAGAATATGTAAAACATCTTTCTAAAATGCTTCGTCTATCGGGAGACAAAAATACGGTTTCAGTTGAAGAGGGAACAGCCATTTTCAAAATTGAAACTTTTCTCGCCGACTCTTCGCGCAAATTGGAAGACTTACGTGATCCTTACGCAAACTACAATAAGATGACGATTGCGCAATTGCAGAAGCTTAGTACAAATATCAACTGGAAAAATTTCTTTGCAAAAATAGGAATAGAAAAAATTGACAGCGTTATTGTCGGGCAGCCGGAATTCTTCGTTCAATTAAATTCTGCATTAGATAAATTTTCTTTAAGCGATTGGAAAGCCTATGTAAAATGGCATTTGGTAAACACTTTTGCCGACCGCCTGAGCAGTTCTTTTGATAATGAGAAATTTAATTTTAGAGGAACGGTAATGTCGGGTGTAAAAAAGCAGAGACCGCGCTGGAAACGCATTCAAGATGCCGTTGAAGACGCTATGGGTGAATTGCTCGGACAAGTTTATGTGCAGAAATATTATTCGCCAAAAACAAAACAACGATACGAAAAACTTGTTGACGATATTATTAATGCCTACGGTGAAAGAATTAAAAATCTTGATTGGATGAGTCAATCAACTAAAGAAAAAGCTTTGATCAAGTTGAACAGCATCACCAAAAAAGTTGGTTACCCAGATAAGTGGAAAGATTTTTCCGCCTTAAAAATTGACCGCACTTCCTATTTGAGAAATTCCATCAAAGCAAATGTTTTTTGGTTTGAAAGAAACATCAGCAGACTCGGCAAACCCGTTGATAGAACCGAATGGGGCATGACTCCCCAAACCTACAACGCATATTACAATCCTTCGAACAACGAAATTGTTTTACCCGCAGCAATTTTTATTATTCCGGGAACGGTTGATTCTTTGCTTGATGACGCAGTTGTTTATTCGTATGCCGGAGCTTCAACTATCGGTCATGAACTAACGCACGGCTTTGATGACGAAGGCAGACAGTATGACTCGAAAGGAAATTTAACAAATTGGTGGACGAAAGAAGATGAAGAAAAGTTCACGCAAAAAGCTTCACTGATGATTGAACAATTCGATAATTATGTGGTTTTGGACAGCATGCACGTGAACGGTAAAGCCACACTTGGCGAAAATATTGCCGACCTCGGCGGTTTGGTTTTAAGTTACGACGCATTCAAAAAAACAGAACAGTTCAAAGAAGGAAAAATGATTGGCGGCTTTACTCCGCAGCAACGCTTCTGGCTTGGTTATGCTTATGCATGGCTGGGACACAAAAGACCGGAATCACTTGCGCAACAAATTATGACCGATGTTCACGCCCCTGAATTTTTGCGCGTCAATGGTCCACTCAGTGATCTTCCAGATTTTTATAAAGCCTTTGGAGTAAAAGAAAGACAGCCGATGTACAGACCGGAAAATAAACGGGTAAAAATCTGGTGATAAATAAAACAGAGGAATATATGAAACCTTGTTGTGTTCTTTTGCCCAATAAAAATATTCCGGCGCTGCCTTTATCTTTATAGACAAAATTTAACTAAATTTCTATTGATGATCGGAAAATCTTTAATCATACTTCAAAACATTTCTAAATTAATTAAAACGAAGTAATAGAAACGTTATAAATAATTTGGAAATGAGAACAAATTAAATATTACAGATGAGAAATATT
>JALNWB010000058.1 GCA_023231105.1 Ignavibacteriaceae bacterium | reverse complement strand
CTTGAATACCCGAAGTTGGACGAAGAACAAATTCAAAATTTATCGAAGTATAAAGAAATACTCTCAAACGAAAAAGAATGAGTGAAATGCAGCCGTTCTGTTACAATAACCACTTTTGTATTGTTGCAACATATTCATTAATCAATTTATCAAAAACCTGCTGCACGGTTAAAATTTCTTTCACCAAACCGGAGCTTTGCCCGGCTTCCATTGCGCCATTGATTTCATCACCTTCAAAAATTCCTTTCATCTCCCGTTTGTGATCGAGGAAAGAAATCATCTCTTCTTTTGATAAACCTTTTGTTTCCGCTTGAACTGCTTTGATTGCGAACTCATTTTTCAGCATTCTCATCAGCGCAACTTTTCTAAAAGAGAGAACCGTATCGCCGTCTTTCGCTTCAACAATTTTTCGTTTATAATTTTCGTGCGCGGAAGACTCAACCGTTGAAGCAAACAGCGTTCCTATTTGCACTGCTTCAGCACCAAGACAAAACACTGCCGCAATTTGTCTTCCGTCTGCAATTCCACCGGCAGCAATAACGGGAATTTTAACAGCATCAACCAACTGCGGAATTAAACATAGCGTCGTTATTTCATCGCCACCGTTATGTCCGCCTGCTTCAACGCCTTCACCAACAATTGCATCACAACCAACTTCTTCTGCTTTCATTGCCTGCTTGATATTCGAAACAACATGCACAACTTTAATATTATTAGATTTTAATTTTTCAATATGTCTTCCTGGGTGACCGGCGGAAGTAAAAATAATTTCAACTTTTTCTTGTTTAGTAACCGCGATTAAATCTTCAGCATCTTTGCGGAGAAGTGGAATGTTTACTCCGAACGATTTTTCGGTTGCTGCTTTACACTTTTGAATATGCTCGCGAAGTAATTCGGGTTTCATCGAACCGGCGCCGATGAGTCCTAAACCGCCAGCATTTGAAACTGCAGAAGCAAGTTTCCAGCCACTCACCCAAACCATTCCCGCTTGGATGATTGGATGTTGAATGTTAAAAAGAAAAGTTAATCTGTTCGTAGTTTTCATAGATTTTTTTTAAATGATTTACTTAACAAATAAAAGTCAGCCAAGAAAAACTCTGAGCCTCCGTGTCTCTGTGGTAAATGTTTTTTTCACCACAGAGTCACTGAGACACGAAATTTTTTTATTTCTCTTCCGGAATTCTTCCCGGCGTCCATGGCGCGCCAATTTTTTCCATTTCATTTTCAATGGCTTTTACTTCAACTTCATCAATTTGTTTTAACTGTTGCAGTATCGGCTGCAGTGACTCATGCAAAACTTCAAAAGCAACTTTTTGATTTTTTGTAACATTGGAAGTTGAATTTGTTTGCGCGTAAATCATTTTTTCTAAGCGCCAATTTAACGGAACTTCTTGCGGAGGAATTTCTTCCGCACTTGCTTTTCCCGGCTTACCGTTAAAGATAAAAAGAATTTCATCAAGTTTGTTTGAAATTGCATCGGCTTTTTTTATTAAAGAGAAAGATGCCGACGGTGTGTTGTTTAACGTTTGCTTAATTGTTTCCATTTTGTTTTGAAGCTCTTGAGTCAATCGTTGTGCGCCCCAAACCGTTCTTGCAAGATCATATGATTTTTGTTGAAACGCGACAAGCTCTTTGCGATCTGCTGCAGGGAGCGTGGTATTGCTTAATGGTACAGCATTAAACTCAATTGGACCGGCAAGTTGTTTCTCTTCATCACGCACAACCAGCGACAAGCTAACTTTATATTTTCCAGGCAGAACCAACAACGCGCTATTTTGTTTTGCCGTCGGATTAAATTTATTTTCTTTTGCTAAAACCGGTTCGGTTGATTCATAACGCAAATCCCAGGTAATGCGGTTAACTCCTGCAGCAGCAGCTTTAGTAAGTTTTCTAATTACATTACCTGACTCATCAGTAAAAGTAAAAATTAAGTACGGTGTTTTTTCAGATTCTTCCGCTTTTAATTCTTCATAGGTAGGTTGAGGAATTGGTTTTCCATCTTTGAAAAGTGGTTTCTCTTTTTCTTTTCTTTCAGCTTTTAAAGTTTTCGGAATTTCATTTATATAATAAGTGACCGCAGCGCCAAATTCCGGATTCGCCGCTTTGTAATATGTTGAACCTTGGCCATATCGTCCTTGACTTTGAATATACAAATAAGCATCGCTCATTGGAAATATTTCCGCTTCTTTTTCAAGTGAAGTTTTCGAAACAGAACGCAATGCGGAATAATCATCAAGAATATAAAAACCGCGTCCGAACGTGGCGACTACTAAATCATTTTCTTTTTCGTGAATTGCAAGATCGGTTACTTTAATATTTGGAATTCCGTTTTTTAATTGAATCCATTTATCGCCGCCATCAATTGAAAAGAAAACCCCCCATTCTGTTCCAATGAAAAGAAGATTTGGATTAACCGGATCTTCAACAATGGTGTTAACCGCGCCGTTAGCAGGTAAATTTCCCGCAATCGATTTCCATGTTTTTCCTTTATCATTACTTTTGAAAATGTACGGTTTGAAATCATCGCGTTTATGATTATTGAAAGAAGCATACACAACGTTTTCGCTGAAACGTGAAGGAAGAATGTCGCTTACCAGCGTAAACTTCGGCACGTCGGGAATGTTATCAATTTTTCTCCACGTCTTTGCATCTTCCGTTACTTGAATTAATCCGTCATCCGTTCCGGCATATAACAAATTTTCTTTTACAGGAGATTCCTTAAGCGAAACAATTAACCCGAATTGTGAAGTGCTCAAATCTTTTGCTAGTGCATCAACACTCCAATATTTTCCCATAACAGGAAAAGTGTTGCGGTCGGTTTGAGTTGTTAAGTCGCCGCTAATTTCAGTCCAACTATCGCCTCTATCGTCACTTCTAAAAACTTTTTCCGCTCCAATGTATAAACGTGAATGGGAATGTGGGCTTATAATAAAAGGAGTATCCCAATACCATTTAAATGTTTTTTCGCCTTTTGCTGGTTCAGGACGAACATCAATTAACTCGCCGCTTTTTTTATCATAACGGATAATATTTCCGTACTGCGATTCAGAGTAAATAATATTCGGATCAGTTGGATCGATCGCTTGAAAAAATCCGTCGCCGCCAACAGTCATCAACCAATCGCTGTTAATAATTCCATCCTCGTTGATCGTGCGTGATGGACCGCCCATACTTTGGTTGTCCTGCGTTCCGCCGAAAACATTGTAGAATGGTAAACTGTTATCAAGACTAACGCGGTAAAATTGAGTTATCGGTAAATTACATTTGAAAATCCAGTTCGCTCCGTTGTCAAATGATTCATAAATACCGCCGTCTCCGCCAATTAATAAATGTTTTGTATCGGAAGGATCAATCCAAAATGCGTGGTCATCAACATGGCGAGAATTATTCCCGATCGGTTTCCAGGTCTTTCCACCGTCTTCCGTAACTTTGGAATAAGTATCCATGAGATAAACTTTATCGGCGTCTTTCGCGTCGCAGTAAATTTCATTAAAATATTGTCCGGAAGCATAGATGTCGCTCATCTTTTCCCATGTTGCGCCGCGGTTTGTTGAACGGAAAAATCCGCTGCTTTTTTCTGCGGCTTCAAGACTCAAATAAATTATGTCGGGATTAACCGGAGAAACAGCCAGCCCGGTTCCACCAAGATCAACGGAAGGAAGTCCTTTCATTATTTTTTCCCATGTAGCGCCGGCATCAGTTGATTTGTAAACTGCTGTTTCCGGTCCGCCGCCGATTTTTGTAAATATGTGTCTTCTTCTTTGTTCCGAAGTCGCATAAAGAACGTCTGGGTTTCGCGGATCAAACGCGATACTATTAACGCCGGTATTTTCGCTGATGTTAAGAATTTTGTTCCATGTTTTTCCGGCATCAGAAGTTTTATAAAGACCACGATCACCGCCAGGTCCCCAAACAGAGCCTTCAGCGGCTACATAGACAACATTTGAGTTTCGAGGATCGATACAAATTCCGCCGATTTGGCGCGAATCTTTTAACCCCATAAAAGCCCAGCTTTGTCCGCCATCGGTTGATTTATAAACACCCGTTCCATAACCAAGCGCACGTTGATGATTGTTCTCACCGCTGCCAACCCAAACAACATTTGCATTCGTAGGATCAAGTTTTACAATGCCAAGCGAATAAGGAAGTGTGTCGGCAATTGCGTTCCAAGTTGTTCCGTTATTTGTCGTTTTCCACAAATGTCCGCTGGCGGTAGCAACGTAATATTCGCTTTTGTTATTTGGATTAACTGCAAAATCGGCAATACGGCCTGAGTTCCATGCGGGACCAATACTGCGAAATTTTAATCCGCTAAAAGTGCTGCTGTTTAATTTATCTTTTGTTTCTTCTTTTTGTGCAACAAGTGAAAAGGTGAGCGCGACGAAGATGAATGAAATAAAAAATTTTTTCATAAAAGATCCTTTATTGTTAAAAGATTATTGGTACTGGAGCCGTGATGAATGAGCATCAACGCGAATAATTTTCTTGGTCAAAGATAATTATCTTTTTACTAAATGATAAACATTTCTGTGCTATTTTTCCCGGACAAATTTTAACCTGTTAACTAAAGGTTTATATGAAAAATAATTTACTTGTATTCTTCGTCTTCTTTTTTGCAGTCTCTCTTCTTCACGCATATCCAAACGGAGTAAGCGGTTACACAAAAAAGTCCAACACTTCAGGTTGTTACTGCCACACATCTGCTTCCACATCAACGGTTATAGTATCAATTCAAGGACCAACAACTCTGCAGCCTTCTCAGGTTGGCGATTACACCGTTACCGTCTCAGGCGGCGCGGGAACCGCGGTTGGAGTTGATATTGCTGCTTCAAGCGGAACATTAAAAACGAGCGATGGAAATTTGAAAATATTGAACAGTGAATTAACTCATCCTAACAAAAAGGTTTTTTCCGCCGGACAATATGTTTTTAAATTTAAACTCACTGCACCTGCAACAACCGGAAAGATAACTTTATACGCAACCGCATGCAGCAAAAAATCGCAATGGAATTTTGCTTCTAACTTTGACGTATCTGTTGAATCTGTTTCCGGTTTAAATGAAGAAATTACAAACGTAAAAAGTTTTCAACTAAATCAAAATTATCCAAACCCGTTTAATCCTTCGACCAAGATTAGTTACCAAATTCCCCACTTAAGCAAGGTTACCTTAAAAATATTCGACATTCTTGGTAACGAAGTTGCAACGCTTGTCGATGAAGAGAAAATGCCGGGAACTTACGAAGTTACTTTCAACTTACAACCAACTACAAACCACTCACAAATAACAAGCGGTGTTTATTTTTATCAGTTGAAAGCTGGAAGCCTTGTTCAAACCCGGAAAATGATTTTAACCAAATAAAATTATCAACTTTTCCCTTGACAGCCATTTTTTAATTAACTATTTTAAGTTTAAAATATTTAACATTAAACATAACGAAATGAAAACGACTAAAAAATACGGCAAAAAACAAGATACTGCTCTTTCGATGTGGGTAAAACTTGCCAGGGCTTATACAACCTTCAGCAAAAAATCGTTGGAAAATATCCGGAGTTTTAATTTAACCGAACCACAGTTCAGTGCGCTTGAAAGTTTGGGACACTTAGGTTCAATGACCATCGGCACTCTTTGCACCAAACAACTCGTCAGCGGCGGAAATATGACGTTGGTGGTGGATAACCTGGAAAAAGAAGGACTTGTTGAGCGGGTTTACAACAAAGAAGATAGACGAACTATAATTGTTCATCTTACACCAAAAGGACAATCTTTGTTTGATAATATTTTTTCACAGCACGCAAAACACATTGAAAAACTTGCTTCCGTACTTACGGAAAAAGAGCAGGAAGAATTATCCAGGTTATTAAAAAAACTCGGAACCGGTTTGTCGGGAACTAAATAAAATTTTTTTGCGTTAATACTTTAAACTTAAAATATCATAACTTAAAGAAATAAAACAGACATGCATATTGAATCAACAAACACAGAACAAACAAATGAAGTTCTTCCTTCAATAAAAAAAAGGTGGAGCCCCAGAGAATTCGACTACACAAAAAAAATCTCTCAAGAAAACTTACAACTTCTTTTTGAAGCGGCGTGTTGGGCGCCTTCTGCAAACAACGAACAACCGTGGAACTTTATAGTAGTAACAAAAGATGAACCCGAACAATTCAATAAAATGATAGCCATATTAAAAGAAGGAAACAAATTGTGGGCTTCGACTGCATCCGCTCTGATTTTGACAGTTGCTTCTCTTCGTTCTTCATACAATAATTCTGAAAATTTTCATGCGCTTTACGACCTTGGCGCAAGTGTTGCAAATTTAACTTTACAGGCAACGGAGTTGAATATCTATGTCCATCAAATGGGCGGATTTTACCACGATAAAGCCGAAAAAGTTTTTCAATTAAGTGAAAATTCTAAATCGGTTTCGGTTATTGCAGTCGGTTATCTTCCGGAAGATGAAAATTTTGAAGCCCGCAAAGAAGAACTGCTTTCCAAACGGAGAAGAAAATCTCTCGACGAATTTGTTTTTAGAAACAATTGGGGAAATCCCTTTTTTAATATAAACGATTTTCAAAAAAATTAAGCACCAACATGATCAACATTATAAAAAGTAATCACCGCGGACGAACAAAAATTGATTGGCTCAACAGCTTTCATTCTTTTTCTTTCTCGGAATATTTTGATAGAGAAAGAATACAATTCGGCCCGCTAAGAGTTCTTAACGAAGATTTCGTTTTACCTGCCGCCGGCTTTCCAACTCATCCGCACAAGAACATGGAAATTATTACTTATGTTTTATGCGGCGCGCTTGAGCATCGCGATAGCACCGGAACTCATTCGGTTATTAACGCCGGAGACTTGCAAAAAATGACCGCGGGTAAAGGCGTTTATCATTCTGAGTTTAATCCTTCAAAAGTCGAAGATGTTCATTTGTTCCAAATTTGGATTGTGCCGGACAAGCTTGATTTAACGCCTTCATACGAACAAATCACTTTATCAAAAGATGAAAGAAAAAACAAGCTTCAACTTGTGGCATCAAACAAAAAGAGTGAAGGAAAAATTTTCATAAACCAGGATGTAAATCTTTATCTGTCTGATCTGGAAAAAGAAACAGAAATAAAACTTCAAATTGAAAATGGGAGAGGAGTTTTTCTTCAAACTATTTCCGGAGAATTGTCCTTCGGCAAATTTCGGTTATCGCAGGGAGACGCCGTTGAAGTTTCCGGCGAAACCGAAATAATCTTCTCTGCAAAAAGCGAAACCGAACTTATGTTATTCGATGTAAAAATTTAACTCTAAAAAACAAAAAAAGGAATAAAACAATGAAACAATTCATTCTCACTGCAACGGTTTTGCTTTTAATCACGGCAAGCTCGTTTGCACAAACACAAACTTGGAAAGCTGATAAAGTTCATTCGAAAGTCGGTTTCTCGGTAAGCCATTTGGTCGTTTCAGAAGTCGAAGGAAAATTTTCCGATTACGATGCTACGCTTACAACTGATGCGAATGGTAAATTAGAAAAAGTTGAAGCTGTTATAAAAGTTGCTTCTATTACAACGGACAATGCCGACAGAGATAAGCACTTAAAATCGGACGATTTCTTTGCCGCTGAAAAATACCCTGAATTAACTTTCGTCAGCAAATCAATTAAAGCTGCAGGTAAAAACAGTTATAAAATTATCGGCGATTTAACCATGCGCGGCGTTACAAAATCTGTTACACTCGACACCAAATTTAACGGACAAATAAAAGACCCGTGGGGAAATACAAAGTCCGGCTGGGTTGCTACAACAACTGTAAACAGATTCGACTATGGTTTACAATGGAACAAAGCTTTAGAAGCCGGTGGACTTGTTGTCGGCAAGGATGTTGACATTAGTTTAAAGTTGGAATTCGGTTTACAAAAGTAAATAGTGTCCGGCGTTTTATAAAAGCGGTAGTTTGGCAAGAAACTACCGCTTTTTATTTTTCATGCAGTTGAACTTTTCGATGTGCTGGATGGTTAAATTACTATCGGAATGTTCCAATGAAAATCACTCTTTCACTTCAAATTATTCATTTATACATTCTGAATTTAATCTAACTGATAAACGCCGGTATTATTTAAGATTTTATACCGCTTTTTATTAAACGTAAAGCGGCAAATTATCCACTATAATCACGCGCCTAATTTTCTTATATTTTCATATTAAAAGGATTATTTTATGTTTGAAACCGTTATTTTTAGAGCCATCCATATTATTTCGATTATCGTTTGGCTTGGTATAATTCCGGCTGATTTACTTTTGCGAAAAACTATCCGTGAGAAAAAGGGAACCGAAAGCGAAAAAACACTTTTATCGTTTTGGTTGAAGCTTACAAACTTGGGTGGAATAGTTGGTTTAACAGGCGTTCTTGTTACCGGCATTTTGATGTCGATGACTTTGGGTTACGGATTTTTCCAATTTGCTTCCGGCGCTAATCATTGGCTATATACTAAGCAATTTATTATAGTTATTGTTATTATTTTAACCGGCGCTTTTGTTATTCCTTCAGGAAAAAAAATCCGTATTGAAATTGAAAAAAGTGTTGCGGCAAATTCTCCGCTTTCCGGTGATGCCTATAAAAATATTTCTAAGCTTGAAAAAGTTTTAACCACGACAAACGTTTTAATCGTTTTGAATTTACTCCTTGCGTTAACGCGGAACTTAATGTAAAAATGAATTTTTTTATAAATTACTTTGTTTTCATTTGTACAGCATAAAATGAAAAAAATTGCTATTCTCGGCTCAACGGGTTCAATCGGAAGAAACACCGTAGATGTGATAAGAAATTTTCCCGATCACTTTTCAATTGAAGCCTTAACTGTAAACACGCGGATCGATCTGCTTGAAAAGCAGGTTGATGAATTTCATCCGAAAGTTGTTGCAGTAAAAGATGAAAAACTTGCCACTGAATTGAAAAGGAGAATTGGAAACAAGTGTGAAGTTTTATCCGGCGAAGAAGGATTGCTTTCAATTGCCGCTGATTATGATTATGATATTTTTGTCGGCGCTATGGTTGGCTTTAGCGGCTTGGCGCCTACGCTTGAAGCCATTAAACGAGGTAAACGAATCGCCCTGGCAAACAAAGAAACCCTTGTCGTTGCCGGTGAGTTGGTTACTGAACTTGCAAAAAAATATAACGCGGAATTGCTTCCGGTAGATTCCGAACACAGCGCCATTTTTCAATGTCTCGTCGGAGAAGATCTTTCCGGCGTTGACAAATTAATTTTAACCGCTTCCGGCGGACCGTTTTTGCACAAGACGAAAACCGAGTTAGCCGGAGTAACTGTAAAAGAAGCGCTCAATCATCCGAATTGGAAAATGGGAAATAAAATAACCATTGACTCCGCCTCAATGATGAATAAAGGCTTGGAAGTAATTGAAGCGCGCTGGCTGTTTGATCTGCCGTGCGAAAAAATTGAAATCGTCGTACATCCGCAATCCATTGTTCATTCAATGGTAAGATTTGTTGACGGTTCAATGAAAGCGCAGATGAGTATGCCGGATATGAAACTGCCGATTCAATATGCGTTAACGTATCCGGAAAGATTTGCATCACAGTTCGTATCAACTCATTTACCGTTTATACAAACGTTAACATTTTTTGAGCCGGATTTTGATAAATTTGAATGTCTGAAATTAGCCTTTGATGTTTTAGATGCAGGCGGCACTTCCCCTTGTATTTTGAGTGCTTCAAACGAAGTTGCAGTTGATAAATTTTTAAAAGGAAAAATAAAATTTTCGGCAATACCGGAAATTATTTCAAAATCGTTAGAGCGGTTTGAAAATCATTTAAAGCCGGATTTAGAAACAATAATTATGTGCGATAAAGAAACAAGAATTTTTGCAGAACAATTGGTATAGAAGGAGCTTACTTTTTTATGAGTGAATTATTTTATTTTGTTATAACAATAGCGGTGTTGGTTTTTATTCACGAGTTCGGTCATTTTGCCGCGGCAAAACTGAGCGGAATGCGTGTTGACGCTTTTGCAATTGGGTTTGGATACCGCTTATTGGGCTACAATAAAAAGTCCGGATTTTCTTACGGACCATTGCCAAAAGATTTTGACGGCGAAGGAAATACCGATTACCGGCTTTGCCTGCTTCCGCTTGGCGGCTACGTAAAAATTGCAGGAATGGTTGATGAAAGCATGGATACAAGTTTTGCAGAAAGCGAACCGAAGCCCTGGGAATTCCGCTCTAAAAGTACCGGCAAAAAAGTTTTTGTTATCACGGCAGGCGTAGCGATGAACTTGTTTCTCGCTGTTGCAATTTTCTGGGGATCGAATTTCTTTTACGGAAAACAATTTACCAAGACAACTACACTCGGTGTTGTCCACCAGGGAAGCGCGGCTGAATCAGTTGGTTTTCAATCTCACGATAAAATTCTTTCTATTAACGGAACCCCTGTACAATATTGGGAAGACATCCGCATGGAAGTTTTTATCAATACGATGGGAAGAGACCTGAAGGTAAAAGTTAAAAGAAATAATGCAGACGTCTGGCTATCAATTCCGCGGAAAAAAATTCCTGTTGATGAATCAAAAAGTGTTTTCTTAACAACGGAAAATCTTAAACCGGTTGTCGGCGATGTTTTAAAAAATTCTAAAGCTGATTCTGCCGGAGTAAAAATTAACGACATCCTTTTAAAAATTGATAACGCAGAACTTTTTTCGGTTGAACAAACCATTCAAACTATTTCAACTTCTAAAGGAAAAACTCTCTCGTTAGCGGTATTGCGCAATAAAGACACTGTTAATCTTAGCGTGGCGCCAAACAAAGAAGGAAAGATTGGAATATTGCTTGGCGGATATATTTATCTTGGACCAACCGAGCGAATTACTTACGGCGCGTTTGAGTCTGTTGCGTTAAGCATAAAGGATATTACCAGAATGACGGAGCTTACTTTTGTAATGCTGAAAAATGTCATCACCGGAAAGATTGAAGCGGGAAAAGCGTTTGGCGGACCGATACGTATTGCACAGTTTGCAGCCCGTTCTGCCGACTCCGGTTTATTAAGCTTTTTAATGTTCCTCGCTCTGTTAAGTTTGAACCTTGCAATAATAAACATTCTTCCGCTTCCGGTTTTGGACGGCGGACATTTGATTGTAATTCTTATTGAAGGATTTATAAAACGCGAGCTTCCGATTAAAGTAAAAATCGCAATCCAAAATACCGGCTTGGTTCTCTTCTTCTTGCTTACGGCGTTTATTATTTATAACGATCTTTTGAATATGTAAGTTTTGGTTTCATCAACGAAAAAAGTCATAACAATTTTATTTGTTATGACTTTTTTCATTTTAAACGTTTCTCACCCTGTGTTGCGTATCCCCGCCGAAATACCATTTACTGTTGAGCGAAGCAGTGCTAACAATTTTTCTTTTTCTGATGAAGAAATGTTTTTCTTCCGGTACTTTTTTATGAAAGCAACTTGAATAAAACTTATCGGATCAATATAAGGATTTCTTAACAAGATAGCGCGTTGAAGCGATATGTTTTCATCCAACAGCGATTTTTCACCGGTTATTTTTAATACTGCGTCGCGCGTTCTTTCGTATTCATTTTTAATGAGATTAAAAATTTCCACCGCGCTTTTATCGTTTGAACAAAGCGTAAGATATTCACGGGCAATATCAAAGTCCGTTTTTAGTAGAACCATTTCAATGTTTTCTACAAGCACTTTAAAGAAATCCCACTCGCCAAACATTTGCTGCAGTTGTTTCCACGAGATCAATTTTTCTTCTACGGCTTTTGTAACGGCAAAACCAAAGCCATACCAGCCGGTTATAGTTTGTCGGTTTTGCGTCCAAGCAAAAACCCACGGAATGGCGCGGAGATTCCTAATATCACTTTCTTTTTTTCGTGAGGGAGGACGCGAACCGATTTCAATTTGCTCAATAATATCGATCGGTGATGCCTTTCTAAAATATTTATAAAAATTCGGATGGGTGATAAGACCGCGGTAATGCTCAAATGCAAATTGAGAAATTTGTTCAAACTGCTTCTCGAACTTATAAAAACCATCTTCCTTTTGATGGAATTTTGATTTTGCGGTTGCAAGAATTACCGCCGAAGCCATCAGCTCTAAACTCCGTTCTGCAATTTCCGGAATCAAATATTTCGAAGAAATCATTTCGCCTTGCTCTGTAATTTTTATTTTCCCGTCAATCGTTCCTTGCGGTTGTGCAAGAATCGATTGATTAAGCGGACCGCCTCCGCGCGAAGTGCTGCCGCCTCTTCCGTGAAAGAGAATCAACTCAACATTTTTTTCTTTACACAAATTCTTCAGCCGGATTTGCGCTTTGTATAATTCAAAGTTTGATGTTACAATTCCACCGTCTTTATTGCTGTCGGAATACCCGATCATTATTTTCTGCACAAAATTTCTTTTTTTCAATTGAAGTTTGTACGCATCGTTCTTAAACAAAACCTTCATCTGTTCATCTGCTTTCTGCAAATCCTCAATCGTTTCAAAAAGTGGAAGCAGATCAACATTTGATGAAACAATTTCTCCATGATGAACTTCAATTAACCCGGCTTCTTTTGCCAGCAATAACGCCGTTAACACATCGCTTACAAACGAGTTTGTACTTATGATGTAATCGTTGCATGCTTCTTTTGAAACGTTCTCCTGCGCCCATTTCACAAGGACAAACTCTTGAAGCACCTGCCTGGTTTCGGACTGAAAAACTTCTTCGTTTTTTATAAGCGGACGGGTAATTAAAAACTGCTCGGTGAGAATCCTAATTTTTTCTTCTTCCGCTAATGAAGAAAAATTTTGTTGAACTTCCGCATATTCAAAAATTTCGTTTATTGCCCGGCGCAGCAGAGAAGCATTTTGCCTGATATCAAGCGTAAGCAAATGAAATTTAAACGTCTTCGCTTTATAAAGAAGCGGAAGAATTCGTAACTCCGCAATCAATTCACCTTTGTTTTCTTTTAGACTATCATACATCAATTGTAAGTCGGCAATGTATTCGTTCGGATTTTTATAGTAAAGACTTTTTCGATTAATGGTGTTGTCAAGTTTGGTAAAAATGAAAAGGAGTTTCGTTCGGTAAATTTCCGAAGGATCACGCAAAATGTTATCGCTTTCTTTTAGACCGAGCAAAGGGCGTTCGTTTTCAACAGAAGCTTTTAATGCGCTGCTTGCGCCCACTTGATGAAGAGACGTGCTAAGTGAATCATATAACAAATCAAGATCGTGCACATAAAGTTTCAATAAAGTTTTTTGATGTTTTTTTATCGTTTCTTTTGTAACATCCGCGGTTACAAAAGGATGACCGTCCCTGTCGCCTCCCATCCATGATCCAAAATTAATGATCGATTCTGAGAAATTATTAAGGGTAAAAGCTTTGTTTGTTTCATCATTAAGCGTTTGATAAAATTTTGATATCCCGTTATAAAGAACCTGTTCGAAGAAAAAAAGACCGCGCTGTATTTCATCTTTCACTGTAACTTTATGAAACCGTATTTCATTAGACTGCCAAAGCAAAGTAATTTCTGCCTGCAGTTGAGCGTGTATTTCAACCAGTTCGTGCGGCGTTGAGTTTGCGGTTTCTTTTCGGATAAGCAACCGGCTTATAGTTAAAATTTTTCTTAAAATAGTTTGCCTTGTTGCTTCGGTAGGATGCGCAGTAAAAACGGGAACAATATCAATTGAATGAAGTATTTCTTCAACTTGTTGTTTGGTAAGGTTCTCTTTTTTTAAAAGCAACATCGCTTCGGCAAGTGAGCCTTTTTGCGGCAGACCATTCTGGAAGATATGAGCGCGCTGTCTGCGTATGCGATGAACTTCGTATGCGGAATTTATTAAAATAAAATAAACTGAAAATGCGCGAACAACTTGATAAGCGCGTTCAATGGAAAGCGAATTGATAATCCTTTTTATATCGCGGGCGGTTTTGGGCGAAACGTTCGAGCGGAGTTCTTTGGTTAATGAGCGAAGACGTTCAACAATATTAAAAAGCTCATTATCTTCTTGAGCAATAATAACATTGCCGAGAAGTGCACCCAATTCTTTTATATCCTGCTTTAAAGGTTGATCTTTTTCACTATCGGTTAAAATTGTTAGTTCATCTTTCATAACGTGCTTCTCCAAAGGATCGTTTCGATTTTTTTGTTCAACTTAAGGAGTTCAAAATTCCTTATTTGTAATTTACGAAGGAGACGAATAACTTTGTTCTCTCTTTCTCCTAACAAATGCTTTTTTAAGAAGAATTTTAGTTTCTCTTTCATAAATTAATGTGCAATATTTACAATGAAAAAATCTCAAATTGTTTCGGATAAGTTCTTTATTCCCTTTTGAAAAGAAGAAATTATTTATGTCAAGTGAAAAATCTAATGTTGCGTTAAGCTCTTTCTTAGCTGCAATATTTTTAACTTCCTTTAAATTGATTGTCGGTTTTACCACCGGTTCTTTGGGTATTATTTCGGAGGGAGTGCATTCATTTTTCGATTTACTTGCAGCTGGAATGACTCTAATTGCTGTTCGCTATTCCGACAAACCGGCTGATTACAACCATCATTATGGTCATGGTAAAATAGAAAACCTTTCTGCACTTGTCGAAACAATTTTATTATTAATTACCTGCGGTTGGATTGTTTCAGAAGCTGTGCATCGCTTGACAACCGGGAAATTAGAGATTGAAGTAACCTTTTGGAGTTTCTTTGTGATCATTACTTCAATTATAATTGATTTTACACGCTCGCGCGCTTTATCAAAAGCGGCAAAAAAATTCAACAGCCAGGCTCTTGAAGCTGATGCGCTTCACTTTTCGTCCGATATTTTAAGCTCTCTTGTTGTTCTTATCGGATTGATTGCTTATACGATAAACTTCAAAGCAGCAGATTCTATTTCATCTATCATCGTTGCTTTTGTAGTTGTTGTTGTAAGCTACCGGCTCGGGAAAAGAGCTATTAACGTTCTGCTTGATGCCGCCCCGCAAGGAATTAATGAGAAAGTAAAAAAATTAATTAGCGATATGAAAATCGTTCACGATGTACATGATATAAAAATTAGAAACTCAGGTCCCGACATTTTTATTGAAATGAATATTCATCTTCTTGGTGATACTCCACTGCAAGATGCACATAAAATTGCCAGCGCTATTGAAGAAGAAATTCAATCTAAAGTAAAAAATTCCATCGTACATATACATATGGAACCGGCAGATCATAATTAAGAACGGATTAACATGAAGGAACTACTGAAATTAAACACACTTGCTGAATACAATACATTTTTAAATAACCGGGAAATTGGTTCTGATCTACTTCTATTAAAAATCAGTTCGCGCTGTACTATAAGTTTTGTAGTACAAAAAATATTTGAACTTTGGTTTAATGGAATTGATCCGGCAGCAAAGTTAAGTTGCGGCATCGTTGATGTCATTTCGGCGAGAGAAATAAGCAATCAAATTGCAAAAGATTTTTCTATAAAACATGAATCCCCTCAAGCAATTTGGCTGACCAAAGAGAAAAAAGTTAAATGGTCGGAAAGCCATCACCGCATTACTGCAGAAGCTTTACAGAATTGTCTCACTTCCCCGTAAATTGAAAAACCAATCTTAACGCATTCAATTTTTAAAATAAAAAAGGCTGACGTTTTAACATCTCTTGCTTAAAGACAAGAAAAAACTTTTGTCAGCCTTATTAAAGAAAACCTATTTTACTTTTAAAGAAGAAGCCATCTTTTCAAAAGTCGAGATGTAATCTGCTTCTTGCGGCTTAAACCAATTCAAAGTTAAACGATAAACTTTATCGCCTTTCACTACAAAATAAGCGCGGCTTCCAATATTTGCAGCACCAGCATAATTAAGATAAATAGCCTTCAACCCATTTATTGTCGCTTCTTTTTGCCCACCGGCGCCAGGGTATTTTCCTTTGTTTTGGTCAAACACTTTTTCAACACTTAAAGCTTGCGACGGAAAAACATCAACTACAAAAGTACAGTCTAAACGATAACCGCTAAAAGTAGCCGTTGATCCGGTCTCACCTTTTTTTGCGGCTTTAATATTAAAATTATCCGGATAGTCAATGCTGTAAAGCGGGTTGTTATAGGTAGAGAAAATTTCCGAAGGTTTGTTTCCCGGGTCTTCTTGACCTTTTTCTAATTTTTTTGGAAATCCAAAAGTTGAAACTAATTTTTCAACAACCGGTTTATAGCTTTCAAACATTTCATTAAAGCTTATAAATTCAATAGTGTAATCAAGCGTATCGGTTGTAACTAAATATTTTTCAACTCTTTTAATCGTCGCTTTGTCATATTTCAACCGGTAGTAGAGACGTTTAGCAGGTTTGTCGCCAACTTTAGTATCGGTAACTTCTTCATATTTTTCAATTGATTCTTTGTCTTTATCAACCGTGAGAGTTGCATCATAAAACTTTTGCAAATCTCCGCCTAGTGAATCTTTTGAAGTTGAAATTAAGATTAAAGCCCCGATGGATCCTTTGGAAGTCGGGTCAACAAATTTATCATATGCGTCTTGCGATGAAAGCAGTCTTACTTTTCCCGGATCAGTAGTAATCGCCCAGCCTTTTGGATAGTCGATATGATAACGAAGTGTCGGGTGTTCATATCCTTGAAATTCAAAATTTAATTTCGGCGCTTCTTTTTTTCCGCATGAAACAAACAAGACCAACAAAAGAACCGGAAACCATTTTAACAATTTTTGATTATTCATCTTTTGCCCTAATATTTTTTGTGAAATAATTTATTATTTTTTTTAATTATCGAACCAAGAAATATTTTCTACCTTATGACGATCACATTTCATTAAACCTATTTACGTGGCGGCTTTGGGGGTAATTCTCCCATGGCTCTTAAATTTTTATACGCATTTTCGTATTCCATTGATCTGTCGGATGCTAAACTTAAAACTTTATAGAAATATTTTTTTGCGTTCTCGGTATCTTTCATCATATTATAAGCGTTCGCCAGCATAAATGTAAAACTTAAATTATCCGGCTTATACCGTAGCGCTTTTCCTAGATAAGTAATTACAGCGCTGTAATTCTTTTTATCAAAAGCCATCTGACCCAAAAATCCGTAAGCATCATAAAGTTGTTTTTCATAAAGACTTGGACTTCCTTCGCAGATCGAGATCATTTTTTCCATCATCTCTGCTGATCTTCCAAGCGAATCTACTGCTTTGTAAGATTGAGCAAGCCAGAAGTATGAATCAACAAGAGTATCGTTTAAGGCAACTGCTTGCAAAAGAAATTCCCTGGTTTTTTCGTAATCTTTTTTCTGCAAATATGCAAAAGCCTTGAATCTGATGGCGGGTTCAAAATTTGGTTTTTCAGCTAAAAATTTATCGAAGAATTGAATTGAGGTATCATAATTAGCTAACTTATAATTAAGAATCGCAACGCTCCAGAAAACATCTTTATAGGTGCTGTCAATACTTAAAACTTTTCCGTAATAAATTAAAGCAATAGAATCTTTTTTTGAAGATTCGCAGCTTCTTCCTGCATTAACAAGGTCTCTAATGTCATTTTTAGTAAGTGTAGTGTCATCAATTTTTCCATAATAACTTAATGATTCATCATACTTACCCAGCCAGGCTGAAGCCACGGCGAGAACTTTAACAACATCTTTTTCTGCTTTGTCTTTTTCAGAAGCAAGATGAGCATAGTCATAAGCTTTCTGATAATTTTTTGATTCTAAATTACTTTTGGCAGCTTTTAAGTAGGAACCGTTGAGTTGCTCGTAAGTAAGATATTTGTCAAAAAAGAGAGCGGCCTCCGGATACATTTTTGCCAAATAAAAAATATTTGCCGCACTGTATAAGGCTTTGGTATTGGTAGAATCAATCGCAATGACACTTAGATATTTATTTACAGCATCGGTGTAACGTTTTTCTTTATATAAAAGTTCGGCGATTTTAAACTTAATATTTTTATTGAGCGAGTCCATTGCCTCAACTTTATCGTAATTCATTAAAGCAAGTTCAACAACTTTTTGTTTTGCATATGCGTCTCCGATCATTTCAAATATTTCTTTATTAACCACGTTGTTTGACTCAATAGTAATTAAAATACGTAACGCTGTGTTGGCAGAATCCATATCAAGAAATTCTTTAGCAATTTGCATTGCGGTGGCGTAATCTTTTTTCTTAATCGCTGTTTCAGCGGTTTTAACTTTATCTTGAGCCAGGGTTTGCCCGAAGAAAATAAAGAGAAGAAGTAATGGAATGAATGTCTTTTTCATTGGTACTTTCATTTTTGTCCTGAATTTAATTTAACCGGAATAGCAGCCGGTCCTAAATTATTATTTTTTACAATTTCCTGTCCCGGAAAACTCGTCAAGAAGGTAACAAATCCGGAAGCTAATCCCAAACCAACTTCATTTAGCAAAGCATAAATGGTTCTTGTTAGCGGGTAAGAGCCGTTAATCATATAACCTTGATGCGGTTGATAAAAAGTTTCCGGCTCTAATGGATTTCGAGTGTATCCGATTTTCAATAGAGTTACATCGCTAGTATCCTTAAGAATATTCAAACCAATTAAACCAATGGCATTTTTATTTTTAAGAATCTGTTCCTTTACTGCAAATTCACTTTCGGTTATTTGAACCGTTGATGAAAAATCTTTACCTTCTAATACTTCGGTCTTAAGATACTCATACACGCCAGAATTTTTTTGAGGCAAATAAATTTTTATATCTTTTTTTTCGCCAAGCAGCGCTTTTTTTAGATCACTTAATTTGATTTCAGTAAGCGAATTTCCTTTAGAGACTATTGCAACAACGGCATCATAACAAAATTTAAATGACTGCAATTCTGATTTTTGCTGCTTAATAAACTCGAGTTCTTCTTTGTTAAAATCTCTTGAACAAACGAATATCTTAATTTCGCTGTTGAGAATCTTTGCTATTCCTTCTCTTGCCGTTAATGGTGCAACTTCAATTTTTGCCTCGGTATATAAGGAATCAAAAGCATCTTTCTCTTTTAATATCAAATTATATACCGACTCATCTGTGTAAACTTTTAAATTCCCTTTTGTTGGAGAAATTTTTTTTTCTTGGCAGCCAAAAATGATAAAAATAATAAGGAAAAGAAAAGAATTTTTAAGGTAATGTATTAGAGTTTGTGGTTTCATCATCCTCTTTTGATAATCTTGTGTCCCGTTTTGATTTGAAGTAAGTAGTAGTCATTCTGTATAGTCCATACAACAACAAAGTAGAACCCATTATATATTTAAACTGAGCGGGAACATCTTTTGGAAAAACAAAACCTAAAATAATAGCTGTTCCAAAAAGAGAGAATATAATTCCCGCTCCGTAACCAATATAAGTAAATAAAGAACCCAAGTAAACTAATTGCCTCTAAGTTCAAATTTAAAAGGAACAACGACCCAAACAGCAACAGGTTTATTATTTTGAAGCGCAGGAGTAAAAGAATATTTCATTGCAGCATCTATTGCAGCTTGATTAAATATTTCAGCATCGGATTTTGCTACAACTGCTTTCTTCGGTTTTCCTTCTCTGCTAACAAGAATTCTCACCCAAACACGTCCTTCAAGATTTGCCCGGATAGCAAGATCGGGATAAACAGGTTTTACTTGAACAACTATTTCCGGCATTTTTTCTACCGGAACAAACTTATCCATCTCTGGATTATCATCTGTTTCTTGTTCAATTTTTATATCCTGCGTAATTTGTACGCTTCCACTGCCTGTTCCTTCGGGAACTGTTGGACCTGCAACGTTACTCATTTCTTGTTGAGAGGCTAACGTTTGTTCAGGTGAAACAGAAGCGTCCGGAACCGGAACGGGAATACCTACGGTTGGTTTTGTAACAGCTCCTGAAACTGCCACCTGAGGTGGTGCTTCATTGAGTGAAGGCGGAGGACCTAATTCACTATATTTCATTATTTTTACGGTAGGTATGTTATCTTCGTCTTCTTGTCCCATATAAATAGCGAAGAAGTAAACACCGATCATAAAAACATGAAAAATAACGGCTATTGTTAATCCAATTGAATAATTTTTTGGATAAAGTTTCTTTAACTCAAACGCACCATAAAGGTCTTGAGAATTTTGAACTGCTATTGTATCATTCATTTTTTCATCTCCTTCCTAAGAAGCCCTTGCCATTTCTTTAAGATCAATTTCTGTCATTGGTGCAATAGAGAAACGGTCTAATTTAGCCATATTCAATTCATCAATAACATCAACCATATAATTGAACTTCCCTTTTCGGTCGATCTTCAGTAAAACAACCATTTTGGGATTTTGTGAAGAAGTTTCTACTAAAAACTTTTTCAAATCTTCGAACTTTAATTTTTTTGGTACATCTATTCCAAAACTATAATAAATCATTTTTGCTTCATCAATACGAATGGTAAGTAAGTTCGATTCAGCAATATCAACTTTTGCATCGTTTGGAGGAAGATTAATTTCCATTGTTGATGGTTTTCTGAAGACGGTTGTCATCATAAAAAAAGTCAAAAGCAAGAACGCAACATCTACCAATGGAGTCATGTCTATTCTGACATTCATCCGTTTTTTCGGTTTACGTTTTCCTTTTTTTCTTGACCTTGAGCCACCGCCACCAGCATCTACACCGCCACCGGACATAATGAACTCCTTTTATTAAAATTGTTTATTTTTTTAAATTAGTTACCATCGCAAAACGCGT
>JALNWB010000057.1 GCA_023231105.1 Ignavibacteriaceae bacterium | reverse complement strand
TTCAATATGATTATTATGTGCAAGAATTTCTGTATAACGAATAATTTCGTCAGCTGAACCTTCTTCCCTTTTTAGATATTCATCATACCATTCTTCAGCCGTTGCCCATTGCCCAAGATTTTTGTGGCATTTACCGATCTCTAAATAGTTAACCGGTTTTGCAGGATTGATGGCAATTTCTCTTCTGTGCCCATCAATTTTTTGATAAAGCTGATCATACCAATTCTTTGTCGCTCTGGCTAAATTTTTCGCAACTTCCTGATTGTTGGGAGCAATTTTTCTTGCTGCGCGAAAATCATATACGGCTTCCATCAACTGATCCCTTTTTTCGTAAGATAATCCTCGAAGATTATATCCTTCAACTTCTTGCGGATATGCGGAAACTACTTTATTTAGCAAATCAATCGCTTCACCGTATTTACCAATATTCATCTGACGAATTGCTTCGTCTCGAATGATATCTACTTTTCTGGGAGATCGTTCCGCTTTCTGAGGAAAAATCATTAATGAAAATACTATAAGAAAGAAAATCTTGACGACGATTCTTTGCATAACAGATTCCATCATCGTGAGGGTTCGTCTTCTAATATTTCGTGCAAAATATATTCTGCATTCTCTACCTTATCATTTACTTGATAGGTGCATGCAAAAAGATAATTCATTATTACTTCTTGAAATTTGGGATCAGAGTTCGGTAGGTTGCCCCTTATTTTAGAGACTAATTGATTTAATGTCTTATCATCAGCCTTACTCACCAAAATTAAAATTTTGTTATTTACGATGCAGAGTTTATCTTTTTTATCTGTTGATAAACGAATTGCGTTCTGAAGCTGATTGATAGTTAAAATCTTTTGCCGTTCGGCAATCTCATCAAGTTTCATTGAAAAAAGTGTAAACGGTTGACCTGTACTTTTATAGAGGGCAATCTGATTATTTAATATCAACGTAAAATCATTTATATCATACAAATTTGAAAAAGAAAATTTCTCGGGTACAAAATCAATATTTGTAAGCGGTTTATATTTTGAAGATTGATTTGAAGCAGGAATCAAAGAAGGTTTCTCTTGCTGTAATTCAACAGTATTTACTACCGGAAATGGATTTTGAAATTTAGGTGTTTGTTCAAAATCGAAATATACTCCTTTGTAAGGTTCAATATAATAATCGGTAACAAACTGACCTTCAGTGTGTCCAACATTGGGTGTAATAGTGGCGCGTCCACCGGTAACTTTTCCTTCTTCATCGGCTTGTTTTTGCAAATAAATAACAGCGGTAGAATGCTGAACAATTCCATCAACAAGAAGCTGTGCCAGCGGGGTTGCCGGTTCGGCTACAACAAATAGACTTGTAACATTTTTATCTTCAATAGTTTCTATAGTTTGCAAATAGGTTTGTTCCAAAGTTTGTGGATTTTCAAATCCTATAAAATGGGTTAATTCATCAAATATTAATCTGTTTGGCTGGTATTGATCAACAACCGTAACTATATCATTAAGATATTCAATTAAAAAATTATCAGGATTACCTAATTCATAAAGATCAGTAGGAGGTGCAACACGAACTACAATAATTAAGTTTTGATTCATATAAGATTGCAAATCAAAATCGATAGACGCAGCATGGATCATTAAATCTTTCGGACGCATACTTGTAAAAAATAGGCAGACTTCCTTATTTTTTGCGCTTTCCATTGCGTATTGAAGCCCGACTAATGTTTTACCTGATTTGCGTTGTCCGATTAATAGATAAGTGCCTCCGCGATAAAATCCTCCCCAGGCTTTATCTACAAGACTAATACCGGTAGGTATTAAATTTAATTTCTTTTTCATAGTGGTCTCATCTTTCATACTTAGATATAACAAACACTATGCCTGAATTATATATTGATTATCAACTATTTTCAACGTGAAATGAAGGAGATTTGTCTCAATCAGAGATTTATAGATTGAACTGCATCAAAATAAAACATCACTACCTTGCCAATTGTCCGAACACAAAAATTGCCGTTGCATTCGAAACTATTGTAGGTTCATTAGTTATGTAGTCTGCCTTATCATCAAAGTAAAGAACATCATCAGAATTAAATTCCGAATAGCTCAGGTTCGACCTTTGAATTTGATAATTGTTTAATATAGATTTTGGGGCTGGTCCGGCAGATACTGCCCCCGGAAGATAATCGTTATGAAAATGTGCAATTTGTGAGTGAAAGTTTTTGCTGAAATTTTTACCGATATTATAAATGAATGAAATGCCCCATGGATTTTTTCCCAAGATATAATCACTCTGAAAAAATTTTAGGGAATCATACTCTGAACTTCGTGTCAATTTTTTCCAAAGAATTGCCTGTAGGGCGATTCCAAGAAACGTATTAGTTGTTCCCCAAGAATAGTTAGTCCCCTCTCCGAAAGTCATTTTGTTCTTATTTTCGTTAAAAGCAATAAGATTATTTTGAAGATAATTTTTAAACCGGGGATTATATTCTGCAATTCTAAATTGAGCCAAAGCATTTATGTCTCCCCAGCTCCACCAGTAATCAGATTTTGCGCTGTCTCCATAAACAAACGAATCGGTTAAATATTTAATTTCTTTTGTAGATTTATAAAGTTCAATAGCGCCAAGAGCCAGCTTCCCCCAAAAGCGGGAGTCCTGATACATTCCTGATTGAACTGTATCAACATCAGGCACCTGGTTTCTTACTTGATAAATTTCTTTTGAGGCGGCAAGCCATTTATTGGCATTTTGTTTATCGGAAAATCTTTCAAGCCAAATTCGTGAAGCTAATGAAAGAGTAGCCGAAACTAAACCTACCATGTTTTTACCGATTCCTGTGTAAGCCGGTCTATCATATCGAAGAGAATCATTTTCCGGTAACCGCCAGATTTCTTCATGATCGCGTACATCTTGCACTTGAGTCACAAATCTATTTTTTTTGTAACAAGCTCTTAAAATCCAATCAATACCAATTCGCGCTTCTTCAAGTATATCAGGTTCATTGTTTTTATTATGGTCAAATTCGAATTTGGATTTATCAAACTCATAACTGAACAAGAGCATGTAGGTAGTTAAGGCAGTTGTATTCAGAAATTTTACATAATCACCGGCATCATGCCAACCACCGGTTACATCAATTCCCCCTTCAACATCATCTCCGATAACTTGTGGCGAATCGTAAAGATGACATGGCTCATGCAGAAATGGTTTTGTAGGACCGCATCGCTGAACTTTTAGAAATAATAATAGTGAATCGGTAATTCCATCATAAATATTTTTTGATATTTTAAAAGTAAAAGATTTTTTGTCCACAATTTCGATATGATATACACCGACATCCGTTATTCGGGAAAAATCAATTTGGTAATTGAACGGAAAATTTCCCCACTTTCCACGGCTTGTATCTATTTTCCCTTTAAATACAGTTTTTTCACTTTTGGCGTTAATGATATTAAATGAAGTATTTGTTAGACTGCCTTTGGACATGATTATTGCGGTTTTTATATCATTCGGTAAAAAACCTACTTGATTGGCTCTTACAAAAATCTCGCCACCTGCAGCCGCATTACAACTGAATTGAATTGATGAGAAGAATAAAATAATAAGAAGATTTTTTTTGAACATAAATTGATTAGCCTTGTTGATTCATCTTGATGCAATTAAAATATTGTTCTGTAACTTTTTGTTTTTTGTGCCAGATATTTGTGGCGCTTTGATGCCATTACATCATCCATCAAAAATCAGACATCATCCATTGCGGCTTGCCGCGCTATAATTTAACAATGCCGATCCCGGGCTTATCGGATAATGTTACTCTTCCATCAATAATTTTTGTCCCTGAAAAAATGTCGTTCCCAATCAACAATGCGCCATCAAGGTCAGCCCAATCAACCATCGGAGAAAGATGAGAAGCAGCAGAAATTGCGCAAGAAGTTTCAGTCATGCATCCGAGCATCACTTTCATTCCGAATGAACGAGCTAAGAGAAGCATTTTATAAGCTTCGCGCATCCCCGTACTTTTCATCAATTTGATGTTGATCCCGGAATAAACACCTTTGGCTTTTATTACATCGGGCAAACGTTGTACTGCTTCGTCACCGATAGTTGGAAGCGGCGAATGCTCTGTAAGCCAGGCGTTATCATCAACATTTTCTTTCGGCATCGGTTGTTCTATGAAGAGAATATTTCTTTCTTTAAGCCAATGAGCCATCTCTAAAGCAAAATTCTTATCTTTCCAACCTTGATTAACATCAACAGTAATAGGCTTGTCTGTGACTGACCGAATAGTTTCAATCATTTCTTTATCGGTTTCTCTCCCGAGTTTAACTTTTAGAATTTTATATTCATCGGCTTCTTTAACTTTTTGACGAACAACTTCCGGCTTGTCAATTCCAATGGTAAATGAAGTGACCGGCGTTTTAGTTTTATCAAATCCCCAAATGTTGTACCACGGTTGATTTAATAATTTCCCGACCAGGTCATGCATGGCAATATCCACCGAAGCTTTGGCGGCTTGATTTTTTACATCAATTGCATCAACGTAATTCAGAATATTTTCAAGTTCAAATGGATTTTCAAATTGCGATAAATTTACTTTCGCAAGAAATGCCGCTGCTGTATCTTGAGTTTCACCGAGATACGGAGGCATAGAAGCCTCACCATAACCGGTAATTCCGTCATATTCAATTTCCGTAAGCATAACGGGAGTTGTGGAACGAGAACTCGTTGCAATTGTAAAAACATGTTTCAACTCTAATGTATAAGGACGAAACCGCAATTGTAATTTTGATGATTTCATAGTGTTTGAAATTCCTCTTGAAAAAATGTTAGCGGGAAAAGATGAACCTAAAACGGTACCTAATGCTAATCCTGATGTTTTTAAAAAATTTCTTCTGTTTTGCTGCATGATCTTTCCTATTTATAAAATGGATTTGATTCTATTGACTGAATCCCATTCTGATTAAGCGAAGTAACCATTCTTTTTGCACGGATAAAAGTGTTCAATCGATGTTTACTGAAATTACTTTTTAATCTCTCTAAACTATTTATCCGGACCCTCCCGGACGCATGGATAAAATCTCCATCTCCTAAATAAATGGCAACATGAGTAATCCGTTCTTTCCTATTTTGGTTGGCGGATAATCCGAAAAACAATAAATCTCCCGGCTGTAGATTCGAAAAATCTTTTTCTGTATTTATCGTTTCACCAACAAAGACTTGTTGAGAGGCATCGCGCGGTAAAATAATTCCGTTTGCAAAAAAAACTGTTTTCGTGAATCCGCTGCAATCAAGCCCTTTAACTGATGTTCCTCCCCACAAATAAGGAATTCCCATAAAGTTTTTTGCGGTATTGATAACATTTTCTTTTGTACAATTACGGTTTTGCAGCCAATCGGAAAATAATTCCGCTTCACTATTTTTAATAAAAGCTTTTCTTCCATCCGGAAATTCAACTTGATAATAATTATTTTCAGATGAAATAAGTTTTAATAAATTTCTGAAAACAATATCGGAAACCAGACTGTTATTTTCTTCAGAATTTTCAAAAGCTGAACCAAAGTTTTTTGTAAAAATAATTTTGTTTGATTTTATCCAGTTATCAGCTTCTTCTTTAGTCACTCTCTGAATTCCATCTCCGTCAACCCAACTTATATAGTTATCAGGTGTTTGCACTAAATACCAATCATCATCTGTTTTTTTATAAATCTTAACAAGCGTACCGAGAAGAGCTTGAGTTGCCATTTCAGCAGAATGTTCCGGTTTTGTGCGGATATTTGCGACTGAAATATTGACAATCCCGAATATTCTTTCTCCAAGAATATCTTCAGGTAAGATTTTTACTTCATCTTTTATTTGTGAATTTGAAACTCTTTTTAAAAGAAAACTTTTCGCTTCCGGTAAATTCGTCTCTCCGGTTAAAACAAGACCTCCGGCATCTTCTGAAATATGAATATCGAAAATAGCCATCCGTTTATCCGGTGCAAACGTATTTTTAACTTCAAGAATTTGATTTTCAATATTTTTCATAATTGATTGGGCGTTTGTTGCGAACGAAAATATTAAAATTAATAAAAAGCGTTCAAGAATTCGTTTCATTTATAATCCGTTAATAATCTTATCGAAAGATAAAAATAATTTGGGAGATTTTATCACTGGGGGAAAAATGTCTCATCAAAATTGTATAGAAATATTTATAGAATTTATCTTTTTTTGTTTTTATTCTCTCCTCTGCCGGTTAAATGGATGCTTCCCGCTAAGTTCAATCTTCTCAATTTCTAAAGTTTTATTGTTGATTGAGCGTTAAGATTATAATTGATTTCCCAATATTTCAATAAAACATTCGTTCTTTCAAATTTTATTATTTGATGTTATATTTATTACAACAATCTATTTTTATTTGAGAAGTCATGTTTGAAAAGATACAATCGTCATACGAAAAATTTAAGGACAGAAACGCTTTTTTTATTAACGGTATCGGTTACACCTATCAACAATTTGCTGAAATTACTTCCAAAATCCGTTCAGTTCTTGAAAATGAACATTCCGTTTCAGAACAGTTAATCGGAATAATTGAATCGAATGATATTGAAACATATTGCTCAATTTTTGCATGTCTTTTTGCGGGAAAAGCTTTTGTCCCGATTAACCAGGAAAATCCTTTAGACAGAAATTTAGATATTTTGCAGCAAACAGAAATAAAAACAATTCTCTCTGCTCAATCAAACAACAAAATAACCACACTCTCAACTGCATCCGGAGTTAATATAATTTATGCAAAAGAATTACCGAATACTAAGATTGACCTTAGTATAAATAATATTGCTGATTCTACAATCGCATACATTTTATTTACATCTGGAAGTACCGGAGTACCAAAAGGAGTTCCTTTAACAAGAAAAAATCTTTTTTCATTTATTGAAGCATTCTTTGCCTTAGGTTATCAAGTTGATGAAACAGACAAATTTCTTCAGATGTTCGATTTAACTTTCGACCTTTCATTAATGTGTTATATAGCTCCGCTTTGCATCGGCGCTTGTGTTTATCCTGTTCCCTTTGAAGGGATTAAATACACACATATTTATAATATTATGGAGGAAGAGCAAATTACATTCGCCTTAATGGTTCCATCAATTCTTGCATACATAAGACCATATTTTGGGGAAATTCATTTTGAAAAAGTTAAGTATTCTTTATTCTGTGGCGAAGCCCTTTACGAAGATATTGCAAAAGAATGGCAAAAATGTGTTCCTAATGCTTTAGTTCAAAATGTTTATGGACCTACCGAAGCTACTATTTTTTGTTTAACGTATGATTTAAGCAGAGAGCATCAAAAAATTAAAAGCGTAAACGGAATTGTTTGCATCGGGAAGCCCATGTTAAATATGGATGCTATTGTTGTTGACGAAAACAACAAATTGCTTCCTATAGGTGAAAAAGGAGAATTGTGTTTAACAGGAAATCAATTAACTAATGGTTATTGGAAAAATCCACAAAAAAATAAAGAAGCTTTTTTTACGTTACCAATTAACGGAATAGAAAAAATTTTTTATCGAACCGGCGATCTTGCTTTTCAGGATGATGAAAATGATTTTATATTTAGCGGACGAATTGATAATCAAGTAAAAATCCAAGGCTTTAGAGTTGAATTAAGTGAAATAGAACATCATTCCCGTGAGTTTGCAAAACATAATCAAGTTGCTGCAATCGCATTCAAAAACAAAATTGGGAACCAACAAATTCATCTTTTTGTTGAAAACTTTAATGGGAATACTGATGACTTTGAAAATTATCTTAAGTTAAAATTGCCGCAGTATATGGTTCCGTCATCTATTTCAACCGTACAGTTATTTCCATTAAATATTAACGGAAAAGTGGATAGAAAAGCATTAGCACAAATTTTATTAAAAGTATTGGAAAGTAACTGATCTTGGAATTTAATGACCGAATTCTTTTTCGGTATAATTAGAAATCAGATGTTGCTGTTGTAATCGAGACAATTTTTGAACTATGCCAAGGTGAATCTAAAATGATTACTTTGGTTGTATTATCGTTTCAATTTATTTTGGTGTTTACGATATATTACAAGGCTATTAAAAGGAAAAGACGGACAAGAATTTGTTCGATTTAAAACTCATTTAGAATCTTATAAAAAAATTACTTAAGGGATCCATTGCTGCTTAGAAAAATCAGCCAATCATTTCAAAAATATTCGAAACGAAACGCTTTTTGTATTGATAATAATTATTATACGTATGAGCAATTAGCATCAACTGTTTCTAAAATTAGAAAGCAGTTAGAAAAGGAATCATACAAAAGCCAAAAACTTGTCGGAGTAATTGCTTTCGAATCGCATGATTTTTATACCTACGCTTCCATCTATGGAGCGCTATTTGCCGGTGTTGGATATGTTCCTATAAATCCGGATAATCCTTTAGAGAAAAACAACTCTATAATTCGGCAGACTGAAATAA
Organism: Ignavibacteriaceae bacterium; assembly: GCA_023231105.1. Classification (GTDB taxonomy): domain Bacteria; phylum Bacteroidota; class Ignavibacteria; order Ignavibacteriales; family Ignavibacteriaceae; genus UBA1563. The sequence goes on along the minus strand of JALNWB010000057.1, from coordinate 12,284 downwards.
CTACTATTTTAACTAGCAAGTTAGATGAACATGTAAAAGAAATAGTTGAAGCAAATAATTTAACGGTAATTTTGACTTCCGAGTTACCAGAAACTGAGATTGATTATTCCCTTCATAATGTTAAAGAGGACGACATTGCTTATATTTTATTTACTTCTGGAAGCACGGGAGTTCCTAAAGGTGTCCCCATCCTCCACAAAAATATTTCAGCTTTTATAGACGCTTTTTTTGCACTAGGTTACAAAATTGATGAAAACGACCGGTTCTGTCAGATGTTTGATTTAACTTTTGATTTTTCTGTAGTCTGTTATATTGCTCCACTGGTTGTCGGTGCATGTATTTATCCTATTCGGTCTGGAGGGATAAAATATGCCAACGTATACACAACTTTGGAAGAACATCAAATTACGTTTGCATGTATAGTCCCTGTAACTATCTCATATCTCCGTCCCTATTTCCCTGAAATTATTTTACCAAAACTGAAATACACGTTATTCTGCGGTGAGGCTCTATATAATGATATTGCTTTAGAATGGTTAAAATGTACTCCTAACGGAAAAATTATAAATGCATATGGACCAACTGAAGCTACTGTCTTCTGTTTGGTTTATAATTTCGATCCGGGAAAAGGCAAAGCAAAATCTTTCAACGGAGTAGTTTCCATAGGTAAAGCGATGGATAATATGAAAGCCATTATTATTGATGAGAATAATAGTCCTCTCCCCAAAAATGAAAGAGGTGAACTTTGTCTAAGTGGACCTCAAGTTACTCCGGGCTATTGGAGAGATGATGAAAAGAATGAAGAGTCATTTTTTAAGCTTTCGAATAACGATAAAGATGAGGTTTTTTATCGCACAGGCGACTTAGGAATAATGGATGAAGAAGGTGATTTTCTGTTCTGTGGAAGAATTGACTACCAGGTAAAGATACAAGGGTATAGAGTTGAGCTTGGAGAAATTGAATACCACGTACGTAATTTAACAAATTTAACAAATGTTGTTGCAATCCCCACCCAGAACATTTTCGGGACAACACAACTCCATCTGTTTTTAGAAAATTATTCCGGAGATTTGAAAGAACTTGAGAACTATTTAGCGACAAAAATTCCCGTTTACATGATTCCATCTTCAATGAGTTCAGTGCCACTTTTCCCATTAAATAGTAATGGAAAGATTGACCGTAAAAAGTTAAATGAACTATTGAATTTATAATAATGTCTCTTGCAGTAATAACAAATTAAAATTCTTATGGCACAAACAATAACTAGTAGAATGTTTATCTTTTAGGAATTAGATATAACGAAGTAAATGAAAGAGTAATTATTGAATTATATGCTTATTAAAGTTCGCAAATAATAAAATAACTTAAGATTACTACACATTAAATGTAACATCAGAAATAGGAAAATAACTTTATTATGAATAATTTAATAACAATAGAAAAAGCAACCGAAAATGATATTGATTTTGTAATTGAAGCAATCATAGAAGCAGATAGATGCAATACTGAACAAATAAGTTATTGCAATATTTTTAATTTATCTTTAGGTGAGTTTAAAGATATTTTAAGAAATATTCTAGTGGAAGATATTGAGGGGCATGAATTCTGCTTGTCATGCTTTTTGGTAGCAAAAGTTAATGGAATAAATGCAGGAGCGTGTTGTTCATGGATAGAAGCAATTGATAACACCCCAAGTTATTTGATTAAGTACAGTTTGTTTTCTCAATATTTAACTGAAGAAAAAATTGAATACTCAAAAAAAATAGCTCCTATTATCAAAGGATTGCATATCGATAGGGAGAAGTTTGTATTGCAAATAGAATCGGTTTATGTAAATAAGAATTTTAGAGGTTTGGGAATAAGCAGTAAGATTATTAACGAACATTTCAGGCGAAAGATGCTCCAACACCCAAATTTAGAAAGATCACAATTAATTGTGACAAACGATAATGACAGTGCAGTAAACGTTTATAAAAAATTAGGTTATAAAGTTTTAAAGAAATTTAAAGTTGACAATGATATAGTATTGACGATTCTTCCATCAAATTGTTTGATTCTAATGGAGAAGAATTTAAAATGATTTTTGTCATTTAATTTTACAGTAATAGAGAAAATTTATGATACCTGATTTAGTTATTCGTAAGGCTACATTTCAAGATATTGATTTTATTATAAAGACCATTATCGAAGCTGAAAAAAGTTTCACTAATATAATTAGTTACTGCGGCATTTTTTCATTAACAGAAGAAGAATTAATCTCATTACTTGAAAAGATTTTATCGGAAAATGTTACTGGACAAGAATTATGTTACTCGGATTATCTCGTGGCTGTAATTGGAGGAGAATATGCTGGAGCTTGCGGAGCTTGGGTAGAAGGGGCGAATGGTTTTTCAAGCGCTGTTTTAAAAGCTGACATTTTGTTTGGATTTATTCCCCAAAAGAAGATACTCAATGCCAAACACTATTTTCCAACTCTGCAACATCTTAATATCGAACGGGAGAAAGACACTCTGCAAATAGTTTATGCATATGTAATAGAAAAATTTAGAGGGAAAGGATTAGTCGGGAAACTCATTAATGAACATATAAGAATTCAAAAAGGACTTTTCCCGCAGATTAAAAAAGTTCAATTAAGACCAACCATTACCAATGAATCTGCTTTTAAAGCATACAACAAATTAGGATTTGAACTAGCTTATGAAAAATCAACTGAAGACGTAAAAGTCTTAGAATATCTTCCCGCCAGAGGGAAATACTTGATGGAAAAAACTCTCCTCTAATTTCAGATCTATTCTAAAACTGAAAATAAATAAACGGCATCATTGCCGCTGATTTAAATTGAACAACAACCCAAATTACTGCTGCGAACAAAACCGCTTGAAAAAACACCGGCATTTTAATTACTAAATTTTGCGCTTTTTCTTCAACTGATTTCGGTAAAAAATGGACTAAATATCCAAACACAATTAGAACAAAGACTGTTGTATAAGCCTGAACAAATTGCGGAAAAACCTCCGGATGGAAGAAAGTAAATATTTGATGTATCATATCAAGTGAGTATTGTAATGAAGGTGATCCAAACAAGATAGCAGTAAAGGCTAAAAGATGAAATGTAAAAACCACTTGTAAAAATTTGTGGAATTTAGTTCCTGTAATTTTTATGCTGTCTGTAAATTTTTTCCTGATCGATTGTGTAAACATTCCAAAGATCAAATAGATACTATGCAATATGCCGAAAGAAATGAAAGTCCAATTTGGTCCATGCCATAAACCTACAGCAAAAAAGGTAAAGAAAATAGCAAGTGCAGTTCCCCATTTTCGCATTGATCGAAAAGATATTTGAAGCGGTTTAAATAAATAATCCAGCAACCATGTAGATAATGATAAATGCCATCGCCTCCAATAATCGCCAACGCTTCTTGCTTTAAATGGTCTATTAAAATTATCCATCAATTTAAAACCTAAAAGTAATCCCACTCCTAATGCCATATCCGTGTAGCCGGAAAAATCGCAATAACCCTGAAGAGCTCTCCCATAAATAGCCAAGAGATTTTCAACACCGGTAAACCGGAGTGGAAAACCAAAAACTCTTTCATCAAAATTGAGTGCAATGTAATCGGCAATTGCATATTTTTTGATTAAACCGCACGAGATCAAAAAAAGCGCACGTCCAACATCTTCTTTTGTAATTGGATTGTCTTCTTCTATTTGAGGTAAAAAAGCTGAAGCCCGGTCTATTGGTCCCATTAAAACATTCGGGAAAAAGAAAATGAAAAGCGAAAAATCCCTGAAACTTTTTACCGGCTCAAACATTTCCAAATAAATTTCGATGACGTAGCTTAATGCCTTAAATGTGAAAAATGAAATTCCTATTGGAAGAAATATTTTTAAAGGTTCAATCGTTCCCAGTTTCAGATCAGTTAAAATTTGCAAAAAGAAATTTGTGTATTTGAAATATCCAAGTAATCCAAGATTTACAACTAATGCGGTTGCAAAAAATATTTTTTTAAGTAAGGCAGTCTTGCTCTCGTAAATTAGTTTTCCAAAATAAAAATTAAACGCTGAAGAGAAGACTAATAAAAGGAGATAAATCCCCGCGGCTTTGTAGTAAAAGAAAAGTGAGAAGAAAAGGAGTGAATAAATGCGTAAGGCTTTTTGATTGCTAAAAAGTCTTTGCACAAGTAAAACAAAGAGAAAAAAGAAAAAGAATAAACTTGATCCAAATAAAAGCGGGTCATACTTATCGTAAGTAAAAAGCGAAAATAATTTCCCGAAATCTATTGCTTGCGGCATCAATTGCTCCTAAATATTTTCTAATCCAAAACAGAAATGCGGGTGTGAAATTATCCATCCGACTTTTCCAAATAAAGTTAAGCGGGAACTTTTGAGTCGATAAGTTTCTGTAAATCGCCAATATTCTTCGCTTTTAATATTTCCAAACCCTTAAACTTAATGCTAAATCCTTTTTCGATAGCAAGAATAATGTTAATATGATTTAATGAATCCCATCCCGGAACCTGGCTGGCAATTGTTTCATCTTGTAGATTAAATTCTTTTAATTCCAATTCTTTAAGGATAACTTGTTTTAATTTATCAGAAATCATTTTTATTCTCCATTAATGCAATTATTTTTTTCTGTACTCATTTAATAAAACATCGGAAACCATTCCCGCCATTTTTTTTGCCCCTATATCATTAAGGTGCCCATAATCTTGTGAAGCAAGATTGGAATTTACCCACTCCGACATTGAGTTCTCCCCCCCCATCGCTTCAAATTTATTCCAAAAGGTAATGCCTGTTGCGTTAACAATATTTTTTTGTGACTGAATCATCTTATAGACGTTAGGATCTGTAACAATACGAGATCCGCGTTTAGTTGGTTTGTCCCCCATCCCAACCAACAAAATACTCGTCTGTGGAAAAGACGATTTCAGATCTTCAACAACTTTGATCATCTGATTTTCATACCAGGTAAAGTTTATATTTCCCGCAGTCATCATATTAGCGCCGTAAGTAAGTATAATCAACTTGTAATCTAAATATTTTTGAAAACCTGTCATCACTTCTGGTGAAATAATTTTGAAAGAAACTCCGGAATTTCCACGCCAAGGATAATTATCCATATAAACACCGTTCCCTGCTTCTAAACTAACACCAAAAAATTGAGCTTGATCAGCCATTGTAGTCGTCATTTTAAATGAAGTAGCATTTCCGGATGAAGTAAGGACTAATTCTTTAACACCGCTTCCAGGCTGTAGAATAGCCGTCTGCTCGCCTTTGTTATTGAACGAATATTTTATTGACGACGCTTTTGCGTTAGTATAATACACTTTTGCCGTAGTAAAAGATTTAACATTTTTGTAAGAACCTTTGGTTTCATATTGAACCCATGCAACTCCTTTTGGAATTGAGACAAACCCATTAATTCCGATAGGAATATCTCCTTCCTTACCGGTTAAAACAGAGACGGTTTTCCAATTATCGCTGAATGAATGTTTTGTGGTAATTCTGAATGTAATATCCTGAGATGTAATTGCCATCATCCCAACTCCATTACCGCCAAATTCATTTTGAAATCTTTCACGGATATCGGCGGTCATCATATCTCCTTCATTACCGGAATCTCCGTAATCGGCAATTCTTACTTTTTTAGATTTTGCCTGCTTCAACGCTTGAAAAAAATAATTCATCTGTGAGACATTCCCTGAAAGAGGAATACTTCTAATCTGCACCTCGTCACTAGATTCATTGAATCCGGCTGGAAGTGCTTTGACGTAAACAATCAGATCCTCTATTACATCTTTGTTCATGGAGGCAGAAAAAAGATTTGCTGCAAGCGGCTCTTGTTCCAAGTTATTATTAGAAAATTCCAATAAAGAATCGGGAACGATATCCATAAAAAGATCTACTTTTTTGAGCTGATAATTTAAAATCTTTGTATCAGTAGGAATATACGATAACATAATCGTGAAAATAATCGTGAATGAAAAAAGAAGTACACTACGATTTTTTTCATCTTTGAACATTAGCCTGGTTCCCTTTACTTGTTAATAATCAAAACTTAGAATTTCATTGTTTAAAATATAAAATTAATTCAATTTATTAAAGAAAGTCTATCATAATAGACAAAAAAAAAGGTTGCACAAAAGGCAACCTTTTTTTTGAAAGAACTATTTTATTTCATTAAGATCAACTTCATCGCTTTAACAAAGTTTCCTGCATTAATTCTATAAATGTATGCGCCGCTGGAAACTTTCTGACCGAATTCATTGTCTCCGTTCCACTGTACTGAATACGTACCGGCATTTTTCTGCTCACTGACAAGTGTCTTAATTTTTTGTCCGAGCATATTATAAATCGATAACGTTACATCTGCATTTTGTGGAATGCCATACCGAATAATCGTGGTCGGATTGAATGGATTCGGATAGTTCTGGTCAATGCTGAATTCTGTTGGAATTTTTCCACCCATATTCTCAACACCTGTTAAACTACCGACTGCAAATTTCTCTGCTTTTGAGTAATTCGAGAAATTTCCACCCGTATCTTTCGAACGAACGCGCCAATAATACGTTTTATTCAATGCTAAATTATCAGTTTGGTAAGAAGAACTGCTCAGATTACTAACTGTGGTAGGATTAGTAAAAACGGCATCCTCTGATACTTGAAGTTCATAATTCAATGAACTGGTCGGAGTATTTATAAACCAGGACAATTGCGGAGAAGTTGTTACCACCGAAACTCCATTTGTTGGGGTCGCTAATAGTGGCGCTACTGAATTAGTGCCTGAATAAGCATAGAACGATAATAACGGGGACCAATTTGAAGTTGAAGCTCCGGAATGAGATCTCACTCTCCAGTAATAAGTTTGACCGGCAGTTAATTCTACAAAATGAGTAGTTGAATCTTCTGCAGTTACAACTTGAGTTCCATTTAATTCAACATCATAGGTATAACCGGCGCTTGGTCCGTTCACATACCAGTTAAGTTTTTGAGATGAGGTGTAAACCGTAATTCCGTCTGCAGGCCATGATTGAACAGGAATATTAGCACCTCCAACTCCAAATGTTGAAAATATTGCCTCTGTTGATGGTGATGAAAAATTAATTCCATCTAATGTAGAACTTACACGCCAACCATACGTTGTTGCCCAAGTTAATGGAGTAACATTCTTCACATAAACATTAGGACCAACAGAATAAGTTAAAGTATTTTGCGTAACATCAGGATATCCAATTTCAACCCTATAAGATAACCCTGTACTATTCCCGTTTACATACCATTTCAAATCTGTTTGAGTATCATAAATAGTTTCATCATTGATTGGGTATGATGCAACTGGCGCTACCGGAACAGCAGCGGTATTACCTATCTTAAATGAAGTGGATGCCCAAGCTGATAGAGTGACTCCATTATTTGAACGTACACGCCAATAAACATTTTGACCAGGGATCATATTAGCAGGTGGTATCGCTAACGAATAATTTGATACAGCTATACCGGCAGCAGCGGTTACACCTGCAGTAAATGTATTATCAATAAAATTATATTCTAAATTATAAGTCAAACCAGAACTGTTACCATTTACATACCAATAAAGCGTTGGTGGGAAGTTATATATATCATTACCACCAATTGGCCAGGATGGAACAGGTACTGACGCTGTTGTTGGCGCTGGTGTGGTAAAAGTAAAAGGGGCGGACCAAGCAGATTCTACAGCTGCAAGGTTTTTCGAAATTACTCTCCAAGAATAAGTTGTCGAAGGGTCTAAACCAGGTAATGTATAAGTAGTAGTTCCTAACGGAAGAAGAGTACCATAAGGGATAGTCGAAACTACAAGTGTAGTATTATTAGTATATTCGATTTTATAATCAAGTTGATTGCCAAAATAAGTTGAATACCATGCCAAATTTGCTGACAGTCCATAGATTGTTTCAGTATTTGAAGGATTAGCTAGGACCGGAGTTGGTGGTGTTACACTGCCTGATGCGGAAACAACAAAATTTCTAATAGATGACCATTGGACAGGACCAACTGCATTGGATGCTTTGACTCTCCAGTAATATATGCCACCTCTCGCAAGAGGAGTAATGATTGCCTGAGAAGTTGTTGCGCCACCTGACGGTAAATTAACAAAACTTAATCCGCTAGGAATAGTATAAAATGTTGGATCAGGAGTCACTTGCAGTGTATATGTTACTGTCGGTGGTGCTGTTACTGAAGCCCAAGTTAACGTAGGGGTTTCAGTAACTTCTGCAGTATTAGCGGGTGAACTTAACACTGGTCCACCTGTAGCGAGGGTGTAAAAACTAAATACTTCAGTAGAAAGTTGGCTCCCCACAGAATTTGTTGCGGTAACTTGCCATTGATATTCAGAACCTGCATCCGCTAGTAATAATGGTAAAAATATAGAAGCTGATGGAGAAGTGAATGTTAAACCGGGAGTAACAATGTCAGCCCCTGCGATAGCACCCTTAGTTACTTTAATAGTATATTCTCTAACCTCTGTAGAGTGCTGCCAGTTAAAAGTTACAAGTGTAGTAGCACCAACAATGTTTGTAACAGCTCCTGTGGCAGGTGAAACTAAACTGAAACTTGCAGGTGCCAAAGTGGCTGCCGGCGTATAAAAATGGGCTTCAGATGAAGTTGTGGTTCCTAAATTATTATTCGCTTTAACCCGCCATTTATAATCGGCTTCACTACGTAGTAACAAAAAAGTCGCCGTTACAGTAGGAACTGTAGTAGTTGTAGAATAATTGATGGTAGTAAAATTATCATCAGATATTTGAACTGTATAATCATCTGCTTCAGTAGATGCTGTCCATGTAAAAACTGCTGGGGTAACAGCGCCCAGAATTATTCCACCAGTTGGAGAAGTTAAAGTGAAAGCCCCAGGAAGTGCATTTGCAATTGTAGTAACTGTAATCTCATTAGAGTTACCGCTTGTTCCACCACTATTAACTGCACGAACTCTATATTTGTATGTTGTGTGTGCAGTTAATCCCGCTACTGCTTGAGATGTTCCGGCTACAGTTAAATCAGTATAACCGGCTAAAGTAGTAGCAAAATTATCAACAGAAACATCTAACCGATAACTTGTTGCACCTGCAGCAGCACCCCAATTGGCTGTGAAAGCAACACCGGTTGTGCCAGTAGCAGCCGTAGCAACTGGTGCGAGAGGTACAGTAGTTACTGTAATCTCATTGGACGCGCTACTGGTATTTATTCCATCAGATGCTTTTACTGAATAAAAATATTGAGTACCTGCTGTAAGACCATTAAGTGTATGAGTTAAAACGTTTCCAACATTAAAATCATTGATAACATTTGTACCACCGGATGTAGTGCCAACTCTTAAAATATAACTTGTTGCACCACCGCTTGCATTCCAGTTAGCAGTAAAACCTGTTGTTAGAACAGCAGTCGCTGCTGTGGCAGTAGGAGGTCCAAGAATGGTTGTAACTGTAATTTCATTAGAATTACCGCTTGTTCCGCCACCATTAACTGCACGAACTCTATATTTATAGGTTGTATTTGCAGCTAATCCCACTACTGCTTGAGATGTTCCGGCTACAGTTAAATCAGTATAACCAGCTAAAGTAGTAGCAAAATTATCAACTGAAACATCTAACCGATAACTTGTTGCACCTGTAGCCGCACCCCAATTGGCTGTGAAAGCAACACTGGTTGTTCCTGTGGCTGCAGAAGCAACTGGTGCAGCAGGTATAGTAACTACTGTAATCTCATTAGAGTTAACGCTTGTTCCATCAACATTAACCGCACGAACTCTGTACTTGTAGGTAGTACCGGCTGTTAATCCCGCTACTGCTTGTGATAATCCGGCTACAGTTAAATTAGTATAACCAGCCAAAGTAGTAGCAAAATTATCATCAGAAACATCTAACCGATAATCTACAGCGCCGCCATTTACATGCGCAGTCCAGTTAGCAGTAAAACCTGCTGTGGTTATTGCAGAAGCTGCAGTAGCGGCAGGAGGTCCAAGAATTGTGGTAAAAGTGTAGTAGTTAGGTGGAGCTAATGGTTCCATTAAAGTAGTAGCATCAGTTTGAGCAATTCTCCAATAATAAGTTGTATTATTGTTAAACTGGGTGTTACCTGCAAGAGATCCTATAAGATCAAAATGTGAAAATGTGTAGCCGGGAGTTCCTAATAAGCCGACACCTGCATTCATCACAACAGTACCCGGTAGGGCGAATGATGTTGTTGTGGATATTTGAATCCTTTCATTATCTATAGTAGTCACACCGGCAAAAGTAAAATTAGTTGTTGCACTCACACCAACTGCTAGATTTGCTGGAGACTGTGCAAACACAGTCGGCAGCACAAATAACAATGCTATTAAAGCATACTTAAATCGTTGAATTGTTTTCATTTTATTTTCCTCTTGGTTAATTAAAACTTTGATCTACTTTTATTTTATCTGAATTAAAAATATTTTTTTTCTTCAACACTTCCTTCATATGTACTTACTAACATTAATATTTAATAGTTGGTTCCTCGTAGAGAATAAGCAAATATTTAATAAACTATAGTGGGAATATAATACAGAAATTAAATAATACCAAGCACATTTCTTGCCTGCTACTTATTCAATAATGATTGAGGATCGTTAAAACTACTCTGAAATTAAGATGTGACTTTTTATGTGGTGAAATTAGTCAATCTTTAGATATTTGTCAAGAGAAATTTTTGTTAATATTACCTTTTTTGTTTTAAATATGACATATATCACTTATATTATAATCTATGTTCCCTTATTGGGCATCTTCAGCAAACCACATATTCATATTAGCATAAGGTTTAATATAGCTCTGCCAAATTCAATCTATTTGTTCCCTAACTTTTTCAGAGTTTTTCTAGGATAGGACTCGTCCTGAAAACTTTCATTACGTATCCAATTAGTAATGTCAAGGCTTCGCTTGTAACTCACTTCAATATTATCATCTTCTTTATTGATGAAAACTTTTGTTTCCCATTCAGTGATTCCGCACTTAACCGATAGAAATAAACTCCGCTCGGAAGGTTTGAAGAATTAAACTGAATCTCATAATTCCTCGCAAAGATAATTTCATCTTTTAATAATGCAACTTCTTGACCTAATATGTTATAAATTTTTATCAGCACCTTTGAATCAAACGGTAAAGCATATTTTATCGTTGTAGATGGATTGAATGGGTTTGGAAAATTTTGCTTTAACTCGTATTCAGTAGGTAGGTTAGTATAATTATCAATACCAACTAATGTTATACTTATTGTATTCGAGTTATTACTTGTACCGCCTGCATTATACGATCTTACTCTATAATGGTATGCAGTACCAATTGTTAGATTTGTATCGACGATGAAGGAAATAACATTACCAATATCTTTGTTGTTATATCCGGTAACAAAACTAGTAAAACTGTTTTCGGTTGATACATCTAAATAATAACCGGTAGCTCCAACAACTGCATTCCAATTTGCAGTAAAACTTGTTTGTAATATTAAAGTTGCCGCTAAAGCGATTGGTGCAGCTGGTATATTGGGTAAAGTAGTTAATGTGATTGTATTAGAATTAGCACTTATACCACCTGCATTATACGATCTTACACGATAATGGTATGCAGTACCAATTGTTAGATTTGTATCGACGATGAAGGAAATAACATTACTAACATCTTTGTTGTTATATCCGGTAACAAAACTAGAAAAATTGTTTTCGGTTGATACATCTAAATAATAACCTGTAGCTCCAACTACTGCATTCCAATTTGCAGTAAAACTTGTTTGTAATATTAAAGTTGCTGCTGCTGCCGTTGGCGCATTTGGCGCATTTGGTAACGTTGTTAAAGTGATTGTATTTGAATTACCACTTGTACCACTTTCATTGTACGCTTTCACCCTATAGTGATATACAGTGTTCGCTAATAAATTTGCATCGACTACATATGAAATGATATCTCCAACAACTTTGTTGTTATATCCTGGAACAAAGTTTGTAAAATTATTATCGGTTGACACATCTAAATAATATCCGATAACCTCTGTAACTGCATTCCAATTCGCTGTAAAACTTGTTTGAGTTATTGAACTTGCTGCGGAGGCAACGGGTGAGCTTGGTACATTGATCTGTGAAGCTGGTGAAAATGTCGGATCAAAATCTTGTTGAGAATTATTTGTTAACCTGGTTCTGTTTGTTCCATCGGAATTCATCACAAAAATTTCCATGCTATTATATGTTCCACCCGAAGTAGCCATAAAGACAATTTTGTTTCCCTCGTAAG
>JALNWB010000056.1 GCA_023231105.1 Ignavibacteriaceae bacterium | reverse complement strand
GTGTTCAATCTCTTGTTGATACATCAATCCGGCAAACGGACCGGATTTTTCATATTGCTTAAAATCTTCAGGTTCTACTGTTACTACAAATCCGGAATTTGCAAAAGGAGAATTTCTTTTTGAGATCGACATCCCGTTTACAACTAATTCATCGGGAGCCGTTGAAGCCGGAATTATAATTCCACCGGGACACATACAAAATGAAAAAACACCGCGGTCATTTACCTGGCACGCCAAACTATAATTTGCAGAAGGCAAATGATCACTTTTTTCTTTGGAATGATACTGCATCTCGTTTATTAAAGCCTGCGGATGTTCGATGCGGACACCCATTGCAAATGATTTCGGTTCAAGTAAAATATTTTTATTGTGAAGTAATGAAAATATATCGCGGGCTGAATGTCCTACCGCCAGCAATACGGCATCGGCTGTAACTTCTTGATTATTATTCACTACAACGCCGAGCATTTTTTTATCTTTTAAAATAAAATCCGTTACCAGCGATTCAAAATGAATTTCGCCGCCACACTGCAAAATTGTATTTCGAATAGCAGAAACAATATCGGGCAACTTATTTGAACCAAGATGCGGATGTGTATCAATGAGAATATCTTCTTCGGCTCCGTGCTGAACAAATATCTGTAAAATTTTTTTTACATCGCCGCGTTTGGTTGCCCGCGTATAAAGTTTTCCGTCGCTGAAAGTACCGGCGCCTCCTTCGCCAAAACAATAATTTGAATTAGGATTAACGTGGCGATCCACCATAAGTTGTTTAATATCGCGTCTTCTCGCACGAACATCTTTTCCCCGCTCAATAACTATTGGTTTAATTCCAAGTTCAATTAAACGAAGAGCGGCAAACATTCCGGCAGGACCAAATCCGATTACGGCAACTTTTTTGTTCCCGGTTACCGGCTTGTAATCGATCAAGTTATTTTCTTCGTAAGGAATTTCATTTACAAATACATCGGCAAGTAATTTGTAAACAGGTGATTTCCTCGCATCAATAGAACGGCGGACAAGACGAACGGCTTTAATTTCTTCTACGGAAATTTGTAACTGCCGTGATATTTCAGAACGAATTGCGGTATCAGAAAATGCAGTTTCAGGAAGCAGCGCTATTTCAATTTGTGTTTTCATAAAGTAATAAGTTTTTAATTGACGACTAATTTTATTTATCTTTGGTAAGAATTAGAGAACTATAAATACATAATAGCATGAGTGAATGATTAAAGCTTCAACTTAATTACTCTTATGCGATTTTTCATTCAATCATTCAGCCTTGCAATCATTCACTCGCTAATTTCAAACCGCTTAATCCTCGCTCATCTTTCTTACGGTGTATTACTGTTTTTCTTCCATTGTTCTACCCAATCGGTAAACGGAGTCATCATCGGAACAGCAGTAATTTTTCCACCGAATCCAATATAACGATAAACCACTGAATTTAAATTAGTAACAGGTGTAGCTTGCAAAATATTATCATTAATAGTGATCCCATATTTCCGGGCTAAATCAACTGAATATTTTATAATTGAATTTCTCAACTTGTTAAATGCCAAATCCCTTTTCAATTTCTCCTTAACAACGGCAAATTCTTCATCGGCAAGAAACTTAGGCTTTTTTTTATCAATTAATTTAAATATCGAAAAACCCTCCGGAACTTTCAACGGTCCATATGTTTCTCCAATATTAAGAGAACCGGCAATTCTTCCGATATCTCCGAAAGAAGTTGTTGGGAAGAATCCAAATTCTCCGCTGCTGTTTTTTGTAATTTCCCTTTGCGAATATTTCCCGGCAAGAATTTTAATATCAACGCCTTCTTTCAATTTTTGAAGAACGGTATCAACGGTTTCCAGATTGTTAGTTAGAATTTCAATAATATTTACGAGGGTTTCAGATTCTTTTTTTGCATTCCGTTTTGCATAATAAGCGGCAACTTCGTCGTCACTTACTTTTGCCGAATCAAGAAAAGCGCTTTGCATTGCCTGATGCAAAAGAAAATCTCTCCACATACCAAAAGATTCTTTTACTTCTTTTGTTTGTTCAAGTTTTTGTTTGTAACCTTCTTCCGCCAATACCTCACGCTCAATAAATTCTTTCGTTTTTGCATTTAGTATTGAAAGAACATGCTTCGTTTCCGACGACGTAAAACCGGGATCATCAAAGTTTAAGAAGCGTATGAAATTTTTTAGTGGAATCTCTTTTTTTTCTAATTTGATAAAAACTTTAGAAACTGAATCCGCAAGCAGCGTGTGTTCAAGAGTGTAAAAATCATCTGAACTTAAATAGAGTTTGTCCTTTTTATCCTTTTTTTCTTTTGCTTGAAGCAGAGGAACCATTTTTTCGCCGGTAAGTTTTAATAGTGACGCCTTCGCTTCAACTTTTTTATTCAAGAAAATTTTCTTCATATAACGAATGAAAAATTCTCTTTCGGCTCTTTGATGCGCAACTTTTTTTATTTGTTGATATTCGCTTTCCCAGCCTTTCGATTTCTCCAGAATCGGTTCGTATCTTTTTATGATGTGGTAAATATACCAGCCATCTTCTAAATGAATTGGAGTTGTATTTGCATTTTCCGGAAGCGAAAAAATTTGTCTTTCCAAATTTTCATCTTCCATTCCAATTTCAAAAGTGATTGTATCCTTTGATTGCTCCGGCAATTCTACAAGTAAACTATCAAACGGCAATCCCTTGGATAAAAGATTTGAATAATTTTTCATTTCTTTTTCGTCTTTAGAAAATAACGCTTGTGCAAAAACTTTTGTTGCATTTGAGAGATACTGCGAAAGGAGCATTTGAGATTTTCCTTTTGCTTTATCACTCACTTCTTTGTTGTACAGCGCATCACGGACAAACATTTTTTCGAATTCATGGAGACTGTAGGAAGTAATTTCCACAGTGTCAAGCTTTTGCTCAAGGGCAGCCTGAGCAAATAATTTTTCAAATATTATTCCGTAAAGAAATTCCTCTTTCAATTGTTCGGTAATGCCCTTCATTTGTCTATCAAGCTGTGGCATCATCTCATAACGCTGAACGAATTCCTTCCTGGTAACCGGAATATTTCCTATTTTTGCGATAACTTCATCATCAGTTTGAGCTTTTATTTGACTAATTAAAATGAAATTAAAAAGAAGAATAATGTATTTTATCATTGATTAACTTTCGTGATTAACTGCCTAAAGTTACAAATAATTCTCTACCAAATTAAACACGTTTATATTGCCGAAGCAAAATTTTTGAGGTCCGTTTGAAAAAAAATTACAAAAAAAATCAACAAATAAATGAAAAGAAAAATGCGGGGACTTTGCCGAAAGAAACGACTACAAAAAAACCACCAAAATGGTTTTATGCGGTTCCCTTTCTTCTTCCGGTTGTCTTAATAATTCTTCTTGAATTTTCGCTGCGCTTATTTCATTACGGAAAAAATGTTGAACAATGGATTCCTTATCACCCTGATCTGCCGGGGAAAATTGTCTTAAATACGGAAATAGCTTACAAATATTTTTTTACTACAAAGGGAATTCCCTCCTCAATCTTTGATCCGTTTGACGCAGTAAAAAAAACGGGAACATTCCGTGTTTTTGTCCTGGGCGAAAGCAGCGCCGCGGGTTTTCCGTTTGAGCCGACCGGTTCATATTCCCGCTATATCCGCGACCGTTTACAGTTGGTTTATCCAAAGCAAAATATTGAAGTTGTAAACGTAAGCATGGCTGCCATCAATTCAATTGTTATAAAAGATATGCTGCCGGAAATTTTAAAACAGCTGCCGGATTTAATTTTATTATACGTGGGACATAACGAGTACTACGGAGTTTTTGGCGCCGCATCGCAGTCTTTATTTGCCGGAAATACAAAGATGATCTCCTTGATGCTTTATATGAATAAATTTAAAACAGTTGAACTTATTCGGAACAGTATGAACGAAATTTCTTCATGGTTTAAAGACAAAGAGAAGGATTCCGGCGGAACATTGATGGCGCGGATGGCTAAGAACAATCTGGTTCCTTATCAATCGGCTTTATATAAAGCGGGAATAAATCAATTTGAAAATACGCTGACGGATATTATTCAGATGATAAAAGAACAAGACGTTCCGCTTATCATGGGAACACTTACTTCAAACTTAAAAGATCAGCCTCCGTTTATCTCTTTAAATGAACCTGCCCCGCAAGGCGGGGAAGAAAATGAATCCGCCGATTATTATTTCCAAAAAGCTAAAGATGCTTTACAAAATGAAAATACCATTGAAGCAAAAAAACTCTTTATTAAAGCAAAGGAGTTAGACGCGCTGCGGTTCCGCGCACCGGAAGAAATGAATGACATTATTAAAAAACTTTCCAGTAAGAATAATATTCCTCTTGTTGATTTTGAAACCGCTTTCAGCAACCTGAGCAAAGATAATATTGTAGGAAATAATTTATTGGTTGATCATCTTCATCCCACGCTGCACGGGTATCAAATTTTCGGCAAGCTCTTTTATGAAGCGATGGAGAAAAATAATTTTCTGCCAAATGCATCTCCGCAAAACATTACCGACACAGCGCAGGACTCTCTTGTTATAAAAAATTTTCCTTTCTCACGGTTAGATTCTACCATTAGTTTTTACCGGCTTACTTCATTAAAAGGAGATTTCCCTTTCGTTCGAGATGGGAATAAAAAGAAGTTACTCGATTTAGTCCGTTTAAAAGATTATAACGACTCACTTGCCTATAAAGTTGTTGCGGAAAATTTTTACTGGGAATTAGCCCATAAAAAACTTGCAACTGCTTATAAAAACCAAAAGAACTATTACGGTTTTATCAGTGAGTATTCAGCTTTAATCGGTCAATTTCCTTACACGTTAGAACTTTATGAATTGCTTATTCAAACTTTATTAGAAGCGCAGAAATATTCTGAAGCTTATGCTTTTTTAGAAAAGTATTACCGCCTTCAACCGGATGCGTTTTGTACAAAATGGCTCGGAACAATTAATCTTTACAACGATAAACCGGATTTGGCTTTGAAATATTTCAATGAAAGTCTTTCCTTTAATCCAATGGATGCGCAGTTATTATGGAATCTTTCAGGTGTATATGTTAAGAAGCACGATTATCGGAACGCATTAGTCTTTATCAATAAATGTTTAAAAGTTGAAAAGAATTTTCCCGGAGCCGCACAACTAAAGATGCAACTGGAACGAGCGCAGTAAAAAGAATTTTGCTGCTGTTTCAAACCACATCTATCCTGTTTTAAACTTCATCGGTTTCGTTTGAAGTGAAGTGGATGCTGTTTTAAACCACACCATTGTAGATTGAAACGAAATGGATGTCGGTTCAAACGAAGCGGGCTTCGGTTGAAACAACATCAATGCCGGTTGAAGTGAGATCGATGTAGATTGGAACGAAGTCGATGTCGGTTGGAACGAGATGGTTGTCGGTCTGAACCGAGGTGGATGTCGGTTGAAACCGAGGATAACTTCGTTTTTAGGCTGTTTTTGAGGTTTTTATTGTAAAGACTGGGCATGCCCCGTCTCTACATGAAACAAAAGTCAATTCGCCGTGGCGAACCAAATGACAAACAAGAACCAAATTTCAATTTGTTAATTGGTTCGCCACGGCGAATTGGTTTTTGTGTTTTTCGGTTTATCCGGCTTAGGATTAAGGCTTCACTTCCGGCTTACTTTTCTTGTAAAACCGTTTACTCATTTCGTCAAGGGAATCGTCCATACCAACGGTGTTTGCTCCGTTCCGTTTGGCGTTATCGTAAACTACCAGGGCGGAGGCGTATGCTTCGCTACCTACTTCCGTGTAGGTATCTTCTACCATTTCCGCAAGCTTGGCTACCTCGGTACGGATTGCTTGAAGACGGCTGAAAAGATTTACATCCTTTTCCATTTCTTCAACGGAAAAATCTCTTGGCATATAACCGCTGTCTTGTTTTACAAGCGCAAGGGCTTTGGTTGTAAAGATGAGATTTTTTCCTCCCAGTCTTGGCAGTGATTTCAACTCGTCGCTTGCAAGATCAATTAAGAAGGGGAGTTTTGTTTTAATATCCGCTATTGCCGCCATAACACTTGTACGGTGTTCTCATCCAGCACAGCGCTTACTTTGTTAGGAACCATAGAACCTCCAAATAATTGGATTTTGTGGTATTGTTAGTTATCCCGCCTTTTGGTTACCACTACCCACAAGATAGTAAATGGCTATAACAGACCTCTCCCTTAGTCCCTCTCCTTAGTAAGGAGAGGGAAATAGGGTGAGGTTGTTTTTACTTGAGCAGCAGCATCTTCTTTATTGACGAATACTTTTGTTTCTCGTCAATTGATTCCGCACTTAACCGGTAGAAATAAACACCACATTAGCTAGAATTAATTATCGCTGTCTCACTATTATTTTTTTTGTGATGCTGTTTTCAAGTTCTCTAAAAATTTTATTAAACAAAGCAGCACAAATCCTAACAACGATAAGATAACATCATTCATATCAACATAGAACTCTTCTGTGTTGTTTACAAAATATCCTATGTACTTTGAGATAAATATTGTTGTAAAAAATAATGCGAAACCAAACAACCCGGCGCGTATCGGATAAAAAATGTAAGCCAGAAGTATCCTATACTTAATTTTTACGGACTCTTCCGGTTGACCTTTAACTTGAACAGCACTTATTTCTTGCATTGAAAGACCCCTTGGTTTTATTTGTTAATAACTATTTAAGTTTTAACGTTCTCCCCTTACAGCATTATAGAATTAAAAAATCTTCTCTCCGAAAAAAAATAAAAGTATTTTTCTTGTATCATTTCATCAGTTCAACCCTTCAACTTTCATCAACCTTTTGTTTTATCCCTTTCCCCACGCCTTACCTTCCCTTTGAGTAATTTCAAAAGGAAGGCAACATGGCGTTAGATACTATTTTACCAATACTAGTTTTTTTACAGAGCGAAAACTCTCTCCTCTGTTTAATGGTTGTGCAGTTAGTGTGTAGAAATATATTCCGCTGGAAAGATGTGAAGCGTTGAAAGTAACTTCATAATTTCCGGTTGCTTTTACATCACTTACTAACTCTTTAACAATTTCTCCAAGCGTATTAAACACAATCAACTTTACTCTGCTCTCATAAGGAACACTATATTTTATCGATGTACTCGGGTTAAACGGATTCGGATAATTCTGCTCTAAATTAAAGTCGAGCGGAGTCGAGACTTCAACTTCTACTTCTTTGCTGTACTCATATTTCCCATCATTATCAATTTGTTTCAGCCGATACGCATATTTTCCGTTACTAATTTTGTAATCAGTAAAAGAATATTCTTTCGCTGAGTTACTATTTCCGTGTCCTGCTACAAAACCAATTTTCTCCCAATTCGAATTTTGCAATCTTGTAATTTTGTTATCTTGCAATCTCTCCACTTCAAATCCATAGTTATTTGCTTCCGTTGCTGTTTCCCAATTCAGTTTCACATTTTTATCAGCAATGTTTGCTGAAAAAGTTCTTAGCTCAACTGGTAATGCGCTACTTGCGGCAAATTGCAAAACACGATAGTTAGTGTCGTCTGGGATCAATATTTTATTATTGCTATAGTCGATTGCAATATTCCCCCATGGCCAATTCAAACCACTTTGCGTCGTAACCGCTACATCTGAAGTAAAATTAGGCTGTCCTAAAACATTATCGGCTGCTGCACCATTTCCTTTACTAACTGCATTCTTAAAAATCAAAATTCTGCTATTCCCCATATCAATAACATAAAGGGTTCCACTATTATCCATCTGAACTCCTGCTGGCCAGTCCAGCGTATTATTGTCAGCAGTACCGCCTCGATCCACCAAATTAGAACTAAAATCTGGCTGCCCTAAAACACCATCAGCCGCAGCGCCATTACTCTTAGCAACCGCGTTATCATACCTTAAAACTCGGCAATTTGACACATCCGTCACAAAAAGAGCACCATTTTTTACTATTATACCTGAAGGACTAAATAATGAATTAGCTGTAGTTCCGCTAGCAGCAGTTGTAAACTCGGTTTGCCCAAGCACTTTATCAGCGTTTGCTCCATTGCTTTTAGAATACACATTTTGGAAAACCATTATTCTATTATTATTACAATCGGCAACCCATAAATTCCCACTTTCATCTATACATAAATCGAACGGCTGATTAAAACCGTTTTGTACAGTTGCTTGAGTATTAGTAATAAAATCACTCTGTCCTAAAACAAAATCAGCATCTACACCATTTGTGCTTATGTTATAGGCATTGCTGTATCTTAAAATACGGCTGTTACCGTAATCTGCCACCCATAGATCATTACCATACAAGTAAAGACCGTATGGGCTAAATAATGTGTTTGCAGCGCAGCTTACGCCTCTATTTGCCGCCCCAGTAGTAAAGTCAGCTTGCCCTAAGACTAAATCAGCAGTTGGATAATTACCTGTTATTGGATAGTTGAAACGTAAAATTCTATTATTGCCATATTCAGAAATAAACAACTTATTGTGAGCTATATCTAATGCTATTCCAAATAATCCATTAAAATCTTTATCTGATAACCCGCCCACAGCCGTAGTAAAATCTGCCTCTCCCAAAACATACTCTGCGTTTTGCCCGTTAGACCATTGACTGAAATTCTTAATTGTAAATAGTACTAAAAAGATTGTAAAGTAAATCCTCATTTTTTTACCTTTCAATTAAATTTAATATTAATCTTCTGCTATATTTATTTCCTTGTATTGGTCTTAACTTGCTGAAAATAAATATATATTTATGAAAGATTTTTTAGAAGAGTGTGCCGATGTTGCTAATAGGAGAGAATATTTTAAATTGGTTGAACGTTTAACCTTTCCAAATTCCCCCTCGTTTCATCCGTCGGTTTTATTTCGAGAGGTTCTAATTTTTTATTAAAAAGAATATCAATAATCGTAGCAGATTCTTCCGCGAATCTAAATGATGCTACAATATTGTTTTTATCAACTTTTATTTTGTAAAATCGAGGCTCTTGATAGGTTTTCCCTAACTCCTCATTAGTATAAGTAAAATAATTTTCTTCTGCCTTGTTCGTTTCACACCCGAATCCTCCTCCATAACGGGATTCAATCTTTCCTTTTATTTCTTCCGGATTAAGTACAATTAAAGCTGCTTTATCGGTAATATCATTGCACCCGGCAAGAATAATTTTTTGATCCGTCCCATTAGTTGTAGTCGTGTTCATTCCCCAAATATGTCCATAATGCCAGTATTCTCCCAGAATATTTCCGTTCTTATCAATTCTGCTAAGAACAAATGGAGAGTTTCTATGCTTTGCACCCACAAAAATTTCTTTTTCTCCTTTGTTATTTTTTAGTACAATTAACCCAATAGTAGTAAAATCGTCAATATATTTTTTGTCCCTGAAAGAGATTGCGTGACCGACTTTAACTCTCTGATTGATACTTCCGTCTTTATTAAAAATTATTAATTGGTCGGAGCGGTCATTGCTGCCCGCGATTGTTGGAATAACCGTCAGTAATTCATTATTACCATCGTCGTTAATATCATCAACAACTGATAAGTTAATATTGAATTCTTCTTCATCCTTCTCCCAATCGATGGAACCATTCCAGGGGATTTGCCAAAGCAGCTGGTTGTTTTTATTAAAAACTTCTAACGAATGGGTCTTGTCGTTAATTCTTTCTAATTGTGGATTCTTAGGTTGAAAAAAATTGTAAGAGTTCATAACCAATGCGACCGCGCAAAACGAAGCGAAAAGTGCAAAAGTTGTTTTTACCGGATGGTTCGCTGTAAAGAACCATACCCTTTGTGGAAGTGTGCGGGGAATTGAAGGTCGAATTACTTCATTCTTCTTGCTGAAATAAGGACTAACTTGAAGTGAACTTCCTTGTGCAAGTTCAGATTTCTTTTCTAAGAATTTATTGTTAGCGCTAATGGCTTCGTAATAACTCTGCATTTCTAAATAGAGTTCCCGGCAGCTGAAGCACTCTTTTAAATGTTCCTCGAATTCCTTACGTTCTTCTTCAACTTTTTTATCACCAAGGATAAAGAGTTCAATAATATTTTCATCATAATGTTTCATACACTATTATCCTAACAAAAATGAAGCCTTGCTGAAAAAGGAGATGGACATGATATAATCAAATAGTTCTCATTCCGTTAAAACTCGTATGCAAGGAGATCACTTGTTTCATTCAATCAATCTCACTCATTCTTAACGCGGCGGAGCCATCAACCAAAACTTTTTCAACATTCTGTAATTACTACTTCAGAGTAGAAAAACATTCATTCCCGATGGGAATGTTAGTTTACCACGAGATACTTGGTTACAAAGATTCAACCCCTACGGTGTTGCAGAAGAAATCCCGAAGGGATTTAATATTTGTAACAAGAAAACAAAACACGCTAGAGAATTCCGTAGGAATTCAATGTTTTTTTAACTGTAATTCTTAATTAACCGTCCGTAAAAAGTGGCAGAGAATACAATTAAAAATATCTTAACAAAAAAAACAAATATTTAACTGAGGATACCATGCTGTTAAGCTTGGGTATCTTAAAAAAATTCTTACAAATTTAAACTGCATTTTAACGTTACTAAATAAGCATTCAATTCATCAATACTTTTAGTTTATCAATTACAATGTCTTTTGACACTCTTACCATATACTCAAACTGATTTCTATGCGTTCTCCGGTATTCTTCATATTCTAAATTGGGGATTTGATTCGCGAGGCAATCGAAATTGCTCATTTCTAATCCGTCATTTCTAATGAAAATATTAGTCATCAATTCTTCCACGGCAGAAATATAACTTTCCAAATACTTGGTAGTTGTTTTTTCTTTCTCTCCATATTTATCTTTGAGAGTTGAACGTACTTCTATAAGAGCATTTCTCACTATCTTTTCCAAATCTGTTTCGATTAGAGCATCGTCTAAACGGAAAAACTCGTCAACATTTATTCTTAGATTGAAGAGTATTCTTTTTATAACAATAGCAATATCCAACAACGAAAAGAATTTTCTATATGAAATTGTATTGTTTATTACTTGCATCGTAGAGAGAAATATTTTTTTAATATTTTCATTCCCCTTTAATAGTAAAGTGACTTCACTTTGCAATTCTTCTATTGGGTATTCGGGAAATTGATAGTTCCTTTCATCTTCATTACAAAGAGATAAAAATGTTATACCGAAGCGCTGGAATTTATTGATAGTCTCTTCTTTTTTCACTATTAATTTAACATTTCGGAGAATTTTCCCGAGAACAGGATCGCGTTCATTATAAATGCGGTAAATACTGTCGTGAATTTTAGAAAAGATTAAATTACGGAAGTATGAAATAATTTCTTCGTCTGATAAATCTTTAATCCTTTTGCCTTCGTAGAAGTGAATCAATTCAACAAAATTATTTTTCTCATCTCTCTCAAATAATTCTGCTATGCAATCTAAAGCTATGGTGTTTAGGTTATGTGGATAAATATCAAGGTAAACTTTTCTATTCTTTACTAATTGGGCTAACCTGGTAACTGCAAATTGGTGGGCAAACTTGATAACTAAATTTATTTCTAATTGTCCGGCTTTACCATTGAGCATGGCTTTTAAAGACGGGACAAGATAAAATTTAATCGTTTGCATATACCAAACAAATAGTTTTTTGTAAAATTAAGCAAACTTCAGTTGAATTGTAAAACTAAATTTGAAATTATGACAAATTACTTTTCGGATAGCTATATCCTAAGTGAGTTTAAAACTATTTCGCTGCACCAAATGCTGGGTAGGTTTATAAAAAAATTTTGAGCCATAAACAAAAAAGGCATACCAAATATGATATGCCTTTTTCAATTAAAAGAGTAGCTGTTGTTAGAACTTAATACCCATTGAAAAATGCTGGGTATTTTTTAACATACCAAAATCCTGGTAAGCGTAATCAAGCGAAACTCCCAAACCGGGGAAGAACTCATACATCAATCCAACGCCGAGTGTTAATCCTTCTTCCGTGTTAGTAAGAAACAGCGATTTATATCCGCCGCGGATCGCAATCATATTCTCAAAGACGTATTCCGCCCCAACATTAATTGATTCGGAATTGTCATTCGGATGTAAAGCATCAACACCAACTGTAAACCGGTGTTCTTCCGAATTCAGCAAGTCCATTGCAACACCAACTCTAAAAGTTAAAGGCAGCGGAAAATTATCTGTATTTAACGTAGCCAGAATCAGCGGGTTATTACCATAAATATTCGGATTGATATCATGCAGAACGTATAAATCTTTTCCGTCCATTTTCATATCAGTTCCAAAGTTGGTAATAGTTGCAGCCATTCTTAAACCATAAATATCCGAATTAAAGAGAATTCCCAAATCAACTGCAACAGCAGAAGCGGAGGAGTTCCAAATCGATTCATTAATATATTTAAGATTGCCGCCGACAGAAAAGCGGTCGGTTAAATTATAGGCATACGTTAAGGCAAGCGAATAATCCTTTGCCGAAAACATTTCGCCGGTTCCATCAGGTTCACGCATCGTTGTAACTTCCATTTTACCGTAGTCAAGATACGTTACGCTTAAACCGACAGAGCCGAGATCACCTAAATTTAACAAGGCTCCTGCCCAATTATAAGTAATATCTGCAAACCACTTTGTGTGTGCAAAGAACGCTTCATTCCCTACAACTCTTGAAGCCCCTGCGGGATTCCAATAAAGAGAAGTAATGTCATTAGCTGTTGCTGAAAAGGCGCCTCCCATAGATACCGGACGGGATCCAACTCCAATGTTTAAGAATGGCGCCGCAGTTGAACCGACTTTCGTTTGTGCAAAAGAAAGAGCGGTTATAAAGATCAATAAATTTATTATAAAAAGTTTTCTCATCTCTCAAACTCCGTTATTTAATGAGAGCAAATTTGCCAATTTTCGTTCCGACATTCGGCGCATCCACTACAAATACATACACGCCGAAAGCTACGTCGAGGTTTTCCTCGGTACGTAGATTCCAATAAACATCTCCAACAAACAGATCGTTGTGATTTAATGTTTTCACCAATTCACCGCGAACCGTAAAGATCGAAATTTTCGATCCCGGGGGGATCCTGGTAAAGCGAATTTCTCTTTCACCTCTTCCGCTTGTCTGCGTACTCGATAATCTTGATTCAGCATCATGTGTTACCACATAAGGATTCGGAACCACTCTAATTTTATCTAAATCATTCTTAGCGAGACTATTATCAATGCTTGCCTGATCTATTGAGAAAGTAAGTTGATCATTCCTATTGAAAGGTTTAGTACTATATATTGTTAAGGTGCCTTTGGATTCTATCGGGGCATTCGCAGAATCATACTGGATGACAACTTGAAACGTCCGATAATTTTTTCCTTGAACATCTTCCTTAAAAATAATATTGTGACTTGTACTTACAGTACCGGTTTTGAAATAGACAAACTTGATAAAACTACCTGTTGTCAGATTTTTTACTCTAAATGTTACCGGAACAGCAGGTTTTCTATTTGTTGAAGTATTAGTGCCCAAAGTATCTGCTACTGAAGTATCAGCAATAGCGTCAGAAAAAACTAATTGATAATCATAAGGCATCGCAATTCCCGCTATCTCAGGTTTAGTTGGGAAAGGAAATACTCTAAAAATATACGGTGGTTCTTTGGTTGAAGAGATCCCCTCGAACTTTGATCTCATTGTATCGGTTTTGATCACATCATCATTATATAATTGAACTCTAAATCCTTGTACAATTTTAGTTTCTCCGTTAAATTTTGTGCTTTTATTAACTACGGTATCAACAGTTCCAACAAAGATAGTTGTATCCGTTTTTCTTGTTTCACCGTTAACAATAATATCAACTCCCTTTGGTACGGAGATGGTTTCACCGGGTTTAACAAGATATTGAGCATTAAGTGAAGGAATTTTTACAGTGTCCGGGGTTACTAAATCTATTAATGACCAGTTTGATGTATAGCCTTGAAGTGCAGTATCTTGAAAAGCAATTTGGTATTGATTATTCGGACGAACTGCATGATCGTCAACCATCTCAATTTCTATAGAACCGGTTCCTCTGAAGTTAGCCGATTTTTGCAACAACCCGATTTTAGCAGGTTTATATCCGCTGGGACGGAATCCCGGGGTTATATAACCGGTATTATCATCGGTAACAATTTGTCCCGAAGATGTTCTATCAATAAACTTTGAATTTTCCGAAGGGAAAATATCTAATTTTGATTCGCCTGCATCGTAGGAACAAACTGCATAGTAATAGGTCTGCCCTTTGGTAACCGTTGAATCTATAAATTTATTAACAATGCCGGTATTACTCCCGAGGTAGAAGGTCGTTCCACCGACTTGTTCAAGGAGAGCGGCTGAAGGATAAAAGAATCCTTTAATACTATCAATTAGATCGTATTGTACAATCGGCTTATCGAAAGCTAGTGTACCGAGTGCACTGGTAATTTGCCTGGAGTCGATGAATCCTGCATCTGTAGCCCGGTAAATTTTATATCCTTGAAAATCTTTTTTCTTAGAAATAAAATCTTTAGAATTTTCAACAGGATTTCCATCCCAATAAATAACTACATTACCGTCTTCCTGCGTAATAGTAATTTTCGGTTTTCTAGGAGGTTGAGGGAATTTATATCCAGCATTATAAATTTGTTGAACGATTTTTTTGCTTCTTGTAATGTCATTATAATCTACTCCAAAAAGAAGAGCAACCGAGAATCTTTCGGTCTGATTCGCTTTTAATGGAAAGTAACCGGACGCATAAATAAAGTCTCCATCCATTGGGGTTGGAGGAACGACGTCAAATCTACCCGGGAACATTCTCGTCCATACAAGTTTATCATCGCTTAAATCCGGAGAAGACGGTTGATTAAAAAAGTTGAAACTTGTTAAACCGATTTGATCTGATTCATCAGGATCTGTTCTTCCGAAATTAGGTTCACCCTGATCCGGAATTCCGTTTCCTTCAGTTCCATCAGCATCTGGACCAATATAATTTGCATCTTCTTTTCCAACACCATCGGAACCTACATCATCAACTGCGGGGTCCCAATCGCCGTCTTCATCACCCTCAAAATGAGATTTCATTACAACATTTTTATCGGCATCTAAAACGTAACTTGAAATAATATTTCCTGCTGCGTTGTCCCGTCTTTCATCAATCAACGGATCATTAACGGCAATATTATTTCTATAATCTTTATAACGTAAACCTTTTAGACCTTTTTTGCTTCTTGTTTCGAAATGAATGGCTTCATTCTCATCAATTAAACCATCAAGATCATTATCAATTCCATCGTAGGCAGAAGGGTCTGGCAAAGAAACACCGTTTGCAACGGAAGCAATATTTCCTTCGCGGAATTTTGTAACACCTGGATTAATGATAAACTGTACTCCCATTGAATAAACAGTATCTTTTGTAGCTTTTACCGTATGTAAACTTCTTACATAAGTTACCGGATCAATTAGAACAACAACATCGCCGGTTTTATAAACTACCGAATCGAAGTCCGCTTTCACAAACGTTTTTGCATTTGGATTAGGATCATCGTCATCATTGTCTATACCATCAAAAGGATTTCCCGGAGATTCAAGGAATGCATATCCAACATATCCAACTTTTTGCCCGTGGTTGCCAATTCCATCATTATCCCAAGAATAAGTAATCCACGCATCAATATCAAAATAACCAAGGTCGTCTCCGCTGTCTCCGTCTCCGCCTGCTAATGTTCCAACAACGGTTCCGAAATCAGCTTTTTTGAAATTATACTTACCTTCATTTTTAATATCATATAACCAGAAGATAGTATTTTCTGCTAAAAAACTTGCCCATTGGAAACCGCGAACAGCTAATTGCAATCCCATTCCATGACGCGAGGGATCTGTAGAATCAGGCAGAAAAAGTGTTGCGGGAGAAGTTTCGTCCGGCGTACCGTTAAATTCATCATCCCATTGGTCGTCAGCCCAGTAATAACTTTCCTGATCAGCATTAATTTGTCCGCGTCCAAAATACCCATCCCACTCAGAAACTCCATTTTTATCAGTCCAATCCGGATGATCGCGCCAGCCGCCAATAGGCCAGGTTCCCGGCAAATGACTCATCGCAATTCCTTCTTGAGCAACTTTACTTTCATAAGCCGGATTGTTAAAACCAGGCATAGGATTAAATCCCCAGAAATAATTATACGTAGGATTCTTTTCCGCTGCTTGTCCTTTTCTCGGACCACGTGAGATAGTTACGGAATGAAGCGTATCTCCCTTCTTATTAATAAACTCAACTCCAATTAACGGGATGCAGTCGCCAATATAGTTTTCACCGGAACCGCGGGGCCATTCTCCGCGAATATCAACTCCCTGGTTAAATCCGGAAATTTGTCCATCGTTATAAAAAGAAATAGCGACTCTATTTCCTTTATGAAAACCGACTCTTCTTAAATTTGGGTCACTTCGTTGGGCAAGAAGACTGCCGACCGCAAGAAAAAAGATGAGTATTAAATTTTTATAATATTTTTTATTCATATCTACTGTACCTTAGAATTAAAAGTTAAATGAAGCGCCGAGCTCAACTCTTCGCGGTTCTGAAAAATATGTCGGATTGGTATAAAGTTCATCCAAAGTATTGTAATACATAGCAGGATTAATCTTCTTAGCATCCAACTTTCCAAATGTAAAGAGAGGATCGCCGGTATCTCCGTAAACTCCTCTTGGGTTATCGAGGTCGAGCAAGTTGAAAACTTTAACAAATAATGAAATTTTGTAACTATCAATTTTGAAATCTTTATACGCCCGCAGATCAACATTAAAAATGCTTGGTTTGTTATCGCTGTTCTTTGGGAACGCGTTTTGTGTAACCAAAGTATTTTTGTTTGGTTGGCGTGTATATGGCTGTCCCGAATAATAATTAGCAATTATCGAGAATCCGTAATTATCTTGAACCGTATAAGCAGCCGTTAAATTAAGCGTATGTGTTTGATCCCAATCAAGCGGAGTGATAAAAGTTTCAGGGGCTGCGCCGCCTAAAACGGCATTTCTTGCATCAGCAGGGTTAGAGGCATTTCCTTTTGTAACTGCATAAGTGTAGTCAAGATTTACCGCTAAACCATCCATGAAACGTTTTTCAAATTTTACTATAATTCCTTTTGAAAATCCAAAATCGGAATTAGCATATTGACTGTAGGATTTAGCTCCGCCGAAAACCAAAATGTCATTCGTCTGGGTGCCGATAAGATCGCGGAAATCCTCGAAGAACATCGTAACATCAATAGCCATATCTTCGCCAAGCTGCTGTTGAATTCCGATTTCTCCTTTGACCGTTTTTTGAGGTTTCAAATCAGCATTTCCAACTAACCCCTGATTACCGGAACCATCGCTAAGTTTAAAATTAGGATTGGAATAAAGAAGTTCATAAGAAGGAAGTTGGAAAAAATGTCCATAAGAAAAGTGAATAACGCCTTTATCGGTAATGGGGAATGCGATTCCTAATCTCGGGCTTAATTGATATTTCACCTTAGCATCTTTATACCAATAGGTTTTTCTCTCTGCTAAAGTTTTAATTGTTTCTCCGGCATCGAATTTCCCATTCTGGTTAGCATCAACATATTGATTTTCAGGACGAATAGGATTGTTTATATCCGGGTCTGACGGATCGCTAAGGATAAAGCTGTTAGGATTGAAAACATCCATCCGAATACCTGCATTAAATATCAAATTGAACGCTTCAAACTTTGATTGAATATAACCCGAAACTTCAGTCGGTTCTTTAATATACTGGTCAAAGTCTGTTGAAGTAGCAGCCGGGACAGTTACGTTGTATGGAAAAGTTTTTGAACCGTCAACTAACAACGGTTGCAAAGTTATATTTTGATAGTATAAACGGTGTTTCTTAAACTCTCCGCCGAATTGAATTGAAATTTCTTTATTCAACTGAGAAGTCATATCCAACTTAGCAGAAATTGAAGAAGTATTCCGTGTAAATCTGTTTGTATTTGTTCCTCCGATAGCAAAACTATATGGAGGTGTTTGAAGGAAACTGTTGTCAATATAGAACGTCGGCTGAAGTGGATCACCGGTATAGACATTCTCAAATAAATAGTGGTGATAATCTTTAAAGAAATAAGAGAGGTTTAAAGTGTAAAATGTGGATGCTGAAATTGCATGATTTAAACTTAAGGTATTTGAATACCCTGTTTTAAATCGATGAAGATTATTATCCGGGGTTAATCTGTTATTACCATCATAATCTTGGTATTGTTGTCTATCTAGAATATAATTATAGCTTAATCTAACTCCGCCGGTTAAACGATATGTCAATTTCGCTTGACCGAAAACGCGGTCATTATGATTCATAGGAACGAATGCGCTATCACCGCTTTTCTGAACATAATATCCGCCACCCTGGGAAGCATCTCTTTCGCGGGCAAAATCTGTTACTAAGAAATCTCTTTTACCGTAAAGGTAACCGGTGTTATAAAAATATCTTCCATTAATAAAGAAGAATAAATTGTCCGGAATAATCGGTCCGCTAAAACTTCCTTCAATATTTCGTATTGCGGTTGGCTTAATGTTTTTAATATCCCAAAATTTGTCTTCTCTGGAAGAGACATAATCTCCAACATAAGATTGCAAACTTCCGCTAAAATGATCATCACCGTCTTTAGTTACGATGTTAACAATGCCGGACATTGCTTGACCGAATTCTGCATTAAAAGCGCCGGAGACAACTTGCAATTCTTTGATAGAATTTGTTGAAACATCAATAACATTACTGCCGTCATATGCATCAGTAATAGGAACGCCGTCAATTTGAAAAGCAATCTGACCGCTTCTTCCGCCGCGTAAGTGAAGGTCTCCGTTGCCGCTTTTGGTAATACCGGCTTGCAGTTGCAGTAAATCACCAACTTCAGTTACCGGAAGTTCGGAAATAAGTTGATCACTCATAATTGAGGTTGATGCTGTTAAATCTTTTTGCACCATAGGTCTTTCCGCTACAATAACAACGTCTTGAGAAATAGTAACTGCGTTGGAACTTAATTTCGCATTTAATGCAGTCGTTAATCCTGTTGAAACATTAATGTTTTGGTAGGTAACGGTGTTATATCCTATTGCGCTTATTTGCACAGTGTAAACTCCGGGCTTAAGATTGATGATACTGAAATCACCATCTAAGTTTGATGCGGCGCCTTGTGTGGTTCCAACAACGATAACATTCACAAAAGGAATGCCTTCATTGTTGGCAGCATCGGAAATTTTTCCGGCAATTTTTCCTGTCTGAGAGAACGCAGAAAAGGATAAGAGAAAGAAACTAAATAAAACTAAAATAAATTGTCTATCAATTCTCATGTGTAAGCCTCCCTACTCTCACATACTTGATAACTAAGTTAATTGTGTTTAAATAAATAAAAGAATGAAAAAGTTGAGTGGTTCATTCACTTTTAATTTTTATGGCAAATCAAAAATAATCGATATTTCATTAAAGTCAAAAAAAAAATACAAATAAGCCGGTTTTCTTCAAATTAAAAGATTTTTTCCGCATTTCGTTGTGGAAAGTAAAAATTATAAATACTTTTGTAGTGAACAATTTTATTGTATAGGTATGAAAGAAAAATTTGAATCCAATTCTACTTTAATATTTTTCGTTGTCATCATCGGACTCGTAGCTCTTGGAATTCTCCTTTCCGAATTGCAGAGCATTCTCGTTCCCTTTGTTGTCGCCTCTTTTCTCTTTATTCTTTTTTCACCGGTTAATTCCTTTTTAACGGAGAAAAAAATTCCTCTCTGGATAGTTATCGTTTTTAATATAATTATCATAACGTTTATCTCATTTGGAGTTATTAGGTTTGTTGTTGATTCCGTATTACGGTTGTCTGAAGATTTACCAAATTATTTTTCTAAACTTAATTCAATCGTTAGAGAAACTGCAATCGGATTAGGAATTACCGACCCGTATTTTAAATATTTTTCGATCCAAAAAATATTAACAAAGCTTGATTATAAAGCCCTCGCCGGCGGCGTTTTTAATTCAGCATTCAGTTTGGTGGGAAATATTCTTTTCCTTCTTTTATTTTTCATCTTTATTGTAAGCGGGCATAAGTCTATTTTAGCTGCTATCAGAAGAAGATATTACGGTGATGATTCCACGCCATTAGTAAATCAACCTTCGGATTTTGTGTCCGCTAAAAGAGAAAAACCGGCAGAATTGCAGCTTGCCAAAACATTAAAAACCATTACAGAACAAATTCAGAAATATATTATCTCGAAAATTTCAATTAATCTTTTGGCAGGAATTTTCGTTGGTTTTTTCCTATTCATTTTTAAAATTGATTTCCCGATTATGTGGGGACTGCTGACGTTCTTCCTAAATTTTATTCCGTCAATAGGCTCTGCGATAGCTTTAGTACTGCCAACGTTGATGGCGATTATTCAATTTGAATCGTTAAGCTATACGCTTTTAATTGCCGGCGGTATGGGATTTATTCAAACTGCTTTTTTTAATTTATTAGAACCGCAGCTAATCGGCAGGCGTTTAAACTTGAACCCGATTGCTATTCTTCTTTCGGTTTTGATTTGGGGTTATGTTTGGGGAATTCTTGGAATGCTCTTAGCCGTTCCGCTCACTGCGATCATCAAAATAATTATTTCTAATTCTAAAAATCAGAACTTACGATTTATCGCCGATCTTATGAGTCAAGACTAAAAATAAATTTCAAGATCACTCCTCAACTTGTTTTTGAATTTCTGAAACAGACTTTCATCAATAAAAACCTCTGTAAAAATATTTTTCAATTTTTCTTTAGTGATTGTTGCAAAATCTTGTTCGCGTGGAGTGATGCATACTCCGCCAATATCAACGGCTGCCGGACTAAGCAAAATTTTCTTTTCTTCATCTTCTTCAAAGAACGCATCAGGCCTGTGTTTTTTTCTTAAGAAAACAATTATCCGCCATTTTTCGTTTTGATATGAACCGACAACATTCATCATCGGCTCTTCGT
>JALNWB010000055.1 GCA_023231105.1 Ignavibacteriaceae bacterium | reverse complement strand
GTTGCCATTATCAGATATTGATCATCTTTAAATTCTTTAACATTTACAAACGCGGTTATGTCTTCATCTTTTTCTTTTTCAATTAAGTTCAAGATTGAACGCCCGCGCGTTGCTCTGCCACCTTCGGGAACTTCGTGAACTTTCAACCAATAACATTTTCCTTTATCGGTAAAGAATAAAATATATTGATGTGTCGAAGCTACGAACATGTGTTCGATAAAATCTTCATCTTTAGCTTCAGCGCCGTGCACGCCTTTGCCGCCGCGTCCTTGCTTGCGGTAACCGCTTACGGGGAAGCGTTTAATAAATCCTTTGTGAGAAATTGTTACAACAACATCTTCTTCGGCGATAGTATCTTCCAAAGAAAATTCCGTGTAGTCGTAAATGATTTCCGTTCTGCGTTCATCGCCAAATTTTTCTTTGAGAATGAGAAGTTCATCTTTAATTATGAGAAACCTTTTTTCTTCGCTGCTTAAAATGCCTTTTAATTTTTCAATCAACTTGATTGTTTCTTTGTATTCGTCTTCAATTTTTTTGCGTTCAAGTCCGGTTAAGCGCTGCAACCGCATATCGAGAATTGCTTTGGCTTGAATTTCGGAAAGTTTGAACTTCTTCATCAAATTATTTTTTGCGGTTTCAACATCGCGCGATTTTTTGATCGTCTCGATCACTTCATCAATGTTATCAAGAGCAATGATGTAGCCTTCCAAAATATGGGCGCGGCGTTCCGCTGCGTCAAGTTCATATTGTGTTCTCCGGATCAAAACATCCATCCGGTGATTCAAGAAATGAAACATCGTTTCTCTTAACGTAAGAACTTTCGGTACGCCGTTTACAAGCGCTAACATAATTACGCCGAACGTTACCTGCATGGAAGTATGTTTAAAAAGATTATTCAGCACCACCGCAGGAGTTGCATCCCGTTTTAATTCAATAACAAGGCGCATACCGTCACGGTCGGATTCATCGCGGATCGCTGAAATATCTTTAATTTTTTCATCGCGGACAAGTTCTGCAATTTTTTCTTGAAGCGTTGCTTTGTTTACCTGGTACGGAAGTTCGGTAACGATGATACTTTCTTTACCGCTTTTTTGCGTTTCAACATTCGCTTTGGCACGAACAATAATTTTGCCTCTTCCGGTTGTGAATGCATCTTTTACACCTTGATAACCGTAGATAATTCCGCCAGTTGGAAAATCCGGTGCGGTAACAAATTTCATCAATTTTTCGTTGGTGATGTCGGGATTTTTGATCATTGCAACCAAGCCGTCAATAACTTCATTTAAATTATGCGGAGGAATATTTGTTGCCATACCGACGGCTATTCCGCTTGAACCGTTCACTAAAAGATTAGGAAGATAAGAAGGCATTACTGTTGGTTCTTGAAGAGTGTCGTCAAAGTTAGCTGAAAATTTAACAGTGTTTTTATCAAGATCGCGAAGCATTTCATCCGCAATTCTTGCAAGACGCGCTTCGGTGTAACGCATAGCCGCAGGTGAGTCGCCGTCAACAGAACCGAAGTTCCCTTGTCCATCAACCAAAGGATAGCGGAGGGAAAACTCTTGCACCATTCTTACCATTGAATCATAAACTGCAGTATCGCCGTGCGGATGGTATTTACCAAGCACTTCACCCACGATTCTCGCTGACTTTTTATACGCTTTATTATGCGCCATTCCGAGTTCGTGCATTCCGAAAAGTACGCGGCGGTGAACAGGTTTCAGTCCGTCACGAACATCAGGGAGCGCCCTTGAAACGATAACGGACATCGAATAATCGATGTATGAGGATTTCATCTCTTCTTCTAAAGAGACAGGAAGTACTTTTTCAAAAAGGTTTGCCATTGTGTATCTAAATTTTTATTAAAAACTGTTTTTTATTTAAATCTATTTTTAAATGAATTATATATCCAGGTTTCTTACGTACTTAGCATGTTTTTCAATAAAGGCGCGTCGCGGTTCAACAGCGTCGCCCATAAGTGTTTCGAAAATTTTATCAGCGGTAGCGGCGCTTTCAAGCGAAACTTGTAAAACCGTGCGCGTTTCGGGATTCATGGTTGTTGACCATAGTTGTTCGGGATTCATTTCACCCAAACCTTTGTAACGGGAGACAACAATTTTTCTTGAAGTAATAACTTCTGTTTCGCCGGTTTCTTCTTCTGCATCTTCAACAACTTCTTTCCCGTTTCCTTTAAATCTTTTTAATATTTCATCTCTTTCAGCATCGTCGTATGCATAATATTCTTCTTTTCCTTTTTTAATTTTGTAAAGAGGCGGCTGCGCGATAAAAATATTTCCGTTCGTAATAAGGTCTTTCATATGACGATAAAAGAAAGTTAACAGAAGCGTTTTAATATGTGCGCCGTCAACGTCCGCATCGGTCATAAGAATAATTTTACCGTAACGTGATTTTAACGCATCGAAATCAACCCCCCAGCCTGCACCGATCGCGGAGATCATCGCTTTGATTTCGTTGTTCTCTAAAATTTTATTCATGTTGGCTTTTTCAACGTTCAAAATTTTTCCGCGCAACGGAAGGATCGCTTGAAATCTTCTATTACGTCCTTGCTTTGCAGAACCTCCTGCCGAGTCACCTTCAACGATGTACATTTCGCAATGTTCCGGATCGGTGATTGAACAATCGGCGAGTTTGCCGGGAAGTCCAAAACCGTCAAGCGCATTTTTTCTTCGCGCAAGTTCGCGGGCTTTGCGTGCTGCTTCGCGGGCTTCTGCGGCACGCGTACATTTCTCAATAATTTTTTTACCGACGGAAGGATTCTCTTCCAAATATTCTGAAAGCTTTTCACCAACGAGTGTTTCAACTGCTGATTTTGTTTCGCTATTTCCGAGTTTGGTTTTTGTTTGTCCCTCAAACTGCGGCTCTTGAACTTTAACGGAAAGCACTCCGGTTAATCCTTCGCGAAAGTCATCCCCGGTAAGTTGAATTTTATCATTTTTGATTAATCCGTTTTTTGCCGCATAGTTGTTCAGCGTTCTTGTAAGAGCGGTTTTAAAACCGACAAGATGTGTTCCGCCTTCGTGGGTGTTTATGTTGTTAACGTAGGAGAAAAGATTCTCCGCGTAACCGCTGTTATATTGAAAGGCAACTTCAATCGGAGTTCCGTCTTTTTCTCCTTCGATATAAACTGTTTTGTGAAACGCTTCGCGGGTTGCATCAAGATATTTTACGAATTCTATTAAGCCGCCCTTAAAATGATAGGTTTCATCTTCTCCTTCTATTTCATCTTTAACCATAATGGTGATGGTTTTGTTTAGATAGGCAAGTTCGCGCATTCTTTCGGCAACGGTATCAAATTTAAATTTTGTTACTTTAAAGATTTGCTTGTCGGGTCTAAACGTAGTGGTTGTGCCGGTTTCATTTTTCTTTGCCGAGCCGACTTCTTTTACCGTATAACGGGGAACGCCGCGGTCATATTCCTGCCGGTAAACTTTCCCGTTTCGTTTCACTTCAACTTTTAACGTTTCGGAAAGCGCATTAACAACGGAAACACCTACACCGTGTAAACCGCCGGAAACCTTGTAGGAATCATGGTCGAATTTTCCACCTGCATGCAAGACCGTCATTACTACTTCAAGTGCGGATATTTTTTCTTCGGGATGCATATCCACCGGAATGCCGCGCCCGTTATCTTCAACGGTTACGGTTTCATCTTTGTTGATTGTAACTTTAATTGTATCGCAGTATCCGGCGAGCGCTTCATCAATACTATTGTCAACTACTTCGTTGATAAGATGATGCAGACCGCGTTGTCCGACGTCGCCAATGTACATCGCGGGACGCATGCGTACGGCTTCGAGTCCCTTAAGTACGTTGATATTTTTTGCACTGTATTCTTCAATTTTTTCTGTTCCGTTAGCCATTTATTTTCCCAGGTATTTATTTCAATTTTTGTTTTGGCATCTTCGTGATCGTGATACCAACTGTCGGTTTATCCGATAAGTTTTAAATAGTTTATTCTTTTTTCTCCGAAGAACTCATTTATTTTTTCAACCAATTTTTCTTTTTGAAGAAAGAGTTCATTCCGCCATGCAGGATTTTCAACTTTCAACAAAAGAATTTTCCTTTCAACTTTTTGAGGTTCCGCAATTTTTTCAAATGCAGGAAATATCTCGTAAAATTTTTCAATCACTTCATTCTCTTTAATAAAAGCATTTATCTTTCGCAGACCCGGCTCGCTTGCAAGAAGTTCTGCAAGACTTTTTACCTTATGGCTGCGCATAAGAAACCTGCCCGTTTGAAATTTCAATCACTTTATCGTTTCCGCTGCGTAAAAAAGAAGAAAGATTTGCCAAATCGGTTGCGGTTATAAACGCCTGCCCCACGTTACGAATATAATCGCTGATGTGCGCCGCTCTTTTTGCGTCGAGTTCGCCGAAGGCATCATCAAGTAAAAAGATCGGGATTCTTCCAAGAATATCTTTCATGTAAAAAAATTGTGCGAACCGCAGCGCAACTTGAAAAGTTTTATGCTGTCCTTGCGACCCAAAAACTTTTAACGCTTTTCCATTAATCGAAAAAATAAAATCATCGCGGTGAGGTCCAACGAGATTTGCCCCTCTTCTAATTTCTTCATCTTTTCTTTTTGCTAATTGCTCGAAAAATTTCCCCTCTAAATCGGTTTCTCCGTTTGCAATGGTCGTTTGATATTCGATTAAAGGAAGTTCTTCGTCATTTAAAATAGAAGAGAATGCATGCAATAAATAAGTGTTAAACAAAGTTAAAAACTTTTTCCTGTATGCAATTAAACTGCTTCCCGCAGTAACCATTTTTGTATTCCACGCTTCCAGTTCATCAAAACCTACCGAGCGAAAATCTTCTTTCATTTTATTCAGAAGAAAGGAACGATGCTTCAACGTTTTAGAATAATCAAGCAGCGTTTCCATGTAAAGCGGATTAGACTGTGAAAGAATTGCATCGACAAACTTTCTACGGTCTGCAGGAGCGCCTTGCGTTAATTGATGATCTTCAGGCGTAAGCAAAACTATCGGGAACTTTCCGATTATTTCCGAAGGGCGGTAAATTTGTTTTCCGTTTACTAAAAAAGCCCTCTTGTTCTCGGAGGCAGAATAATAAATGCGGACAATGTCGGAAGTATATTCTTGAAATGTTCCGGTCACTTCACACTCCGTTGCAGAAAATTGCAAGAGCTCTTGATCTGAGGAGGCTTTAAAGTTTTTTGTTGTGCACAATGAATAAATTGCTTCTAAAATTGTTGTTTTCCCTTGACCGTTTTCTCCGACGATAAAATTTATTCCGTCTGAAAAAGTAAGAAAAGAGTCCGAATGTATTCTATAATTTTTTAACTGAAGAGATTGCAATACCATATTAACTATTTAACCGGACCGGCATCAACAGCATTAACAATTCTTCTTGCTCTGTTTTTTCAACAGGCTCAATTACACAGGCTTTAGTTGGCGAATGAAGTTTAAATTGAATTTCGCCTTCATCAAGGTGCATAAGAATATCGTTGGCGTAAGCGGTGTTAAACCCAATATCCATCGGTTCACCGGTATAAGTGCATGCGATAGTTTCTTTTGCGCTTGAACCTTTGTCAATATCTTCCGAAGAAACTTCCAACAATGATGCGGAAATAGAAAATTTTACTTGTTGATAATTAGAAGTTGAGAAGAGAAGCATTCTTTTTATTGCCGCGTGTAAATCGCTTCTGCGGAGTTTCAAAATATTTTCATTTTCAATTGGAATAACGCTGGTGTAATCGGGATATTTTTGTGCGATGAGCCGTGAACTAAATTCAACATCATCCATTACAAAAGAAAGATGCGTTTCGCTAAGATAGAGCGTCAAGTCGTTATCGTTCACTAATTTTCCAAGCACACCCACTGCGCGTTCTGGAAGGATATAATTTTCATGTTCCGGAAAAGTAACTTTTTGATCAATAAATTTTACCAGGCGGTGTCCATCGGTGGCAACAAAGGTTAATCCGTTTTCCGTACATTCCAACAAGGCTCCCATCATAGCCGGGCGCATAGCTTCTTTGCTTATTGCAAACGATGTTTTATCAATTGCTTTTTTTAATGTTTTCCCGCTTAGAGTAAGCGATTTATCTTTTTGAATGACCGGAAGTTTTGGAAATTCTTCTGCAGAGGCATAACCGATTGCATATTGTCCGTTTTCGGTTGTCAGTTTCATTTTTTGATTTGATTCCGTAGTAAAGCTTATCATCGTATCGCCGAGAGACTTTACAACATCAAACAACAGCTTTGCCGGCACAACCATTGCAAGATTCTCATTCGCATCTACATTAAGAGAAGTGCGAAGAGCTATCTCTAAATCAGTTGCGGAAACCGTTAAAACCCCATCTTCAATTTCAAAGAGGAAGTTTTCTAAAACAGACATAGTAGTTCTTGCCGGGATTGCCGGAAAGACTTTGGCTAACAGTTTTTCTAATTGTTTGCTGTTGATTTTAAAATTCATAATTATCTCCATTTAGACACTGAAATTTAATAAAAAATGAGGGAAACTCAATTTAAAAAAACGAGTATTTCTAATCTTTTTTGAACAAGAAAGATAAGGAAGCTAAATACCTCCGGTGGGGGTTGTTACTTTATCATTTGAAGAAATCGTTGCACTAAGAACATAGCTTAGTGTTGTGCCGGTTCCTAGAATTGCACTGGAATAGAGCACAGTTATTCTTGTGTCTGCATTCATTACAACCGAGCCGCTAACTGCGCCGTTTACGGAAGAAGTTTGTACTCCCGAAGGAATAGTGTACGTTGTTGAGTAAGTATAAGTTCCCTTAGGGATATTCCTGACTGTTTTAGAACTGTTAGGAACAACGGTAATTGTTTCTCCCATAAAATTGATAATAATATTTTCCATTGCGACACTATTAAAAGTAACACTGTTGGTAACCGTTGTTTTACAACCGCTTATGAAAAAGATTAAACCAATTATTACGATAAAACTTCTGCGCATGTCCATTTTTTAGCCTTTAGAAAATTTTCTTTCAAAACTTAGGTTTTTTATTATTAAATTTCAATAAAGATTTTCTGTTTCAACAATTATATTTTCTTTTGTAAATAAAGTGAAAAAGATGAGAACTATTAAACTACTCAGCTTTCTCTGTTGTTATTTTATAATTGCAACATTCCTTGGCGACCAGCAAAAAGGAATTATTAAATTAACATCCAAAGATATTGAAATAAATGTTGATAGTTCTAAACCAGGCGTAACTATTTCTAATTTTTGGAAGTATAAGTCAGGCGATTAATTGGCGCAAAGATGATTCTCTTGAAGATGATGTAACGTTCGTGGTGGTAAAATTTTAGTAACGCTATTCGCTTCTCCGGTATTCCATCATTCCACCGGAAACATTTTTTGCTTGAAAACCTTTTTCAAGAAGAAATTTTGTTGCCGAGCGCGAGCGGCTTCCCGATCTGCAAATAACCGCGATTTCCTTATTGCGGTATTTTTCAAGTTCATTAACCTTGTTAGAAAGGACTTGTAAAGGAATATTAATAACCCCTTTAATTTTGCCAAGGTTACTTTCCAATTCTTCCGGCATTCTTACATCTAAAACAATTAAGGCTAAATCTTTTCCAACCCGCTGTTTTAATTCAGAAACTGAAATTGAAGTTTTTGGATCATCTTTATCCATTCCAAAGAAACTAAAAATTGACATAAATAATAGTGTTGTTAGTAAATAAAATTTCTTGGTTATAACCATTCAGATTAATTTAACCCGCACATACCCGAAGCGCATCCGCCGCCACTGTTGTAATTTGTTCCGCATGTTCCGGTTGAGCATCCGCCATCGTAAGAAGAACCTGAATTGACCGAAGCCGCAAAAGATGAGAGAAGTTTTTTATTCTCTTTTGATTGACATTTCGGGCAGGTAACATCGTCTATTTTTGTTGAAGATTTATGTAGCACTTCAAATTTTTCATTGCAAGTTTGACACCGGTATTCAAAGATCGGCATAATAATTTTCCTCTTTATCGGTTTTATTGTTCATCAGTTAATTCCAGGAACGCCATTAATTTTTTATGGACATCTCCAGGAAGCGTTTCCGTACATTTTTTATAAAGATCAATCGTCATTTCAACAGAAGTAAAATAACTTTTGCATCCATGACAAGTTTCTAAATGCTCTTTAATGGCAACACATTTCGGCGAGTTCATTTCCTCGCTAAGACTTTCGCAGATGTGACCCATCACATCTTTACATGATACTTTTTCTTTATTCATTTTTGAAATGCCTTCGTAATTTCATTTCTTAAAAATGACCGCGCTCTGTGCAGGCGCGATTTTACTGCCGGTACTGAAAGCTCCAACATCTTTGCCGTTTCTTCGGTTGAATATTCTTCAACGTCGCGCAGGGTAAAAACCACCCGGTATTCCGGCTGCAATTTGTCTATGGCTGAATCCAAAATATTTCGCAGTTCCTTTGTTTCTAAATTCTTTATCGGCAGCGATGACCAATCTGCAATATATTTTTCGTCAAACAAACTTTCATCGGTTTCTTGTTCAACAAAAGTATAGCGGCTGTTTTTTCTTGCTTCCATTAGACAGTGATTAACCACAATCCGGTAAAGCCATGTGGAAAGTTTTGAGTTTCCATCAAATTGGTGCAGCGATTTGATCATGCTGTAAAAAGTTTCCTGCATTATGTTTTCGGCTTTTTCACGGTTTCTGCAAACTTTAAAAGCGAAACTATAAACCGTCTGCTCGTAATTTTTTACGAGTTCGGCTAGCGCTTTTCTATCGCCGTTTTTTGCAGAAGCAATTAAGAGTTCTTCATTCATGCTGTTAGATGTAAAATTTAGATTTTCGATTCGCAAAATAGTCAAAAAATCAAGAGAACTATAATTCGAGACTCATCCATAAATACCAGCTTGCAATTGATTGATACGGTTTCCATTTTTTCTTTTCGCAAAGCGCGGCAATTTTATTTTCGTCCGGCAGTTCTTTTAATTGATAATTTCTCCGGATAGCATTTTTTATTCCCAGGTCGCCCACAGGCAAAACATCCAACCTTCCTAAAGTAAAAATTAAAAACATGTGAGCCGTCCAAACGCCGATCCCTTTAACTTTTGTCAATTCGCCAATGATTTCATCATTAGATTTTTGAGAAATCTTTTTAAACGAAAGTTGATTCGACATAATTTTTTCAGAGAGATCTTTTACATAAATTGCTTTTGCATTTGAGAGACCGAATTTTCGTATTTCCTCAACGGGTGTTGCAGCAACATTTTCCGGTTTAACAGATTTGCCAAAGTGAGCTGAAAATTTTTTGTATATGCTTTCCCCGGCTTTTACAGAAAGCTGTTGATTGATAATTGCTTTTACAAGCGAGGGATAATAATTCTTGCGCCGCTTAATTCTGCAAGTTTGAGTTTGTGATATAATTCTCCTGAGGACAGGGTCCATATCAATTAAGTGATTTATTCCGTTTCTAATTTCTAAAGAATTCATTATAATTATAAAGAAAAAAAATAGTATTTAAAATGGCAACTCAAATAAAACCGTTATTGCTTATAAAAGCAAATAAACTTTTTTCAAATGTTTCTGAAAAGTCATATTCTTTTCCCTTTAACGTTAAAGACGTTATTGAATTTAAAGAAGGCGATATTATCTATAAGGCTGGAGATTCGGCAGAACACATCTACTTGATTTTAGAAGGAGGCGTGAAAATAAAATTTTCCGTACCGATTGAAGGACAAAAAATTTTTGTAAAAGCCGCCGCGGATTTTTTCGGTGAGAAAGAATTTCTTGCCATGATCTCGCGCACTTCCTCCGCTGTTGCCGAAACCAATTCCACTCTTTATCTGCTTAAGAGAAAAGAATTGAACAATTTAATAACGTCAAACAGAACAATTTCAAATAACCTTCAAGGGATAGAGATTTTAACTGTAAGCGACGAAGATACTTCAAATGAACCGGGAGATGAATATCAAAACATTGCAGGCGATACATTCAACTTCGATTCGTTTTCTCCATCAATTGATGATAACACTCCAGAGGAAAAAACACCGGTATTAGACGAGGATGTTTCACAAGACGAGCCGGGAATTTCTTTTGATGCCGATAAATTTACATCCACCGATAATGAGATAGATTTTGAAGGTGTAGTTCAAAAAACATTTTCGGAAACACAGGAAGTTGAACCAGTTTCGCAAGGCGAGTCAGAAAATGAAAGCCGGGAGTTTTCAATATCTCCTTCGGATGCAATTAAACATGAAGAAGAAGTACCGCCGTTAGAAGAACCGCTTGAAAAAGTACCACACGTTCTTGAACCTATTGAAGATAGTTTTTGGGGAGTTTCCGAATCTTCAAATAACAAAACATTTATTGAAGAGCCGACCACTGAACAAAAACCGTTGCTTTCACCCGAAGACAGTCAATCACTTTTTGTTCAGAATGAAAACAAAAAAACGACTGGGTTAACGGTAAATCAGCTTCAGCTTATTATTGATGCGGCAGAAAAAGTAAATTCAAATATTAAAATTGATGAGGTTCTCCGCTCTATTGTT
Source organism: Ignavibacteriaceae bacterium (assembly GCA_023231105.1). Classification (GTDB taxonomy): domain Bacteria; phylum Bacteroidota; class Ignavibacteria; order Ignavibacteriales; family Ignavibacteriaceae; genus UBA1563. The sequence continues at coordinate 11,859 of JALNWB010000055.1, read as the reverse complement.
GAAGCCGCAACCTCGTTAACTTCAGCCGACCGCGGAACTCTTTACATTTTGGACTATGATAAAGGTGAGTTGTGGTCTAAAGTTTTACGCGGCGAAAACATTGAAGAAATAAAATTGAAAATTGGACAAGGACTTGCCGGGTGGGTTGCAAAGACGGGAGAAATAATTAATCTTCCCGATGCCCATCAAGATGAACGATTCGACAGCAATATTGATAAGATGTCCGGCTACAAAACAAAATCGATGATCTGTTATCCGATTAAAAATCGTGAAGGCGTTATCATTGGTGTTTTACAATTATTGAATTCCGCACACGGAGAGTTTACCCAAATCGATTTAGATTTTCTTGAAGCTCTTTCCGTTCATGTGGCGCTTGCTTTATCCAACGCAGAACTTGTACATCAACTTATAAAAACCGATAAACTTGTTTCACTCGGTAAACTAACGAACTTTATTCTTTCCGATATAAAAAAACCTGTTCTTACCATTAAGCAATTTGCCGAACATATTAAACGGAAAAATGTTCCCGATGATGTAAAACAGGTTATGGATTTAATGATAGAACAAGTTGGAAACGTTAATGAAATTATTCAATCAACTCTTGCTTATGCCGAAGGAAAAACATTTTACCGGTTGAAAAAGAGAACGTTAAATGCCGTGATGGATGAAATAGTTACCAAACTTGCAGAATATGTTGAATACCGCGGCGTAAAGTTATTTAAGAAATTTGACCGCGATGTTACCGTTAATGTTGATAAAAAAGAATTGTATCAAGCATGTTACCAAATTGCCAAAAATGCTTGCGATGCAATGCCTGACGGAGGAAAGCTCTTCGTTTCAACTTTGGTCGAACCCAACCTGGTAAAAATTTCTTTTAAAGATAACGGCATCGGAATTCCCGAAAGCGTTTTAGGGAAAATCTTTGAACCGTTTATGAGTCAAGGAAAGAAAGAAGGAATGGGCTTAGGGCTTCCGATAGCGGAAAATATTATCAAAAAACATAACGGAACAATTTCTGTTGAAAGCGAATTAGGAGAGGGAGCTGTTTTCTCAATTTCACTCCCGATTGAAATTTAGTTTTTAAATGATTTATAACCTCATTACGGTTCTTGGTCCAACTGCATGTGGTAAAACCAAATTAACCGCAAAACTTGCCGATCACTTTAACGGTGAAATTATTTCTGCCGACTCCCGCCAGGTTTATAAAAGAATGAACATCGGAACAGGAAAAGACTTGCAAGAGTTTTTCTTTAACGGCAGACAAATCCCTTATCATCTTATTGATATTGTTGAACCAAACGAAGAATTCAATTTATTTTTATTTACCGAACATTTTTCCAAAACGTTTCAAGAAATCTCCGAAAAGAAAAAAACTCCTTTCTTAACCGGCGGAACCGGAATGTATCTTTCTGCTATTCTGCAAAATTATCAATTGGCAAAAACCGATTTTAATTCCGAACGGAAAAACGAATTAGAAAAAATTCCGGTTGAAGCATTGGCGGCGTTGCTTTTTTTGCTTAATCCAAAGCTGCACAACACTACCGATTTGCTTGATAAGGATAGACTTATTAAAGCTATTCTTGTTGCGGAAGCAAGTCTAAATGATGAAGCAGCCGTAAGCGCGAAAGTTTCTTCCTTCACTATTGGAATTCAACCGGATAGAAAAATTTTGAAAGAAAAAATTTCGGAACGGTTAACATTGCGTTTACAAAACGGAATGATCGAAGAAGTTGAACAGCTTGTTGCCGAAGGAATTTCATTTGAGAAATTAAATTTCTTCGGATTGGAATACCGGTATGTCGGTTTGTATCTTCAAAAAAAATTAACGTACAACGATATGTTCCAGAAACTGCGCGGCGCCATCAATCAATTTGCAAAACGGCAAATGACCTGGTTCAGAAAAATGGAACGTGAAGGTGTTTCAATTTATTGGCTCCCTGAAGCAGATTTCTCCGAAGCAAAAAACTTGATCGAATCCAAATGCCCGCTCTTCCGCTAAAAGTAAAAAAATATTTAGAAAAATATGGAACTGAAGTCCGTCCTTTTGAGTGGCGCTCTTCCGCTCAAATCGAATTGATAGTTGTTGTTCCCGCCATAAGTGAATATGAAAACATAAAAAAATTACTGACCTCTCTTGAAGCGGCGGATAAAAAATACGCCGATAAAATTTTAGTAATGTTTGTTGTGAACAATTTGAAATCTTCCGGTGACGAAGTAAAAAGAAAAAATCAAAAAACGCTTGAGTTTTTGCGTTCGTCTCTCGATGACAAAAACCCAAATGACAGTTTTTCTGTTGGATTTATTGATGCAGCAGGCGATGGAAATGAACTTGATGAAAAAAACGGAGGCGTAGGATTAGCGCGTAAAATCGGCATGGATACCGCTCTCTCGCTTTTCAATTATAAATGCACAAAGAAAAAAATTCTTGTTTGCCTTGACGCTGATTGCACCGTTTCTCAAAATTATTTTACAGAAATATATGAAGAGTTCAACCGGCAGAATTTTCATGCGGCGGTTACGGCGTTTCAACATTCATTATCGAATAAAGAAAACCGTGAAGCGATTCTCTGTTATGAAATTTTTCTCCGCTATTATGTTTTGAGTTTGCGGTTTGCCGGATCACCTTACGCGTTTCACACAATCGGCTCAACAATGATCTGCGATATTGAAAGCTACATAAAAGTTGAAGGAATGAACAAACAAAAAGCCGCGGAAGACTTTTACTTCCTCGAAAAGTTAGCCAAGAATGTTTCGATAGGTGAAATAAAAAATGTTGTTGTCTTTCCTTCACCGCGCGGATCGTGGCGGGTTCCATTCGGTACGGGACAACGGGTAAACCGTTTTTTGAGCCATATTCAAAACGAATATTTACTTTACAATTTCAACTCGTTTTTAATTTTGAAAGACTGGCTGCAATTATTTTTAACCAATAACTTTACTGCAGAAGAATTCTTGTCGGAAGCAGAAAAAATTCACTCAAGTCTTTTTGCTTTCTTAACGGAACAAAAGTTTGAAAAGACATGGGACCAAATTATGCGCACGGCAAAAACCGGTGAACAATTACAAAGGCAAAAAAATATTTGGTTCGACGGATTTAAAACTTTGAAACTTATCCATTACTTACGAGATAATGGTTTTCTGCAGCAGCCAATGTTCGCTTCTTTAAATCAACTTTTAAAAGAAATGAAAGTTGAAATTGATTTTAAAAGTGAAGAAGAAATTCCCCCGTTTGAAGTTCAACAAAAGTATTTGGAAACGTTACACAGTCTGGAAAATAAATTATCTTAAAGAGGAGAATTACTTTTTCCTTATATTTGAAAAAAAAATCTAAATGAAATGGATCCAATAAATATTATCATCGGAATAAATATTCTTGCAACGCTTGGCGCCAATATTTCCGGGACTAAGCAAGGATTTAAGTCTTCAATAACTCAGGTTAAAGAAAGACCTAAAACTTATTTGCAGCAGTTGCCCACTACGCTGGCAACAATTTCTCTTCTCTTGTTGATTATTTCCTTATTTCAAGTTGGAACACTTCCTTATAAAGAAAATAATTTTTTACTTCGTTTAACCAGTTTGGCTTTTTATCTTATTTTTTCATGGGTACAAATCTGGTCATATAAATCTTTGGGAACTAACTATTCGCAGGATATTGTTGTTCTTCAAAAACATCAATTGGTTACCAAAGGAATTTATGCTGTTGTGCGTCACCCGCACTATCTCTCACAAATTATTATTGAGGTTGCCGCCGCCGTGGCAACGTTGAGTTATTTGGTCGCCCCTTTGGCATTGGTGCAGATCCCTTTTTTATTTTTAAGAGCAAAGCGCGAGGAGCAACTTTTGCAGAAACATTTTAAACAAGATTACGAAGCCTATAAAAAGAAGACCGGCTTTTTCATCCCCTTTTTAGGTTAACTGATGAAGGTAATTTTATTCTCATTTCTCTTTACGTTAGAAATATTTTCTCAGCGGTTTTATCAACTTGTTATAAGTAATGATGCAAAGGAAATAATTGTTGATGCTTTCAGTAAAAACGGATTAACCTATTTCCCGATAGAAGTTTTTTCAAAAGAATTTCAATTCAAATCCAAAACCAATATTGAATCGCAACAACTCGAAATTACTTTTCCGCAGTATCTATTAAAAATTCGTCCGCGGAATTCTTTTGTTGTGCTTCAATTGAAAAAAGACAAAAGTGAAAAAGTTTTGCAGCTGCCGGTTTCAACAATCAGCTTGAAAAATCAACTTTATCTCCCACTCGAGTATGTGCAGAATATTATTGAAAAATGTCTTGGCGGAAAGATTTCCTATAAGAAAGTTGAAAAAGAAAATGCGAAGGATGAACAAAAAGAAATAGTTGAAAAGGAAATTCCTCCATCGGCGATAAGCGCTCTTCATGTTTCGGTTAGTGAAAAAGCGAACGGAACACTGGTGAAACTTACTTCAGGTAAAAAAGTGAGTAAAGTAACGCATACAATTTCTGATGATGTTATCAAAATTACATTCCCGGAGATTTTTGTTGATGAAAAAAAACTTGATCAAACTTTTCCTAAAGGGTTAGTTAAAGAATTAAAAGCCGTTAACACGGAAACCGGAAGCGAAATTTCTTTATCGCTCAGAAAAAATTATGCTGCTTATGAGTTTATTGAAGAAATCGTCGGGAAAGAATTTCTTGTAACGATTCACAATAAAAAATTTGCCGCAAATAACGAAACAAAAAAAGAGAAATGGAATTTTGATGTTATCGTTCTTGATGCAGGCCATGGCGGAAAAGATTACGGCGCAATAGGAGTTAATAATACGGTCGAAAAGGAAATTAATCTTGCTGTTGCTCTTAAAGTTGGAAAACTTGTAAATGAAAATATAAAAGATGTTAAAGTGGTTTATACCCGCAACGATGATCATTTTGTTGAGTTGTACAAACGCGGAAAAATTGCAAATGAAAACAACGGCAAACTTTTCATTTCAATTCACTGCAACTCTACTCCAAAGAAAAAAAGTGATCCGAATGGATTTGAAGTTTATCTTTTGCGCCCCGGGAGAACCGAAGAAGCCATCGGTATTGCCGAACGCGAAAACCGCGTTATTGAATATGAAGATGACCCAAAGCGTTATCAAAAATTAACGGATGAAAATTTTATTCTTGTTAGCATGGCGCATAGTTCTTCGATGAAATACTCGGAAAAGTTTGCAGATATGGTTCACCGGCAGTTCAAACAAAATCTCTCTCTCTCTCCGCGGGGCGTTAAACAAGCGGGCTTTTACGTCTTGGTTGGTGCTTCAATGCCGAGTGTATTGATTGAAACCGGTTATGTTTCAAACCCGGGTGATGCCGCCTTTCTTAAAAGTGAAAAAGGACAACAGCAAATTGCTCAATCAATTGTGAGCGCTATTAAATCTTTTAAATCTTATTATGACCGGGTAATTGACTCAGAATAGAGGGAATTATTTTTTAACTTAGAACAATAAATTTATTCAATACGGAAGATCAATGACAAAAACACAAATCTGGAGTGCGGCTTTTTTAGGAATTTTCGTAATTCTATTTTTTCTTCAAAAATTTGCGGGGACCGAGTACGGTTCATCACCAAGTATGGGCATGGGTGCAGCAATGCCTCAAAAACAATCTACTGAAACAATGGCTTCTTCTGATGCAAGCGGTGAAGTTTTAGTAAAACAATTCAACTGCACCACTTGCCACGGCGTTGATTTACAAGGAACCAACATGGCGCCTGCTTTAGTCGGGCTAAAATCATATTATGACAGAGACAAACTGATAAATTATTTGCGTAACCCGAACGCGTATCTTGAACAAGATCGTTTTAAAGAATACAAAGATAAATTTAAGAATATTGTTATGCCTGCTTATGGAAATAAAGACGTAAAGGAATTAGGCAAGATTACCGATTATTTATTAGGCTTAAATTAAGATAAAAGGATATCTTCAAATACTTTCGTTGCTTTTTTGCTACATTCGTCTTAGTTTTGCATTTGATAATGTGAAAGGAAAAGAGAACATTGTCTGAGCAATTAACAAGTTTAACAGATGCAGAAATAATGAAGCGGATTGCAAATTATGATTCGCGCGCTTTAGAAACCCTGTATAATCGCTATTCGCCAATTCTTTATACCGTGATAAAAAAAATTGTTGGTGATGCACAGGTTTCGGAAGAAGTTTTAATTGATGTTTTTGTAATTGTCTGGCGGAAAATAAATTACTACGATTTGAAAAACGGCGACGCCTACAGCTGGCTTATCAATGTTGCTCGCAACAAGGCTGTCGATACCGTCCGGAGAAGTAAAAATATCATCCCCGATGCTTACGATGACAATTACGAAAATTTTTATATCGTTCCCCGGCTTTCTCCGCAAATAGATGATTTGGATTTAAAGACGGCAATCAGCATAAAAGATAACATCGAAAAAGCATTGAACAAATTAACCGATGCGCAAAAGTACGTCCTCTTTCTTGGTTATTATGAAGGACTAACACAAAGTGAAATAGCGCAGCACCTGCGTATCCCTCCGCAGACAGTTAAATCCAAAGTAAAAATAGCCCTCTCCAACTTGAAAGATAATTTATTGAAGGGAGGAGAATAATGGATGCCGATAGAGAAAAAGATTTTGCTTCTCTTTTACATGCGTTTGCACTTGGCTGTTTGGAGCGTGAAGATTATGACAGGATGATGGAATATTTTAAAAGCAATCAAGATTATCCCTGGCAGGAACTTGGTGAATATCAAAACTTAGTTGCTCTTCTTCCATCGTTTCTAAATATTGAAGTCCCCGATGCACGTGTAAAAGATATGGTTGCCCGTAAACTTTATCGTTTGCGCGACCAGCAGCGTCCTCAAAGAGCGACACAAATTATTTCTCAAACTTCTCCGGTTCAACATAAAAATTTATTTCAGAGAATCGAAACACCCGAACAAAAATTATTTTCACAAATTTCCTCTCCAATTTCTGAACAAGAAAAAACAGAACCGGAAGCATCACCGGAGACTGTTGGCTCTACTAAGAAAGACGCAACTAAGACGGAAGAATTTGAACCGGTAAGCAGCAGCAAACCAGATGATTTTTCATACAAGCCGGAAGATAAAACTTCTCCACTTTCTGATTCCAGGTCACCGTTCAGTATGGATGAAAGCACCAAACAGGATGAACCTTATCCCGGTTATTTATCGGATTCAAAAGAAAATAAGGATGCAGGTTTTTCAAGCAATTTTGATCAAATGGAAAACAGAAGCAAAGAAACTTCCGATGATAACGATGAGTTTTCGTTTGAATCTTCGCTTTCAAATTATTCATTAAGCGGCGAATCTTTACCTAAACATGATGAAGCATATTCTTCATTCTCTTCAGAGACATTGGTGGAAGAGCCAACCGCAAAAACCCCGCAAGTAAGTATTCAAAAAGAAAAAAGAAAATCCGGCGTATCTTTAGTAGTTTTTTTTCTGGCATTTTTAGGATTAGTCGGTGCAATAGCCGGAGTTTATTATTACTTATCAAAGGATTTTAAAACAGTTACGCAAAAACAGGCTGCTGATTATAAAGCGATAGTGGAGTCGTTACAGAGTGATTTATCAAGTACAAAAGAAGTTGACGCGCTTCTTGCATCAATCAATTTGCAAATGGTAAATCTAAAGAGCACTCCAAAAGCTGCCGGCGCTTACGGTAAATTTTTATTTGATTCGGTTTCAAGGAAAGCAATGATCCAGGTGGTTAATCTGCCGGTTCTTTCGAGCGATAAAGTTTATCAGTTGTGGATAATTTCAAACAATCAAAAATATTCTGCGGGCATTTATAACGTTACTTCTTCAAAACAGTATTTTCCTGTTACAAATTTCGACGGATTAAATTTAATTGGACCTACAGTTTTTCTTATTACAGAAGAAGTTTCGACAGGCGGAGAAAAACCTTCAAAGGATATTTATTTAGTCGGGCAGGTTATTTTATAATTCTATTTTCTCGATTGCCGCTGTTCAAAATAAAGCAAGAGAACGGTAATTACCGCCATTAATAAAAGAAGCCAGTATCTTATTAAGACTTCCGGAAGAGATGCGAAAAAGCTTCTCAGTTTTAAATTCCCCGCGAACAAGCTTACCATCGTTGCAGTAAAAATTAAAAATCCCGATACATACAAAACCGATCTCTTTTTTGCGTTCTCAATAAAAACCATCAATAAAGAGAAACCGGTTATATAAATACTTCCTGCAACTATTAATGGAAAAGTAATATCAAGCAGAAACGATTTAATTAAAAAAGAAAAAACCCCAGTAAAAAAAATACCTGAACCGAAAAAAACTGCGAGAAAATTTTTTGTTCCGAATGAATAATAAAAAATAGTTAAGCCGATAAAAAAAGATGCAAAGGAAAACATGGAGAATAATGAAACTTCAATAAATCCAAACAATTGCAGAATTATTGGAAGAAGCAAAAAAAGCAATCCGTATTTAATTAGTTGATTTGGAAAAATCATCGGCGTGCCGCTTATAAAATTCTTTGTCCCATGCTTGAAGCGACAACTTCTGCAGCAAAGAGAGCGGTTTGGTTTTTATGATCAAGAATCGGATTTACTTCTGTTATTTCCAGGGATGACATACAGCCACATTCGGCAATCGCCTCCATCAATAAGTGAGTTTCCCTGAAACTTAAACCGCCGGGAACAGGAGTACCGACTCCCGGGGCAACAGATGGATCAACGCTATCAACATCAAAACTAATATGAATATGGTCAACGCTGTTTTTAAATTGCTTTAGCACGCGCGAAATAATCCGGTGAATTCCAATTTTATCAATGTCAGCCATCGTATAAACCTGGAGACCGATTTCCTTAATGTTTTTTCTTTCCAAAGGATCGATGCTGCGCGCACCGATAACAACGCAATTTTCCGGTTTTACTTTTGGAGCAAATCCGTAAAAATGGGTGAGACTTTTATTTCCCAAGCCAAGCAATGCGGCAAGCGGCATTCCGTGTATATTTCCTGAAGGTGAAGTTTCGTCGGTATTCATATCGGTATGTGCGTCAATCCAAATTATGCCGAGGCGCAATTTTTTTTTCTTGCAGAAAGAAGCAATGCCGGCTACTGAGCCTATGGACATTGAGTGATCTCCGCCAAGGACTAAAGGAAAATTTCCTTCCGATAAACTTTTTTCAACTTTTCCGGCAAGAATTTCCGAGGTCTTTAAAATTTCTTTCAGATATTTTAATTGTGGATCTCCTTGAGTCTGCCGTTCGATAATTTCAATTTGAATATTTCCGTCATCAATAACGTTGTATCCCAAACTTTGTAACCGTTCGGAGATATGACTGATGCGCATAGCGGAAGGTCCCATGTCAACTCCGCGCCTTCCGGCGCCTAAATCAACGGGAAAGCCGATAATATTTACAACTTTTGAGGGAAGCATAGTCTTTGCAATTTCTTTATAAATTTTGAGAGTAATTTATATGCGAAAACATTCTCTTACAAATTAGTAAGGTAATTGACACCTTAAAATTAGCGCTATATTCTTGTGAAAAACAAATGACAGATTGCAAATCAAATACAAATTCAAATAAGATGAGTGATTATTGGATATTATGCAAAGAATCGTTCGGAAAATATAATTGTCTTTTGAAATTTGTTTTTTGTGAATTCCGGTTTAGGTTAAACTTCTTCAAAGCGAATCCAATTTTCCCGTGTTTTTTCTGCTTTAGCTCCGCCGGCTGTAAAGATAACAGTAGCGCCGGGTTCAACAAGTTTTGTTTCAAGAATTAATTTTCTTGCGAGAAAAATTGCAACTTCCTTTTGCTCTATTTCTTCGCAATAAAGAGAGGTTACTCCCCAGGTTAAACAAAGGGCGTTCATTGTCTCAAAGTTATCCGATAAAGCAATAATTTTACATGCAGGTCTGTATTTAGAAAGTCCGTGCGGTGTTTTGCCCTTTGAAGTAAAGCCGACGATTGCATCTGCGTTAATTTGACGGCTCATTGAAACAATTCCTTTGTTCATCGAATCGAAAAGATTTTCTTTTATGTTTTCGGGAACCACATAATAAATGTGTTTGTGCGGAATATGTTGTTCGGCGGTTAAAATAATTTTGTTCATTATCTCAACTGTCTTAACCGGATATTTGCCTACAGAAGTTTCACCGCTGAGCATAACCACATCGGTTCCGTCCCACACAGCATTAGCAACGTCGGAAGCTTCTGCGCGCGTTGGCACCGGGTTGGAGATCATCGACTCCAGCATTTGCGTGGCGGTAATAACAATTTTGCCGACTTCGTTGCAGCGGCTGATAATATTTTTTTGAATGAGCGGAACTTCCTGCGGTTCAAGTTCAACGCCTAAATCGCCCCGCGCAACCATTATTCCATCCGCGGCTTGTAAAATTTTTTCTAAATTTTCCACCGCTTCTTTTTTTTCAATTTTTGCAATTACGGGAATCATTTTCCCTTTTTTCTTCAGCCAATCTTTTAATTGATAAATATCTTCCGCTTGGCGAACGAACGAAAGGGCAATAAAATCAACTCGAAACTGTAATGCGAATTCCAGATCCAAAAAATCTTTTTCAGTGATAGACGGAGTTGAAAGCTTCATCCCGGGAAGGTTCATTCCTTTTTTCGGTTTTAATATTCCGCCGTTAAGGATTTCGCAAATTACCGATGTTGCGGTTTTCTTTTTTATTTGTAAGCGAAGCAGACCGTCATCAATTAAAATGATGTCTCCAATCTGCGCATCCTGTGCAAGCATTTTGTATGAAGTTGAAACTTTTTCTTTTGTCCCGGGAATATCTTCAATCGTTATTTCAAGTTCTTCACCGGAAACAATTTCATAAAAATCTTCTTTTAATTTTCCGATCCGGATTTTTGGTCCCTGCAAATCCAAAAGCGTGGCAAGCGGTTGTTTCGCTTCAACACAAGCTTGATTGATATTGTTAAACACTTGTTCGAAGAATGGATAATCGCCATGTGAAAAATTGAGACGTACTCCATCAACCCCGGCTTCCATCATGGATTTAATCATTGCCGTAGAAGAAGTTGCTGGTCCAAGCGTGGCGAGTATTTTAGTTTTTGCAAAAATTTGTTCTGTGGTCATATTCGTTTTTTTATTTTCCTTTTCGGAAGTTGTTTTTCTTTGGTGTTACTTTTCCCTTAAAAGGATTTTTTCCTTTTTTGTACATTTCTTTAAGTCGTTCTTGAACTAAACCAAAAACGGTATCTTGTTCATAAGTCCCGTTTTTATTTTTCCCGCCGGCTTTTATCCCGGTGAGTAATTCAATTCCCTCATCAATTTTAGAGATTGCATACAGAACAAATTCTTTCTTCTTAACGCTTTCAATTATTTCTTCGCTTAGCATTAAGTCTTTTACATTTTGAATTGGAATAATAACGCCCTGCGTTTTTGTAAATCCGTTCATTTTGCAGATGCCGTAAAATCCTTCAATCTTTTCGTTCACACCGCCGATCGGTTGAATTTCTCCTTTTTGATTGAGCGAACCGGTTACAGCAAATGACTGCTTAATTGGAAGCCCGGAAAGATTTGAAAGCAAAGCAAAAATTTCTGCAGCCGAAGCGCTGTCGCCGTCAATCATTCCGTAGGATTGTTCAAAAACCAAATTTGCGGAAAATGAAAGAGGAAACTGCTGCCCAAACATTTCTTTGAAATAGCCGGAAATAATCAGCACTCCTTTATCGTAAGTTTTTCCGCTCATACCGGCTTCGCGCTCAACGTTGATAATAGCGCCGTTACCGATCGAAACTGAAGCAGTGATACGTGTCGGTTTTCCAAACGCGTAAAAGTCGGAGCCGTAAACAGCAAGTCCGTTTATCTGTCCAACTTTTTCTCCTGCCGTATCAATGAGAATGGTTTTTTCCCG
>JALNWB010000054.1 GCA_023231105.1 Ignavibacteriaceae bacterium | reverse complement strand
TGTCGCGCAAAAAAATAAAATTGCGAAATCATATATCGGTATGGGTTATTATCCGACTATTACGCCGGCAGTTATTCAAAGAAATATTTTGGAGAATCCGGGTTGGTACACGCAATACACACCGTATCAAGCTGAAATATCGCAGGGTCGTTTGGAAGCTTTATTAAATTTTCAAACAATGGTGAGCGATTTAACCGGACTTCCAATAGCGAATGCTTCTCTGCTTGACGAAGCAACTTCGGCGGCAGAATCAATGTTGATGTTCTTTCACTCAGGAAATAATTCTGCAAAGAATAAATTTTTTGTTGATGAAAAAGTTTTCCCGCAGACGCTTGATGTTTTATTGAACCGCGCTAATCCAAATGGAATAGAAATTACTGATGGAGATTTTAATAAAATAAATTTGGATGAAACGTACTTTGGAGCTTTACTACAATATCCAAACAGTGACGGTGCAGTTATAAATTATGAAAGTTTTATTACCACTGCACATCAAAAAAATATTAAAGTAGTTGTTGCCGCCGATCTTTTAAGTTTAGCATTGCTGAAAGCTCCGGGAGAATTTGGCGCTGATGTAGCTGTTGGAACAACACAACGATTTGGTGTACCAATGGGATTTGGTGGACCAAGTGCCGCTTACTTTGCGGTGAAAGAAGAATTCAAAAGAATTCTTCCTGGAAGAATTATTGGCGTCTCAGTGGATGCGGATGGGAATCCCGCTTTACGCATGGCTTTGCAAACGCGTGAGCAGCATATCAGAAGAGAAAAAGCAACAAGCAATATCTGTACGTCTCAAGTGCTTCTTGCCGTTATGGCGGGAATGTATGCGGTTTATCATGGTCCGGAAGGTGTGCGCGATATCGCGGAAACAATTCATCTTTTAACAGCAAAGCTTGAATCTTCTTTACAAGAATTAAGCTTTGAGCAAACAAACAAATTTTTCTTCGATACGCTTTTAATCAATGTAAAAGATGAAAAAACTATTAAGAAAGTAAAATCACTTGCAGAAAATAAATTAGTCAACTTCCATTATGTTGAAAAGAATAAAATCGGAATTAGCTTAAGCGAAGTGACAACAGAAAAAGATGTTCTAGAAATTGTGGAAATATTTGCAGAAGCTATCGGAAAGAAGAGTAATGCTCTTTCTCAAAATTTATTAAAGAAATATCCGGCGGAGTTGGAGAGAACTTCTTCCTATTTGCAGCATCCGATATTTAATTCGTTTCATTCTGAAACCGAGTTGATGCGTTACGCAAAGAGATTAGAGAATAAAGATATCTCATTGACCTACGGAATGATCCCGCTCGGTTCTTGCACGATGAAGTTAAATGCGGCGGCTGAAATGCTTGGCATTACGCATCCGGGATTTACAAACATTCATCCCTTCGCTCCGCAATCTCAAACGGAAGGATATCAAATTGTAGTTTCAGAATTGGAAAAAGCGCTGGCAGAAATTACCGGCTTTGCGGGAACATCACTTCAACCAAATTCCGGCGCGCAAGGCGAGTATTCCGGTTTAATGGTTATCCGCCAATATTATATTGATAAGAATGAGAGCCACAGAAATATTGCACTCATACCATCATCCGCGCATGGAACAAATCCCGCGAGCGCTGTAATGGCGGGAATGAAAGTGGTAGTTGTTGCTTGTGATGAAAAAGGAAACGTTGATGTTGACGACTTGAAGAAAAAAGCTGAAGAACATAAAAATGATTTAGCCGCATTGATGATAACCTATCCTTCAACGCACGGAGTTTTTGAAGTTCGCATTAAAGAGATTTGCGAGATCATTCATGCAAACGGCGGACAAGTTTATATGGATGGCGCAAACATGAACGCGCAAGTTGGATTAACGAGTCCAAAGAGTATTGGCGCGGATGTTTGTCATTTAAATTTACATAAGACTTTTGCAATCCCACACGGTGGCGGCGGTCCGGGAGTTGGACCGATTTGCGTAGCAAAACATTTAGTACCGTTTTTACCAAAACATTCTGTTGTTTCCGTTGGCGGAGAAAAAGGAATTCACGCGGTATCAGCTTCTCCATATGGTAGTGCAAATGTTCTCATCATTTCTTACGGTTATATTAAAATGTTGGGCGCCGAAGGATTGAAGACATCAACTGAATACGCTATACTGAATGCGAATTACATTGCCGCAAAATTAAAACCGTACTACAAAATTCTTTACACCGGTGAAAAGGGAAGAGTTGCGCACGAAATGATTTTTGATATGCGCGATTTTAAAAGAACTGCGAATATTGAAGTGGAAGATATCGGGAAGCGTTTAATGGATTATGGATTTCATGCGCCGACAATTTCTTTCCCTGTTCACGGAACAATGATGATAGAACCGACGGAAAGCGAATCGAAAAAAGAATTAGACCGCTTTTGCGAAGCGATGATCCTTATTAAAAAAGAAATGGATGCAATTGAAAACGGTTCTACCGATAAAGAAGATAACGTAATTAAAAATGCGCCGCACACAATGCACGCAGTAAGTGCAACTGAATGGAAACACAAATACTCACGCGAAGAAGGAGCGTTCCCGTCTTCATGGGTTAAGCAATATAAATTTTGGCCTGCCACCGCTAAAGTAAATAATGGTTTCGGAGATAGGAATTTGGTTTGTACTTGTCCGTCGGTTGAAGAGTACAAATAAAGATGAATTAAAATTATATAGATAATAATGCCACCCCTTCAGGGTTTGGTGTATGAGGTTTGCTTAGTATTATAATAATGTCAGCCCTTCGGGCTTGAATAAACGTGTTAATGACTTAATCCCGAAGAGATGAAATGATTATAGAATTGATGCACCAGGAGAAAATTAAAACACCGAAGGGGTGAAATAATTAACCTTAAAATCATCTCAAAAAGGCAATAGATATGTTACATAAAATTATGTTGGTGTTATTATTTTTAATTCAAATACTAACAGCACAGGAGGTATATAAAGATTTAAACTATCTAATTAAAAACAAAGAATATGGCAAGTTTCATATTTTTGTAGATTCTTTACTAGAGAAAGATAACAACAACGCTGATTTAAACTTACTTAAAGGTAGAGTCTTAGTTGATCAGTTCCGATTAGAAGAGAGTAAACCGTTTCTTGAAAAAGCAGTCAGTTTTGACAAACAAAATAGTGGGGCAAAAGCCTGGGGACTTAATTATCTTGCGATGATTGCATATCTTGATAACGATAAGGAAAAGTGTTTCCAATATTTGAATACTTCTTTGGTACTAAACGCTGGAAAAAATGCTGTAAAATTCGCGCAAGAGAAAATATTAATATGGGGATTCTCTGATTTTTATAAAGATTGGGAAAAACAAGAGACAGAACATTTTGTGTTTCATTTTCAACCGAATAGCATTATAACCTATAAAACAAAATTTATGGAGACGCGGGAATCAGCGTTTCAAAAAATCAGTCAATTTTTTGATGTGTCCTTGCAGAGTAAAATTGATTTTTACATATGGAACTCAGATGCCGAGGCAAAAGAGAAGGGGATTTATTCAGTGGGATTTGCTCTTCCCGAATTTTTCATAATACACTCTAAAGCAAATCAAACCCCGGGTCATGAAGTTACTCACATCATTTCGCATTATTTATCTAAAGATGTAAAGAAAATCCGTTTTATAAACGAGGGTATTGCTGTATGTTTTGATTGTAACCCTGATACTAATTTTTTAAAAATCAAACAAATACGGGAAACAGAAAAGTACAATGATAAAATTTCAATTATTGATGCATGGTTGAACAAATCTAAGTATTCAGATGGAATCCTCTATCCTGTCGCGGGTGAATTCGTTAATAGGATTCTGGAAAAAGGTGGGAAGGAAAAATTTCTCAAACTCGTGGTCGATCAATCACTTAGTAATGCTCGAGCACTCTATGGGGAATTGCTTGATGATGTAATAAAACAAATTGAGTTAGAAATTAATTAGAAAAACATTAATAAAAATCTACTGATATTATAAATAAGTGTTGGGGAATAGTAATACGTAAATTGCAGTTAAACACTCTCAATTCTTTTCTTCAATTAAATTTACGATTTTGCGGTATGCAAAGAGAAGAAATTATTATTACACCGATCGGGTATGTCCGTTCAGAACAAGTTTACCGGTATGAGACTCCACGGCAGGGAGTTTTGGCAAAGGGAACTATCTCCACCATCGAACTACTTCCAAATAAAAATTTTGAGCAGGCGATAAAGAATTTAAATGGCTTTGACCGGATATGGGTTTTGTATCAATTTCATTTAAATATAAATCCAGCTAACGGTAAGATGGGTTGGAAACCGCTTGTTACTCCGCCGCGGCACACGCGAGAAAAGATCGGAGTATTCGCAACACGCGCTCCTTACAGACCAAATCAAATCGGGATGAGCTGCGTAAAGCTTGAGAAGGTTGAAGGACTTAAAATTTTTATTTCGGAATCCGATATTCTTGACGGCTCTCCGGTAATTGATATTAAACCGTATCTGCCGTATTCGGATTCCTTTCCCAATGCCGCTACCGGCTGGGTTAAAAGCGGATTGGAAAATATTTATGAAGTTAAGTTTTCAAAGAAATCGGTAATGCAAACCGATTGGCTGAAGAATAATGTTAAGATCAATTTGGTAAATTTTGCACAACTTCAATTGGAATTTAATCCTACCGATTCCACCCGCAAGAGAATTGTGCAACTTGAAAGTAAAACAAAACCGAAATTTATCTTAGCTTACCGGACGTGGAGAATCTTTTATACTGTGGATGAGTCCATCAAAAAAGTTTCGGTTAAAGAAATCCGTTCGGGATATACAAAAGAAGAAATGCTTAACTTTGCTATCGATAAATATGGAGATAAACATCTTCATAAAATGTTCAACGATGAATTTAATCTTCAATAACTCTGGAAATAATTAAGTGAAAACTAAAAACAATTTATGCTTCACGTTATTAACAGTTCTGCTTTTTCTCTTTCTTCCGCAAATAACAAACGCACAACCGTGGGAAGAGGATAATCATATTTTTAATCCAACGGGAATTCCCTCATTATCTTTTTCGCAACCGCGGTTTTATGATTTAGATGGTGACGGAGATTTGGATATGATCTTGGGCAGCACAGTGCAGGCTCCTCTTTATTTTAAGAATACGGGAAGTAAGACCAATCCCAAATTTGCAATGGACAAATCTCTTTTTGCGAATATTAACTCGCTTAACGCTGAGATGGGTGTTTGTGCTGATATTGATGCTGACGGCGACCTTGATTTTATTACCGGTGGTTATACGGGACTTCATTTATACGAAAACATCGGAAGCAACATACAACCGGAGTTTATGGAATCAACAAATATATTTGCTCAGCTTAGTGTTGGAGAAAATCCGATCCCAACTTTAGCGGATCTGGACGGCGACAACGATCCCGATTTAGCAGTCGGGCTAAGTGAAGACGGGGGAGTGAAGTATTACAAAAATTCCGGTTTAAAAGATTCACCTGAATTTTTGGAAAGCAACGGAGTTCGGTGGTTTGATGTTGGACTTTACGCGTATCCTTATTTTGTTGATTTGGACAAAGACGGCGATACTGATCTTCTAGTGGGCAGAGACGGATTCGGAATTAAATATTATGAGAATATTGGCGATTCGATTACTTACAATTGGAGTGACAAGAGTTCGCATTTCCAAACTGTTGGAACTACCACGTACTGGAATTCCGGCGCATTGGTTGATCTTTCAGGCGATGGAAAAACTGATCTTGTATTTGGAACCGCTTCTGGGCAAATTTTTTATTATACTAACACCGGAACAAACGTAGCTCCAACCTGGAAAGAAAACACAACCGTATTTGGCGGAACAATTGATATTGGCGGCGCAAGTTCTCCTCTTCTCTATGATTACGATGCCGACGGCGATTTGGATATGATCACCGGAACTCAATTAGGAAACATAAAATATTTTGAAAATGTTGGAACGATAAATAATCCAGCATGGAAAGAAAACTCAGCATTTTTAACGAACGTTAAACATTCAATATATTCTGCCGCAGCGGTGGGGGATTTGAACAACGACGGCAAACCCGATTTGATTGTGGGTGACTTTACCGGTAAACTTTATCTTCATTTACAAACCACAACCGGTTTCCCTTCAGTTACAACCGCTATGAATATTGTTGTTGATGGATTTGCCGTCCCGAGATTAATCGACTTTGATAAAGATGGTGATCTTGATTTGATTGTTGGAAGAGATAACGGCACAATTTCTTTTTATGAAAATATTGGAACAGCAGAATCGGCAGACTGGCTTGAACTTCAAAATTTCTTTGGAAGCATAGACGTTGGAGGAGATGCGGTTCCAACTCTTGTTGATTATAATAAAGACGGCGATTATGATTTAATTGTCGGGAACATATCCGGGGAAGTAAAGTTTTTTTACAATAATACTTTTGATTGGCAAGAAGATACTTCCGTTACAAGTACTATCATTGTTGATCAAAATGCTGCGCCGGCTTGCGCTGACCTTGATAATGACGGCGATTACGATCTTGTTCTCGGAAATTATGAAGGAACATTCAGTTACTTCAAAAATCAAAATGTAACAGTTGTTAAAAAGGAAGATATTACTCCACAGAATTATGGGTTATCACAAAATTATCCGAATCCTTTTAATCCGACAACAACAATAACATATCAAATTCCGACGGATGCGTTTGTGACTTTAAAAGTATTTGATCTTCTCGGTAAAGAAATTGCAACACTCGTTAATGAAGAAAAGTCAGCCGGAAAATATTCTTTTCAATTAGGATCCGCCAGTGGCGGAAGGAATTTCGAATTAGGAAGCGGAATCTATTTTTATCAATTGCGTGCGAATAACTTTGTGGCTACGAAGAAATTTATTTTGCTGAAATAGGGTAATAATAAATCCGCATGTGATTATTAGTGATGCCGATTCTTTCGAGTCGGCTTTTTTTATTAATTTTGTACCGCTTCAGATAAAACAAAAATATATTTTCCAACGAAAGAAAGAGATTGAATTTTGGAACTTACATGCAAAATATTAAAAGAATCAAAAACCGTTGCAGTTGTCGGTATCTCGGATAAAATGGAAAGGGACAGCGGCAGAATTGCCGAATTGTTAAAACGAAAAGGGTATAACGTTGTCGGCGTTCATCCGACTTTAAAGGAAGTTTTCGGTATTCCGGTCTATGTTTCGTTAAAAGATATTCCGCATAAAATAGATTTAGTTGATGTTTTCTTAAGTTCGGATAAAGTCCCGTTGATAATGAATGATGTTTTGGAAATCAAACCAAAATATTTGTGGTTTCAACTGGGAGTAATAAATGATGAAGCTGCAAAATTAGCAGAGCAGAACGGCATTCCTACTGTCCAAAACCGCTGCGTAGCAATAGAACTGAACTATTGCAAGTGATAATACTATATGGAAAAAATATTAGTTCAACAAAAATTGATAGCATGAATGAATGAAGATGAATGGATGAATGAATTGGAATTAATATTATCTGATCGTTTCATGATTACCATTCAACCATGCAATCATGCAACCATTCATTCTGTTGTTGCAGAACATGGTGGGAAGAAATGAAATTCTTTGTTTTGATTTTTGCGCTTCTCGTTTCAGAATTATTTTGTCAAACGGTAATTCCTAAACAGAATTTGTCATTCAAACCATTTCGGGTTGATTCAATCGCCATTTCCGGAAATGACATTACCGAGCCTGAAATTATTTTAACAGAACTTACTTTTTCTATTGGTGACATTGTTGATTCTACTAAACTAAGATACAATCGTGAACGTATTTACAGTTTGGGAATATTTACGAACGTTAGACTTTATCCCGAATCGAATGAAGATAAAACTACACTTATCATAGAAGTAAATGAGAGTTGGTATATCTGGCCTATTCCATTTTTAGCTTTGCGAGATAGAGATTGGAAAAAAGCTACCTTCGGTCTTGATGTTTTGATTATGAATTTTAGAGGGCGTAATGAAAAACTTAGAGCTTCTTTCAGCCTCGGATATGATCCTTCATTTACAATGCAATACTCAAAACCATATTGGTTCCGGAAAGAAGCAATTTATTTCGATGCGTATTTCGTTTATGTGAATCAAAATAATAAAAGCAGAAATGCTGAAATATTATTTGGTGAAAAGTTCAAACAAAAATTTATTTCCGGAAATATTACACTCGGAAAGCGATTTAATCTCTTTAACAAAGCAGATGTGTACGGAGGGTTTTCTTATGTAGAAACGCCGAAGTTTATCCCTAACGTTAATGCAACAGATTCGCGTATTGATAAGCTCCCGTTTCTTGGTTTGCGCTATTATTATGATTCGCGCGACCTTGCACAATTTCCTAAAGAAGGAATATTTTTCAATGCAGATATTTTGAAAAAAGGTTTTGGTAAAAGCGGAGTTGATTACAATATTTTCTCTGCAGACTTTCGCGAGTACAGAACTGTTTATAAAAATCTTTCTTCAAAGTGGAGATTTCATTCGCGGCAGACTTTCGGCAAGCTGATTCCATTTTACGATTATAGTTTTCTTGGATACAATGAAAAAATTCGCGGACATTTTACTCAAAGATCCGAAGGGAATAATCTTTATCTCTCTCAACTTGAATTTAAATATCCTCTGTTAACGGAAATTAATATCCATTTGAATTTGCCGTTAATTCCCGAAGCACTTTTAACTTACCGCATTGAAATATATGCCCAAACTTTTGTTGAAGGGGGGGTAACACAAATGAGAGGAAAATCTATTAATTTATCACATGCATTTTCCGGTTATGGATTTGGTTTTACGGGACTAATACTTCCGTACAACATTGCGCGACTGGAATTTGCTCTCAACGAATTAGGAAAAGCAGAAATAATATTTGATCTTGGCATATCTTTCTAACATAGAGCTTTATTATTTTCAACCGGAATCGATTACTGAAAATATAATTAAAGTATCCGGCGATGAGTTTTTGCATCTTTCCCGCGTTATGCGCCATAAAATTGATGACGTTATTTTTATTACCGATGGCTGCGGAAAAATTTATACTTGTAAAATTGTCTCTCTGGATAAAACATTTTTATCAGCAGAAATTCTATCGTTCGAAACGTATCAAAATAAATTTAAGAACATTTACTTCTGTATTCCGAAACTAAAAAATCCGGAGCGGTTCGAGTTTGCGCTTGAAAAATGTGTGGAGCTGGGAATAACAAACTTCATCATATTTGAATCGTTGAGAACCATTGCCAAATCAAATAAAGTTGAGAGATGGGAAAAAATTCTTCTCTCCGCGATGAAACAATCGTTACGGAGTTATTTACCGAAGATCCATTCTTTGACAAGTCTTAAAAACATTTTGGAATTAGATGGAGTTAAAATTCTCTTTGAACAAAATGCTGAAAAGAAATTGAGTGAGCTGAAATATTCAGATGATAAAACTTACTATTTTATTTTTGGACCGGAAGGCGGGTTGGATAAAAAAGAAATTGAAGCAGCCGGAGCAGATAATCTTTTTCAACTTACGGAAAACCGGTTAAGATCAGAAACTGCAATTGTTTTTGCAGCTTCTAAATTAACTGCTGCTTTTTTATGAGCGATGAAATAACAAATAATGAAAAAGAAATTGACTTATCAGTTCCTTTGTGGAAGGCGAACATTTACAGTCTTCCTATTGTAATTATTTCAATTTTACTAACGGGATTGCCATTCAAATATATTTGGGGATTGGATCATTTGTTTGCTGAATTTAGCAGCAATGCAAATTTTCTTCTTTTGTTAATTCTTTTTTTCATCGGGATAATTTTACATGAACTCATTCACGCTGTTTCATGGATGGTTTTTGCAAAGACACCATTTAACAAAATCAAATTCGGCTTCAACATAAGATCGCTTTCGCCTTACGCTCATTGTGGTGAAGCGGTAACCGCTAAAGTTTACAGAATTGCATTACTCACTCCCGCAATTATTTTAGGAATAATTCCAACCTTAATTTCATTCATTTCCGGAAGTGTTTGGTTTTTTGTGACTGGATTGCTTTTTACAGTAACCGCATGCGGAGATTTTTTAATTTTCTGGTTGATAAGAAAAGTAAGAAATGATCAATTCGTTGCTGATCATCCGGAGAGGGCGGGGTGTTGTGTAGTATTTAAATCGAAAAGATGAGAATATGAATGAATTGTTATTATTCCAAAAGAATAATTTGACTTGCCACGAGCTTTAGCTCGTGGATTAAGAGTTAAAAATCACGCTCGGCTTTAGCCAAACTATTTTTTCTTAATAATCTCAAACCCATATTTTTTTATAAACTCGTCATACTCCTCTTGAAAAGATTTTATTTTATGATGTTCTTCTTGATTCTTAATATAATCCCTAACTTTATTAATCATTGATTCACTTACCGAGACCGCAATATATTCATCTTGCCATTCAAATTTAGTTTTAGTCAATTTTTCTTTATTCACCCAGAAGGATGATTCTCCCTTCATAAGTTGAACGACTTTACTGATAGTTTGTTCACAACCGAGAGAAATTGTTAAGTGGATATGATCTTCAACGCAATTAAGAAAATCGATATAAATATCCTTCGTCTTAGCGTTTTGTTTAATATGGTCAAGGAGAAGAGGTTTAAGCTGTTTAGTGATAATTTTTTCTCTGTTCTTAGTTGACCAGATTAGATGAATCCAAACTCTTAAATATGGCATAAAAGTCTCCTTTTGTATTTGGTTAAAGTCAATATTATTTATTCTTATTATCAACGCGCTAAAGCGCGTTGCAAGTCATCGCATTGCAAATATCTTTTCATTTATGTAAGTATTTGACTTGCCACGAGCTTCAGCTCGTGGATAAATAAAAATCCTAGAACTCCGGGCTTTAGCCGAACTAACTTTCATCATTTGGCTAAAGCCAATAGTGTTCCATTCTCATATTCAACGCGCTAAAGCGCGTTGCAAGTCATCAAAGAATATTCTTAATCTTTAACTTAAACAACACTCATTTCAATAAACTTTTTTATCAGTCTTTCAAAATTTCCTTTTACACGGTTGGCGGTTATTGTGACTTCTTCGTGCGAAAGTTTTTGATTTGAAATTCCCGCAGCAAAATTTGTAATGCAGGAAATTCCTGCGCATTTCATTCCTTTTGAAACTGCGTAAACAGCTTCGTGCACGGTTGACATGCCAACAGCATCCGTTCCAAACTTGTTCATCATTTCAATCTCTACCGGTGTTTCGTACGATGGACCTTTGGAATACCAGTACGATCCTTCCTTTAAAGGAATTTTTTCATCAAGCGCTGATTGTTTAATCGTTTCATTTAATTTTTGTGAAGGACAATCGAGAAAAGCATTTTTTGCATCGAAGTTGGAAATACCCATCACTTCTGATAATTCTTTTTTTAGAAATAGGGAGTTGAACGAAGTGAGCAGCATTAAATCGCCGGGAGAAAAATTGCGATTAATTCCTCCGGCTGCGTTTGTTAACAAAATATTTTTACATCCAAGTTCAGCGCAAAGATGAACGGGGAGGAGGCACTGATAAAGATCGTAACCTTCGTAAAAATGAATTCTTCCTTGAAATAAAATTATTTTCTTCCCGGCATATTCTACAAAATGAATTTTCCCTTGATGTCCCGCAACTGTTGAAGTCGGATAATTTGGTAAATCGGAAGTTGCCACAGAAACTTTTAGATTAAGTGAAGAAGCAAAGTCACCCAGACCGCTGCCGAGAATGATAGCAATTTCCGGTTGAAAGGGAGCGATCTTTTTTAACGCGGTTGATGTTTCAGAAAAAATGGAGTTGAGGTTGATCATTTAAATTCCTATTTCAATAATCTGTAATCGCAGACTGAAGTCTGCGCTACGGAAAAAACGTAGCACAGACTTCAGTCTGTTTATTTTATTTAATAATTATTCTTGAAAGTATCCGCAAAATATTTCCGCTACTTCAATAATATTCCGGCTAAGGTAGCCGTCATCAAAGTTGCAAGAGTCCCGCCGAGTACAGCACGCAAGCCTAATGCAGCAATATCTTTTTTCCGTTCGGGAGCTAAAGGACTAATGCCACCGATCTGAATTGCGATAGAAGAAAAGTTTGCGAATCCACAAAGAGCATAGGTTGCCATGATCATACCTTTCTCGGACATTGCATGGGCTTTAATTAGAGTTGTCAAATCGAGGTAAGCAACAAATTCATTTAGCACAACTTTTGTCCCGATCAAACTTCCGAAGTTTAGCGCATCATGCCACGGAACACCGATTCCGTATGCAAGATATTGCAGAACCATTCCGAATAATAATTGTAACGAAAGAGGTTTACCGAAATTTGCCTGCAGCATTTGATTAACGCCGATAACGTCTCCCAAACTTGTTAATATAAAATTGAACATCGCAATTAAAGCAATAAACGCGAGCAGCATTCCAGCCACATTTAATGCAAGCTGTAAACCGTCAGAAGCGCCGGTAGCAGCCGCTTCAATTATGTTTGATGCGTTCTTATCTACTTTTAATCTTACGGTTCCTTTTGTTACCGGGTCGCCCACTTCAGGGAAAAGAATTTTGGCAACAACAAGCGAAGCCGGCGCCGCCATGCAACTCGCGGCTAAAAGTTGAACGGCAAAACGGAGTTGTGCCTGGTAGAGCGGAATGTTGTTGGCGTCGGCAAATGATTGCCCCAGCATTTGAATGTATCCCGCCATAACTCCACCGGCTATAGTTGCCATTCCACCGATCATTATCGTAAGCAATTCTGAGTTCGTCATCTTTGCAATGTATGGACGAATTAATAAAGGAGCTTCGGTTTGTCCGACAAAAATATTTGCAGTGTTTGAAAGAGATTCAGCTCCGCTTGTTCCTAATAACTTTGCCATTACCCAAGCCATTCCTTTTACAACTAATTGTAAAATTCCAAGATAATAAAGCACCGAAGTAAGCGCTGAGACGAAAATTATTGTAGGTAACACCTGGAAAGCAAAAAAGAAACCGATGGATTCCGCACCGCTGTTTATTGCAAGTTTACCGAAAACGAACTTTGATCCTTCCATAGTAAAACCAAGTAGAGCAACTATTGCCGAGCCAAGCCAGTTAATAATATCTTTTATCCAACCTAACGGGAAAAACCAACTGCGAAGAGTTTCGGAATGAAGAATGAAAATTGCAAATAAAACTTGTATTGAAATTCCCGTTATAACCAATTTCCAATTAATTCTTTTTTTATTATTCGAAAAAAGAAAAGCAATACCGAGCAAAAGGGCAATTCCAAATGTTCCGCGTACTAACGAAATTACAAAATCCATAAAGTCCTTTTATTATTCTTGTGGGATAAAATGACATTTTCTGCAACGCGCTTCGTAAATATCCGAAGCACCGACAACTACACGTTCTGCAGAAATAATTTTACGCTGAGTTTTATCTGCCGGGTTACCGCAGACAACACAAATTGCCAAAGTTTTTGTGATGTATTCGGCAATGGCAAGTAATTGCGGCATTGGTTCAAAAGGGATACCGCGGTAATCCTGATCTAACCCCGCTACAAGCACACGTTTCCCGTCATTAGCAAGTTGGTTACAGACATCAACAATTTCTTTTGAAAAAAACTGTGCTTCATCAATACCGATAACTTGTGCCTCTTTGGAAAGCTCTAAAATTTCTTGCGGAGTTTCAACGATAATTGAAGGAAGAGATTGTTCGCTGTGGGAAACAATTTCATCAGCAGAGTACCGTGTATCAATTTTCGGTTTGAAAACCAGAACAATTTGTTTTGCAATTTTTGCGCGTCGAAGTCTTCTAATAAGTTCTTCGGTTTTACCGCTGAACATGCAGCCGGCAATAACTTCGATCCAGCCGGTTTCTTTTGGAAGAGAATGAGGATTGATTTCGTGCATTATATTAAGATGTTTTTGTTTTTAAGTCGATATCTTCAAAAGCAAAAGGGAGTAAATCTTTTGTGCGAAGAATTTTAATTTCTTTTTTTTGATTTGTTAAAACGATGTCGATATCTTTGCAAATATCAGAAATAATTTGTCGGCAGGCGCCGCATGGTGAGCAGAATTCAATTGTATCTGCGGCAATTGCAATTGCTTTAAATTTTCGTTCCCCTTCGGAAACAGCTTTGAAAATAGCTGTCCGCTCTGCGCACATCGTAAGGCTGTACGAACTGCTTTCCACATTACAACCGGAATAAATTTTTCCGTCTTCGGTTAACAGCGCCGCGCCAACATAGAAGTTGGAGTAAGTCGGCATTGCATTTTTTTTTGCTTCAATGGCTTTTTCAACTAAGAATGTATAATCCATTATCACTCAACTTTGTTGTTCAAAAATAAGAAAATTATTATTAACACAAGTGGTGTAAATAAAAACTTACGGAAAATTAGTGAAGATATTACCGGCGTTAAAAATTAAGAGCATGAAAGAATGGTTGAATGGTTGAATGAAAAAAAATAAAATGATAAATAAATTAAAGTTTATTCCAGTCATCCACCTAATCAATCATCCATTCTCTCGGGACTAAATTCTAATTCACTTCCATTTAATTTTAAAAAACCTTGCACTAAAAAAATTGAAGACAAGAAAACATTCATAAAGAATTTGGTAAAAGAAAATTTCTCCGAAAGAAAAGTGGTATTTGAATTTCTTTTGGAATGAATAAACGATAAAGTAATCACAGAAAATCTTTGAAAGAAAAATAAAACCGGCTTCCGGAAAAAAGGGAATGAAGAAGAGCGAGTCTATAGCAAGGATATTAGCCATATGCCAAAACCCTAAAAACAATTTATGCTGCCACAAATAATGAAATGAAGTTGCAGTGTGTCTCCGTTTTTGCTGAAAGTAACCAGTAAAAGTTTCCTGTGTATTTGAAAAGACCAGACTATCTTCTCCCGATACGATCCCTATTTTACATTTGTTTTTTACAGCTTCGCGAATTAATAAATCATCATCACCGCCAAGTGTTTGCAACGTTTTGCCAAAACCGCCAAGCCGCAGAAAAGTTCCTTTTTTAATTCCCAAACTCCGGGAAGCTGCTGAGTAGGGAAACTTAAACCATGCAGCCGTAAAGGTTAGAGCGGTAGTTCTAAAATTTTCAAAACAAAAATAATGATTTGCGAAAGTTTGTTTAAATGTAAACGGAGCAAATCCGATTAGCAAATCAAAGTTGAAAGAGAATTTATAAGAGAAAGCTTTTAGCCAATTAATTTGCGGTGAACAATCGGCATCAATAAAAAGGAGAAAAGGGAATTGAGCTTGGGCAATCCCGATTTCCAAAGCTCCTTTTTTTGCAGGTAAAATTTTATGTTCTGCTTTTAGTAAACGGAAATGAGGAAAGCGATCAGCATATTTCTGTGCGGCGGTAAAAGTTGAGTCGGTGGAGTTATCATCAACAAAAACGATTTCGAATTTATCTTTCGGATAGTTTTGCCTCTCAAGAGAGAGAAAAAGTTGGTCAAGATTTTCTTCTTCATTCTTTGCGGCAATAATTATTGAAATTTTTACCTCATTGGATTTATCTTCTCCAATTTCCTTCATCCAGGGACTTCCAATCGCCAAATAAAAAACAATACAGCAAACGGAAAAGAGAATAATTGAAATAATAGCCGCTTCGACCAAAATGATCCTTTTTGAAATTTTTTATTTTTTCCCGTATAAAATATTGAATTCATGGA
Organism: Ignavibacteriaceae bacterium; assembly: GCA_023231105.1. Classification (GTDB taxonomy): domain Bacteria; phylum Bacteroidota; class Ignavibacteria; order Ignavibacteriales; family Ignavibacteriaceae; genus UBA1563. The sequence continues at coordinate 6,854 of JALNWB010000054.1, read as the reverse complement.
GAAAATAACCTAAGTTTGTTTGTAAATTTTATTAATAATTAACCACAAGGGAGCCCATGTTAAATATTTATGAAAAACTTCAACAAAACATTCCAACTTGGCGTTCAGAATTAAGTGAATTAGCCAAAGCAAACGGAGAGAAAAAAGTTTCCGAAGTAACTGTTGCTCAGTTGCTCGGCGGCATGCGCGGGGTAAAAGGTGTTATGTGCGATACTTCTTCCGTACCGCAAGATAAGGGATTAATTATTCGAGGTATTTCTTTAGCAGATTTAGTAGAAAAATCTCCTGAAGAAACTTTCTATTTACTTTTAACCGGTGAACTTCCTAACGCGGCAGAATTGGAAGATTTTTCATCCAGGTTAAGATTACGGAAAACTATTCCAAGTTACATTTGGGACGTTCTCAAAGCTCTTCCAAAAGATACTCATCCAATGGTTATGCTGAATACGGCAATTCTTGTTTTACAACGCGAATCAGTGTTTGCGAAGATGTATGAACAAGGAATTAAAAAAGATGAATATTGGAAATATACACTTGAAGACGCTTTAGATATCGTAGCCAAATTACCGGGGTTGGCGGCAGCCGTCTATAGATTACGATTTGAAAAAGGTCCGCTGCTTCATCCAAATGCCGATCAAGATTTAGCCGGTGATTTCGTGCATCTTATGGGCTTCGATTCTGCTCCGAAGGATTTTTATGAATTGATTAAACTATATATGACAAGCCACTCAGATCATGAAGGTGGAAATGTTTCCGCATTTACTACTTTAACGGTCAATTCAGCTTTGTCGGATTTATATTATTCAATGTCTGCAGGATTTAATGGTCTTGCCGGTCCGTTGCATGGATTAGCAAATCAAGAAGTTGTAAAATGGATTTTGGAAACCATGAAACTTTTCGGCGGAAATCCAACGCGTGAACAAATTGCACAATATGCACAAGAAACTTTGAGTTCCGGAAAAGTTATTCCGGGTTACGGGCATGCTGTTCTCCGTGTAGTTGATCCTCGTTTTATTGCTTTCATGAATTTCGGAAAGAAATATTGCGCAAATGAACCACTCTTCCAAACCGTAGAGCATATTTTTGAAACGGTTCCGGGAATTTTGCAGAATATAGCAAAAATCAAAGATCCTTGGCCAAATATTGACGCAATTTCCGGTTCGATAATTTATCATTACGGAATAAAAGAATTTTCTTTTTATACCGTACTTTTTGCTATGGCAAGAGGAATTGGCGTAGCTGCTCAAGCTGTAGTTAATCGCGCGATGCAGTACCCGATTGTTCGTCCAAAATCAGTTACAACCGCTTGGTTGAAGGACTATTTGTCCAAAAACTAAATTGTTTGGAAAAATCCCGGTCAAAGTGCCGGGATTTTTTTTTATTTCTTTTGAATTCACTTCTTAACCCCCTATATTTGAATACAAAAAGTAGATATGTCATCAAAGAAAAAAGTTAAATACATTTTTGTTACCGGCGGAGTAGTATCTTCGCTTGGAAAAGGAATCACCGCTTCATCCTTAGGTCTTCTCTTAAAACTGCGCGGCTACAAAGTTACCATCCAAAAATTTGATCCATATATAAATGTTGACCCCGGAACCATGAATCCGTTTCAGCATGGTGAAGTTTATGTTACCGAAGACGGTGCCGAAACTGATTTGGACCTAGGGCACTATGAACGGTTTCTCGATGTAAACATGACCAAAGCGAACAACACAACTACCGGTCAAGTTTATAATGAAGTTATTACCAAAGAACGCCGTGGAGAATTTCTCGGAGCTACCGTACAGGTTATTCCTCATATTACGGATGAAATAAAAACGAGGATGAAAAAACTAAGTGAACTCGATGAATATGATTTCATCATCACTGAAATCGGCGGTACGGTTGGAGATATAGAAAGTTTACCGTTTTTAGAATCAATGCGGCAGTTAATGCTTCAACTTGGAAGGAAGAATACGATTTCACTTCACGTTACGCTTGTTCCTTATATAGCGTCAGCCGGAGAAGTTAAAACCAAACCAACACAGCACAGTGTTAAAAATTTATTGGCATTAGGAATTCAGCCTGATATTTTAATTTGTCGTTCAGAGAAAAAAATTGCTAAAGATATCCGGGATAAAATTGCCCTCTTTTGCAATGTGGAATCGCGCAGCGTTATTTCTGCTTATGATTGTACTTCCATTTACGAAGTTCCGTTAGTTTTCTATAAAGAAAAAGTTGATCTGATTGTTTTAAAACATTTAAATATTCCTGAAAGAAAAATAAAACTTGATGAGTGGGAAAACTTTTTCGATAAAGTCAAAAGTCCGACCAAAACGGTTGATATTGCTATCTGCGGTAAGTATATCGAGATGCAGGACGCATATAAAAGTATTATCGAAAGTTTTATCCACGCCGGTGCAGAAAATGATGCGCGTGTTAAATTACATTGGATCAGTGCGGAAGATTTGGAAAATGAAAAACCGGAAACACTGCTTAAAGGGAAACATGGAATTTTAATCCCCGGAGGATTCGGCGAAAGAGGTGTTGAAGGAAAAATCAACGCGATAACTTATGCGCGTGAAAACAAAATTCCTTTCTTTGGAATTTGCCTTGGCTTGCAATGCGCAGTTATTGAATATGCGCGTAACGTTTGCGGCATCACAAAAGCACACAGTTCTGAATTTCACAAAACAAGATTCAACGTTATCGATATCATGCCCGACCAAAAAAATATAAAAAATATTGGCGGCACAATGCGCCTTGGCGCTTATCCTTGTATTATTGAAAAAAATACAAAAGCATTTCAAGCTTATAAATCAGAATATATTACCGAAAGGCACCGCCATCGTTACGAAGTAAATAATAAATTTAGAGCCGCTTTACAGGACAAAGGAATGATCTTCAGCGGGTTATCGCCGGATAGAGAACTCGTTGAAATGATTGAACTGCCTAATCATCCCTGGTTTGTCGGCTGTCAATTTCATCCCGAATTAAAATCGCGAGCAACAAAAGCTCACCCGCTTTTCCGCGATTTTGTTAATGCAGCCATTTCATTTAAAGAAAAAAAGGCGAAGAACTAACTTGTTAATTATCCCGGTTCATTATAAAAAGTTTTTTATCCTTTTTTTTGCGGTCTGTCTTTTCCAGGGCGTACAATATGCCGGGGATTTGAGCCCTCATTCAAAATTAAATGAAGGAATTCAATCAGTTTATAATTTTGAATTTGGCAAAGCTGAAACGATATTTTCTTCTCTCCTAAAAAAAAATCCGAATGATCTTTTTGCAAATCATTTTTCTGCGACAATTTCTTTTTGGAAATATTTAGGTTCAAATAAAAAAAAATATTTTGAAGAATTTCTTCATCAGTCGGATGTAACCATTGCCAAGGCTGAGTTGAATTTGTCGGGCAATCCTAAAAATAAAGAGACACTATATATCTTAGGTGCTGCTTACGGCTACCGTGCAATTGCTTACGGGAAAGCCGAAAAATTTTTAGACATGATTTGGGCAAGTAAAAAATCCAACAGCTACCTTGAAGATGTGCTGGAAATTGATCAGAATTATTATGATGCATATCTCGGAATCGGACTTATCAAATTTGCTTTGAGCCAGGTTCCAAGCGGCTTCAAATGGGCTTTATCGATGATCGGGTTTGACGGAGATTCTGAAAAAGGATTATCATATTTAAAAATCTCTGCCGAAAAAGGTAATTATTCTAAAGTTGAAGCGGAATATTATTTGTCCCAGCTTTACGCAGAGTTTTATTTCGACTATGACAAAGCGAAAACACATTTAACAAATTTAAATCAACATTTCCCGGATAACCTTTTATTCAAATATTCTTTTGCGGTTATTGAAGTTAAAGGAAGAAATTTAACTTCGGCGGAAAATATTTTACTCCCGTTGGTGAAAGAAAAGAATAGTGAATTTGAACAGCTTCTGGCTCTCTCCAAATTTCTTCTTGCAGATGTTTATTTTTATAAAAATAATTTTGAAAAGGCAAAGGATTTTTACACCCGCTTTTTAAGCGAAACTAAAGAGAAAAATTATTCCGGAATTGCAAATTACCGGTTGGCAATTTGCAATGAGTTTGAAAATGAAGGTGAACCGTCAACGGCTTATTATAAAGCGGCACAAAACGGTAATGAGTTATTGGATGACGATTATTATGCAAAGAAAAAAAGTGAAATCTATTTAAAACGGAATATTTCGGAAGTTGAAAAATCACTTATCTTTTCAACAAATCTTCTTGAACAAAAAAAATATGACATTGCAATTGATTCACTGACCATTTTGCAGAACGATAATCATTTGCAAAATTCTCATGCGCAGGTTTTTTTATTGTTATCGGAAGCATATTACTACCGAAATAATTTCGACTCTTCGTTAGCCTTTGCACAAAAAGCTATCGGTGAAAAAAGTAAAAATGAAACCTGGATAAAACCGTTTGGCTATTATTTTGCATCCGCTTCAAGTTTGAAAAAGAATGACAAAGAGAAAGCCAAATATTATTTTGAAAAAGCGGACGACTTTTCAGATTTCTTTTACGAGAACAAATTGAAGAGTATGTTAAAAAATATCGAGCGATTAGTAAATAATTGATAATTTTTTTCAACTTTCGCTTTCTTTCGTTGACAATATTTCATTAAATAGCTAATTTTAGCAGCCAATTTTAGAAAAAAATGAATATCGCAGTTTTTGTTTCCGGTAGAGGTTCAAATTTGCAGGCAATTCTCTCTTCAGCGGAATTAAGAGGATTATGCAAGGTTTCGGTGGTATGCAGCGATAAACTTGATTGTCCGGCGTTTCAGATTGCTAAACAATACAACATTCCTTTTTTTTCTGTAAGTGAAAAAGTTAAATCCGGTAGTGAAACCGGAGAAAATAAATTTATAACCTTTCACGAATTACAAAAAAAACTTCTTGCTCAAAATGTTGAATTGATTGTTCTTGCCGGGTATTTAAAATTATTGCCCAAAGAATTTGTCCGTTTTTATCCTTATAAAATGATTAATATTCACCCGGCTCTTTTACCAAGTTTCGGCGGAAAAGGAATGTACGGGATACATGTACATGAAGCGGTTTTTAGATCATCTGCAAAAGTTTCCGGCGCTACCGTTCATTTTGTAAATGAAAATTATGATGAAGGATTGATCATTGATCAGGCTGTTGTTTCAGTTGCAGATGCGGAATCCTCCGAGGAGATTGCACAACGTGTTTTGAAACTTGAGCATACACTGCTGCCTTCGGTAATAGCTAAAATTGCTCAAAGGAAAATTGAAATAAAAAATAACAGAGTTTATTTAACTTAAATTTTAGATAGTGACTTGAAAAAATTTGCTCTTATAAGTGTTTCTGATAAAACTAATATCCTTGAATTCGCAAAAAAACTATTACTCTGGAATTATGAAATTCTTGCAACCGGTGGAACAGCTAAACTTTTAAAACAGAATGAAGTCACTTGTACCGAGATTAGTGATTACACAGGTTTTCCGGAAATATTTGATGGTAGGGTGAAAACTCTCCAACCCAAAATATTCGGCGGAATTTTGCAGAGAAGAAATTTGCCGGAAGATCAAAAGCAAGCTGAAGCTAATGGAATTTTACCGATTGATATTGTTTGTGTTAATCTTTATCCGTTTGAAAAAGTTGCAAAAAATCCTGCAACAACGGAAGAAGAATTGATTGAAAATATTGATATTGGAGGACCGAGTCTTATTCGTGCAGCGGCAAAAAATCATAAATTCGTTTCGGTGTTAACGAGTCCGGCTCAATATGAAAATTTCTTAAGTGAATTGGAAAGTGGTGCTGTGGCAGAAGAGACAAGAAAACGTTTAGCCGTGGCTGCTTATTCACATACTTCGCAGTACGATACTTTTATTTCCAACACGCTCGAAAACCGTTTTGGATTTGATTCTACTGCTTTGCGCTTGCATTTGCCAAAAACGAAAACACTCCGCTACGGAGAAAATCCGCATCAGCAAGCTGCACTTTACGGAAGTTTTTTTGATTATTTTGAAATCATTCACGGCAAAGAACTTTCGTACAATAATATTTTGGATATTACCGCTGCGGTTGAATTGCTTGAAGAACTTGAGCAAAATTCGTGCGTAATTGTAAAACATAATAATCCATCCGGCGCCGCTACGGCTTCATCAATATTGGAAGCTTATCAAAAAGCATTGCAATGTGATCCCGTTGCAGCATTCGGTGGAATAGTTGCTTTAAATGAGACTGTAGATATTACGCTTGCTTCTAAATTAAATGAGTTATTTTTAGAAGTGGTAATCGCTCCGGCTTTTACAGATGAAGCTTTGCCTGTCTTATTCAAGAAAAAAGACAGAAGAATTTTAAAGCAAGTAAAGAAAATTTCCGAAAAAGGATTAGCCGTAAAAGCTATTCCCGGTGGCGTGTTGGTTCAAGATAAAGATTTTCTTTCGGATGATTTTTCAAATTTAAAAACAGTTACAGAAAACAGCCCGAGCGAAAAACAATTAGAAGATTTAAAATTTGCTTGGGCAGTTGCAAAAAATGCAAAATCGAACGCCATTATTTTTGCAAAAGATAAAATGACTTTAGGCATCGGCGCCGGACAGGTTTCGAGAATTGATGCCGTGAAAGTTGCGGTGATGAAAGCAGCAGAGTTCGGACTTTCTTTGGAAAAAGCCGTTGTTGCTTCCGATGCGTTTTTCCCTTTTGCAGATAATATTGAAGAAGTTGTGAAGCATGGAATTACGGCGGTTATTGAACCCGGCGGTTCTGTTCGTGATGAAGAAGTTATTAACGCGGCAAACAAATATTCGTTGTCGATGGTTTTTACCGGTAAACGGCACTTTAAACATTAAGAGGTTTTATGGGAATTTTAGATTTGT
>JALNWB010000053.1 GCA_023231105.1 Ignavibacteriaceae bacterium | reverse complement strand
GGACAAGAACAGCGCGTAGCCATTGCCAGGGCTATCGTAACCGATCCGCTTATTCTTGTTGCCGATGAACCGACAGGTGATCTCGACAAAAATTCCGCTGCTGAAATTCTTATACTACTTGACAGATTAAATAAAGAATTCAAAAAAACAATTTTAATGGTAACCCACGATCCGCACGCTGCGGAAAAGGCAAGTAAAATTCGTCACCTCGAAAAAGGCGATATAATTTAGGAACCGTTATGAAAATTTTTAAACTCATTTTCAAAAATGCATTCCGTCATAAACTCCGATCTTTTTTAACAATACTCGGAATTGCAATTGCAGTAATTGCCTTTGGCGTACTGCGCACCGTTGTAACCGCATGGTATGTGGGTGTTGAAGCAACCGCTGCAAATAGATTAGTCACGCGTCAAGCGGTTTCATTTATTTTTCCTTTGCCATATACATACCGTGATAAAATTCGACAGATACCGGGCGTTTCGCAAGTAACGTTTGCCACATGGTTTCAAGGAGTTTATATCGACAAGAATCAATTCTTCGTCCGGTTTTCTTGCGATGCCGAAACAATGTTTGATGTCTATCCTGAATTTCTTCTATCAAAAAATGAATTGGAAACTTTTAAACGGGAACAAAATTCATGCGTTGTTGGAGAAGACATTGCCAAGCAGTATAAATTAAAGATCGGCGATGTTATGCCGATCGAAGGAGATATTTATCCCGGCAAATGGGAATTTGTTATCCGTGGAATTTACAAACCGCGCGATAAAACCACCGATGCAACGCAAATGATGTTTCATTGGAATTATGTGAACGAAAGAATGAAAAAAGAATCCCCCGAACGTGCCGGTGAAGTTGGCTGGTATATCGTAAAAATAAAAGATCCATCGCAATCGGGAAATATTTCTAAACAAATTGATGATCTCTTTAAAAATTCAAATGCTGAAACGAAAACAGAATCAGAACGCGCTTTTGCACAAAGTTTTTTAGCTTCAACAAGCGCTATTATTACTGCAATGAATATTTTATCGTTTGTAATCATCGGAATAATTTTACTCGTACTCGGCAATACGATGATCATGTCTGCGCGCGAACGAACGCGTGAATATGCGGTGATGAAAACTATCGGATTTTCCGGATCACATTTAGTTGGATTAATAATGGGCGAATCGTTATTCATTTCAATCATCGGCGGAGCTCTCGGTTTAACGCTAACATTTCCGCTTATTCAAGGATTAGAACGGGTAATTCCAAAAGGATTTTTCCCGGTCTTTGAAATTGAACCGATCACTATTGTACTTGCATCAATAGCGGCTGTATCAATTGGAGTTTTATCTTCGCTTTCTCCAATTCAACGAGCGCTGAAAATGAAAATAGTTGAAGGTTTCCGGTTTGTAGGATGATAGATGGTTGATGGATAATGGATGATGGTTATGAAAAAGATTAAGAACAACATTATGATTAAGATTAGCAAATGGTCAACCAACGACTGACCACTTCCGCCAAAGGCGGATCAGCCTCTGGCTGAAACAACTAACTAAAAAGGTTTTGAAATGAAAATACCATTGAAATACAGTTTAAGAAATTTTACTGCAAGAAAACTTACAACCGGAATTACCGTTACCGGCATAGCGTTAGTTGTTTTCGTTTTTGCCGCTGTATTGATGATGGCTTACGGTGTTCAAAAAACTTTAACGGCAACCGGTTCCGAAGAAAATGTACTTGTCGCCCGTAAATCTGCGAACGGAGAAATATCAAGTATTATTCCGGGAGATATTCAAAGTATCGTTTCCTCTTTACCGAACATCGCAAAAACATCCGACGGAAAACAAATAATTTCTTGCGAGCCGGTGGTAATTATTAACCTGGAAAAACAGAGCGGCGGGTTAAGCAATATCAGTGTTCGCGGTGTGTCGCAGCAAGTACAGCAGCTTCGTCCAAACATAAAAATAATTGAAGGAAGAAATTTTGTACAGGGCAGGCGTGAATTAATTGTCGGTGAATCTATCGCAAATAAATTTCTTGGATGCCAAATCGGCGGCAAAATAAAATTTGCCGGAGATTATTGGATCGTAGTTGGAAAATTTACAACCGATGGAAGCGGATTTGATTCTGAAATTTGGGGCGACGCTTTACAACTGTTAGATGCTTTCGCCCGCGGTAATTCAGTTTCATCAATGACTTTAAAATTGGCAAATCCTTCAGAGTACGCTTCATTTAAACTTGCCTTTGATACCGACAAACGGCTTCAACAATACGAACCGGAAATCGAAACTAAATTTTTCGCAAAGCAATCGGAGTTAATGGCGGGATTTATCAGAATACTGGGAATTTTTGTTACGGTAATTTTTAGTCTCGGCGCAACTATCGGAGCAATGATAACAATGTATGCTTCGGTAGCAAACAGAACCGTTGAAATAGGAACTTTGCGTGCGTTGGGTTTTAGAAGAAGAAGTATCTTAGCTGCATTTTTAGCAGAATCATTTCTTATTGCTCTTATAGGCGGAATAATAGGTTTAGCGCTTGCATCGCTTTTGCAGTTTGTTTCAATTTCCACTTTAAACTTCGGCTCATTTACTGAACTCGCATTTAATTTTGCGCTATCGCCGACAATAATAATTTCATCTTTACTTTTCGCTGTTGCAATGGGATTTCTCGGAGGATTTCTGCCGTCAGTCCGCGCCGCAAGAATGAATATTTTGCAGGCGTTGCGGGCGGCATAAAAAATTATTCTACTCTAAACTTTTTCCATTTCAACCGTTTGGTTGTTGTGTTCAACGCTTGATAAAAATGTTGCTTTCGGGTTCTTTTCTTTTGTCATCCTTAACGAGAATTCTGTTTCCGCAATAAAGACAAGATTTTTTGCTTTATCGAAATACAAAAAGTTTCCGCGAAGCCGCATCAGTTCTTCAATATCTTCCTTCTTATCATACTGAACCCAAAAAGCTTTATAAGCATTAAGGTGAAGAAAATCGCAGCTTGCACCGAACTCATTTAGCAGCCGGTATTTAATTACATCAAATTGAAGTTCACCGACTACGCCGATAACTTTTTTTGTTCCGTCGCATTGAACGAAAAGCTGCGCAAGTCCTTCGTCGGTTAAATGTCTAATTCCCGTTTCAAGCTGTTTCGATTTGAACGGATCTTTGTTCTGCACAATTCTAAATATTTCCGGAGAGAAGACGGGAATTCCTTTAAACATAAATGTGTCACCCTCGGTAAGCGTATCGCCAATTTTAAATAAACCGGAATCATATAATCCGATAACATCGCCGGGATATGCGGTTTCAACAAGCGATTTGGTTTGTGCAAGAAACGATGCAGGATTAGGAAATTTTACTTGACGTTTCAATCGTACGTGAAAATAATTTTTATTCCTTTCAAACGTGCCGGAACAAATACGCACGAACGCCATTCTGTCGCGGTGTTTCGGATCTAAGTTTGCGTGTATCTTAAAAACAAATCCACTGAACTTTTCTTCCTTCGGCTGGATCATTCCAATTGTAGTTTCTCTCGCAACCGGAGGCGGTGCGATGGCAACGAAAGTATCTAAGAGTTCTCTAATTCCGAAGTTGTTTATCGCGCTGCCGAAAAAGACCGGAGCTAATTCACCCGATAAATATTTTTCTATTTCAAATTTTCCATATACTCCATTTATCAGATCAATATCATTCTTTAAGGTTTCGGCGGCTTCACCGAAAGTTTTGACAAGTTCCTCGTCATCAATTCCTTTAAAATATTTTACTTCATCTTCAATCTGTTGTTTGTTTGCGCGGAAGAAAGCGAACGTGTTGTCGTAAATATTATATACACCTCTAAAGCTCATTCCCATTCCGAAAGGATACGATAACGGTCTTACTTTGATAGATAATTTTTCTTCAATTTCATCCAGAAGTTCAATTGGATTTCTTCCTTCGCGGTCAAGTTTATTTATAAAAATGATGACGGGAGTATTTCGCAAGCGGCAGACTTGCATCAGTTTTTCCGTTTGTTCCTCAACACCCTTAACGCAATCGATAACGAGGATAACGCTGTCAACAGCGGTTAATGTGCGGTAAGTATCTTCGGCAAAATCTTTGTGTCCGGGAGTATCTAAAAGATTAATTTTATAATCGTGATAGTTGAAGGAAAGAACGGAAGAAGCGACGGAAATTCCTCGCTGCTTTTCGATCTCCAAAAAATCCGATGTCGCGGTTTTTCTGATTTTATTTGATTTAACCGCGCCGGCAATTTGTATCGCTCCGCTGAAGAGCAAAAGCTTTTCCGTAAGTGTGGTTTTGCCCGCATCCGGGTGACTGATAATTGCAAATGTTTTTCTTCTTTTAAGTTCTTTTGAAAGACTCATATTTTACTAATTTGTTTTTTCTATTGTTAAATGGAATTGTTTAAGAAAAGAGGCGTGGAGATGCCTTCTCAAAATCAAATTGGAGTGTTGCTATTTTTTCTGTACAAATTCATGGTGCAAATATACTGAAAATTAGCGGAAGAGACGCGAGGGGAACCTTTAAACTCGCTTCCAACCCAATCTTTTCAAGAATCCTTCTATTTTATTATCAATTGTTTTTTCAATACTACTACAAGGCATATGACAAACCCAAAGAAGGGATCATCGGAAGAAGTGATACCGCCGTTCTTTCCGGATTTCCGTTTTCATCAAAAGAACATCTGTATGATAAAATATTCTTCATTCCAAATACATTTAATACATCGAGGTAACATTTTAAAGGATGATTAAACAGATTGAAAGTTTTTCCCAATCTAAAATCAACACGCGCGTACGAAGGATAGTAATCCGAATTTTTCTCTGCCGGAACCCAAACATACTTTTTATCTGAAGAGGAATAAATAAGATTGGAAGGAGTGAACGCATAACCGCTTCCATAAAAAAAGCGAACACTCGATTCCCACCCCGAACCAAGGTTTATGCTTACAACCGATGATAGCGTATGTCGCTGATCGGTATAGCGCGGATAGTAATTAGTTTCCGTGTACAATTTTTCTTTAGCAACAAGAAAACCGTAACTAACCCAAACATCAAGCGAAGGAAATCTGCCGATAAATTGAAAATCAAAACCGGTTGCATAACCTTCTGTATTATTCTCCTTTGTTCTATACTGAAGCGTGCTGTTAGTAACGCGGCTGACGGGTAGAAGATCGGAATATCGTTTGTAGTAATACTCAAGTTTGCATGAGATATCGGAAGAAAAGTTTTTTTCTAAACCGGCTATGTAATGGATAGATTTTTGGTAAGAAGTATTCTGAGCTGTGTTTTCACTAAAGCGTAATTGCTTATATGTTGGCGGTTGATAAAATATCCCCCACGATAATCTAAGAACAAATTCAGACGGCATGTTATATGACAATCCAATCCTTGGTGAAAATTTTGTTTCTTTGTTCATATCAAAATAATCTAACCTACCACCTGCATTAATGAGAAAAATTTCCGAAAGTTGAAAAATGTTTTCTAAATAACCTTCACTTCTAAACGATGAAATATTGATGATGGTCGTATCATTATCCGCCGGATCCTTCGGATAAAAAATGCTCGTTACATCTGGATACTTTGTAATGTTTTCGGAATAAACCTGGTTTCTACTTTTATCCTGATCAACATCATAAAATATTTTTTTGTACGATAATCCCGCCTTGATGGTATAAAATGGAGAAAAGGCAAATGTAAAACCTTGTTTTAATGAAAGCGTTTGGATTTTCAATTTGTTCAGAGCATTATAATCGTTAGAATAATGAACAAAGCGATCAGGGAATGTGCTGAATGAATTATCTCCTCTATTTGTTGTTATCATATTTTCATTCTCAATTTCATCATACCAGGAAAGAATAGTCTGCGATAAAAAATCATGTTGAAAAATCTTATCATATTTAACCGCAAGAAGAGTATTATAATAACTTGTTATTACAGATTTATAGGTGCTTTCACTAACATATTTATTAGTACGTTGATTGTAGATATAGGAATTATTATAAGTGGCAAATGCGCTCGACGTTGTCGGGTCTTGAGACACGTTGTCTTTAGAATAAATTCCGGTTACAGTAATAATATCGGAATTACTCAACTGATAATTGAGAACCGATTGTATATCGTAATAATCAGCGTGAACTTCTTGCTGAGAAGCAAGTTTTAACAGCATATCCAGATAGCTCTTTCTTATTCCTAATGTAAACGATCCTTTATTGGTGATGGGACCTTGAGTAAGCAAAGCTAAGTCAATCATACTTAGATCAATCTTAGTAGAATAAACATCTTTGTTCCCTTTGTCGTACTCAACGTTCATAATCGAGCTTAATGCATTTCCATATTCGGCGCTAAAACCTCCGGCTGAAAAATTTATATTCTTAACCATATCGATATTAAAAATGCCGACACCCATCGGCGCAAACGCTTTTAAATGGAACGGACTATAAATTTCCACCCCGTTAACAAGAACAAGATTTTCATCATACGTTCCACCGCGGACGTTTATAAGCGGAGACCCTTCATTATTGCTGCTAACGCCGGGCATAAGTTGAACGGAGCGGAGAGCGTCTTTAGTAAAACCGGCAAAGTTTTTTACTTCCATATTCTGTATTGATGCAGCGTTCATTTCGTCATTTTTTTGTTTTGAAAATACGCTGATCTCCTGGAGCATATATGAAGTGGGTTGAAGTAAAACCTTTAGGTCAAGTGTTTCCTTATCAACAATAATTTTTTCCGTCTTGTAACCGATGTAAGAAAAGATTAAAGTCTGAGGAATTGTTTTCAGAATCACTTCAAAATTTCCGTAATCATCAGTTAAAGTTCCTAAAGATGTGTTCTCAACCAATATATTAGCGGCTATTAAAGGCTCGTTATTGGTTTCATCGAGAAGCTTGCCTTTTACCGTAAAATGCTGTGCCTGAATTCCACCCGCAAAAAAGATTAACATCAGACTAAAAATAATTAGTTTATTCATTTACCCGCTTTCAGCTTGTTACTATTAAAGAATTCTTTCACTTACAATGGCATTTCAAACTATTTTAAAATCGGTTTATTATGAATCCAACAACAAATAATAAAGTTTAAAAGTAAAATAAAAATATTTTAGCTTTTTCTGCCAATTTATTTTCTTCTATTATTAATTGGAATTGTTTAACAAAGGGTCGTTAGGTATGCCTTTTCTAAATCAAGATAATGTGTTGTTGTATTTTTTTGTACAAATTCATGGTGGAGATGTAAGGGAAATTGGGGACGAGGCGCTGATTTAAACTATCAAAGAAATTCTCTTTTCAATTTTTTATCAGTTATTGTTTATATTTCTATCAACAAAGGAATAATTTATAAACAACATTTTATGCCGAAAACAATAAGATACTTTCAAATCCCTTTACTTTTACTTTTTCTTTTTCAGTTTGATTCACTTGCTCAAAAGGAACCGACGAGCGATGAGCTCTTTCTTCAAGCCCGTACAGCGGCGTTTGATAAAAAAGATTATATCAAAGCAAGAGCGCTGTGCAAAGAAGCTTTGAGTAAAAGTCCAAATTACACTGACATTGAAATCTTTCTCGGCAGACTTTACACCTGGGATCAACTACGCGATTCCGCACGAATTGTTTTAACAAACGCTCTCGCAAAAAATCCCACCAGCGTTGATGCCCACAACGCTCTCATCGATTTGGAATATTGGTCGGGAGATTCCCCTAAAGCTTTAGCGTATGCAAATTCTGCGTTAACCTTAAACCCTGTTTCCGAAGAGATTCTTTTAAAGAAAACAAAAATCCTTGTCGATCTTCAAAATTATGAGGAAGCATACCGGACAATCGATACTTTGCTTCATATAAACAGAAGCAACACCGAAGCTTTTGTTTATGCGGAAAGAATAAAAGATTTAACGCGCATCAACACAATCGGCACAAATTACGATTACGAACACTTCAGCAAAGTTTTTGATCCGTGGCATTCGGTTGCGGTTTCTTATTCACGAAAAACTGCGATAGGCTCGGTCATCGGAAGAATAAATTATGCAAATAGATTTTTAAAAGATGGGATGCAGTTTGAGATTGATGCTTATCCGAGATTTATGGATGGGTTTTATTCGTACGTCAATTTCGGTTATTCCGGTTCAACTATTTTCCCTAAACTGCGGTTCGGATTATCTCTCTATTACAGTTTACCGTTAAGTTTTGAAATTGATGCAGGCATCCGTTACTTAAAATTTCCTTCTTCTAAAACCGACATTTATACTTTTGCACTCGGAAAATATTACAGCGCTTTTTGGTTTTCATTTAGAACGTTTATCATTCCAAGCGGAAACTCGGCTTCATATTCCTACACATTGATAACGCGCTACTATTTAACCGACGCCGACAATTATCTGGCGTTTTCACTTGGCACCGGAATTTCTCCCGACGAAAGAAGTTTGAACAATCCGAATCTTTTAATCTCAAAAAAAATTGGGGCAGATTACAATTTTAGAATTTCAAAACGACAGACTCTTTCGCTTACTACCGGATACATCTATGAAGAATATTTTGCCAATTTATTTCGGAATAAGATTTCTTTCGGTGTAGGAACACAATTTAGTTTTTAATATGCTATACAGAAAAATATTCATTTGGTTTCTTCTTATTATGCTGCTCCCATTTCCCTTGTGGATGATGATTGCATGGCACCTTTCGCCTAAAAAACCTTTCCCGATTGTCATCATAGATAAAACTGTTTTAACCCGCGAAGGAAAAGAACACGAGTCGTTAAATTGGATTTTAACAAACGAAAAATTCGTTAAACAAAACGGGGAGCTCTATTCTATCACGAAAGATTATTACGGATTCTTCCCGAAAAATAATAGAAAATTTTCCGTACAAGGATTGGAAAATTTTAATCCTGACCAGATAGACAGTCTTGCAAATGTTTCTCAAGCGGTTTATATAACCGATACCTATGGAATTTTTTCGAGCGAATGGTATTCACAAAAGGAACAAACCGAACACAGCAGTTTGGTTTACGGCGGAATGTCAACCGTTGATTTGATGTTCCTTCAAAAAATGAAAGAAAAGAAAAGACTTATTATCACCGAATTCAATTCCATTGCCTCACCAACAACTAGTGAAGTGCGATCTGAGTTTGAATCTATGTTTGGTTTACGCTGGACAGGATGGACGGGGAGATATTTCGAGAGCCTTGATACACTTAGCAACAAAGAACTTCCCCGCTGGCTTATCCTCAGTTACAAAATTCAACATCATAATTTATGGCAGTTTAAAAACTCCGGAATTGCTTTCGTTCATTTTGACGGCAGAGTGGAAGTTTTAGAAAACAAAACTCATTTGAAGCAGGAAGTCCCATATCTCTTAACAAACGAAGAGAACCGGGAGCGTTTCGGGCTGCCGGCGAAATTAAAATATCCGTATTGGTTTGATGTGATGCTTACACAGCGAACAAATAATGTTCTTTCAATTTATTCAATCTACACAAATGAAAAAGGAGATTCGCTTTTAAGATTAAACGGCATTCCAAAAACTTTTCCGGCAGTAATTGAACATACCCGGGATTATAATTTCTATTATTTTGCCGGCGATTTTTGCGATAATCCAGTTGAACAATTTGCGACAAAGATAAAATGGGTTCGTCTCTTTAAATGGTTTTTTTATAATTCGAAGGAAATCCCGGAACGAAGAAGTTTTTTCTGGGAATATTACTCGCCGCTTGTTACCAAGATTCTTAACACTTATTACAGTTCCCACCGTTAAATTATTTTCCCCTTGTTGCTTTAAATTGAAGTATGGAATCGGGCAGCAAGGTTTTTGTTGTAAGCATTGTTTTGTTCTTCATTTTGAATTCGTCAAAATAATTTTGTAAGCGGCTTTTCACAACATCATCTTTTATTTTCCCAATAAATAAATTGTCAAAGACTTCAAACACTTCTTCATCAGCAAGAAAATATTTTTGATTAAGATAATCAAGAAGTTCGTTTTTATTTCTCATCAACGGAGTGGAGTGAATATTGCGAAAACTTTGCACGGTATCCAAACCGCTGCCAAGCCATGTAACATATTTGGGCGTCTCAACTTTGTAATTTTCTCGCAAAAAAGAAATCAACGATGGAAGCAGATCAAAGTGCGTTGATACGGAGGAAAAAGTTTCCCTTCTTTTCAACATCGGGGAATAAATCAAGAACGGAACATGAAAACGGTCAAGTTTTGTTTTGATAGGAATTTCCGGCATCCGGTGATCGCCGGTTATAATAAAAATAGTATTCTTGAATTCATCTCTTTTTCTGAATTCCTCAAAAAAATATTTGAATGCATCATCTGTGTACATAACCGTTGAATACATGTCAATATATTTTTCATAATCTTCTTTTTGTTGAAGAGAAAGAGTCAGTGTTTGTAATTTTGCGCGTACTTTATTTCTATAATAATCTTGTCCATCAACTAAAAACGGATCGTGCATAGAGAGCGTCATATAAATATCAATGCGCGGAGATTTTTTTTGTTGATCGATAAGTTCCAAGCTGCGTTTGAATAATTCTTTATCGCCGTATCCCCATGAAAATCCGTTTGCATTTGCCGGCATTTTATAATATCCGCTGCCGAAGTTTTTATCACCCAGAATAAAATCAACATTTTGTCTTTTGAAAAAAATATCCATGTTATCAAAATGGACATCTCCGCCATGATAGAATGCCGCGGTATAACCAAGTTGTTTTAAGAACGAGATTAATGAAAAATGAGGCGGCATCTTTTCGCCCAGGTCTAAAAAACCTTTTTCCGCAAACGGAAGTGATCCAAAGAGAGAAGAAAAAACGGCAAAGGTTCTTCCGCTTGTGCTGAGAAAATTTTTCCAGTATAAACTTTGTCCGGCAAGTGAATCTAAAAACGGAGTAAAACTACCGTCAATCGCTCCTTCGCCGCTATATGATCTGCCAAGGCTTTCCGTAATAATAAAAACAAAATTCGGAAGCTCATCTGTGGTTTGAAAAAAATTGCCGAGCACATTTTGGCTGCTGTCTATTCGCAAAAACGGAAAATTTTTATCAACATACGTAAAAGTATTTTGTTGATCGACAGCCGAATCAATAAAATAATCCCCTGCAATAACTTCTTCTTTTTCTTTTAACAAATAGGGAATTGCTTTTCCACTAAAGAATTGAAGTTTGTTGATCACGGTATAAAATTCTAATTCAGTTTGATAACCTTTTGTCTTTGGAGTATAATCGTCATAGACAAAAAACGAAATAAAAAGTATCATAAAAAAAAGATAAACAAAAACGTTTGGCAAAGGAATTCTTTTGCTATAATGAAAAACGAGGATAACCAATAAAACTAAAACAAGAATTGGAAGAAGCATAAGTAAATTCAATCCGCCGGAAGCTTGAACCGTGTGCATAATTTCTCCAACTGAATAGCCGAACAAATCTGCACCAAGAGGAACTAACGATTTTGAATAATAGAAGATAAGCAGAAGATTGCCAATCAACAGAAGGATGGAAATTGAAATGAAAATAATCTCGGCAATTTTTAATTTAAAATAACTAATTAGAAAAAATGGAATTACCGCATAACCACAAATTTTCAGCAAAAACATTATATCGTAGAATACTCCGGATGCCGCAAGCCGCAAACTATTAACCGGCAGATTGTGCAAATGCGAAATGAAAAAGTACTCAAACACTCGTACCACAAAAAAAAGAAATATTAATGAGAGGGTGAGTTGGAAAAATCTTTTAGAAGTTTCTTCCATAAAAAATTGTAGGTCTTCTCGTGTTTTATAAAATAGACTGCTCATATATTTTTTATTTTAATAAGAGAATAGTTTTCCGGTTCGCTCAAAAGGCACTCCGCAAAGGTACCAAGTATCGTTAAATAATAATGAATCAAGTTTCCCTTTTTCATTTAAGAAATGCGTTTTTATTCCGCTTTCATTTTCAATTTGAGCAGCAGTTGATTTCGGCGAAAGAAAAACAAGATTGTAAATACCGGCTAACGACAATCTTTTACTTTGTTGCGCATCGGGTACAGGTCCGTAAAAAATGTTTGGGTACACCCGTTCTACTTTTTCCGGTTTAAAAATATTTTCAATTTCAAGTTTGTTAATTGAAAAAGTAGATTTTATTGCTTGAACCAACATCCCGGTCTCTTTTGGTTTAGTGGTTTTGATTATTAAAACTAATGGTTTTGGGAGAGAACTTAAGGGGTTAAGAATTTCACTCAACTTAGTATAATCAAAATGTTGCAGATCAAAAGGATGGTGGATAAAATCCATAGCATAGGTGGAATACAATGCGCTATCTTTTTTTGTAATCTCTAAATTTTCGGAACTTGCATCATCAATTAAAGAGACAACCTGCTTAACATAACCGGAAAGCAGATATCCCAAACATTCTTCTTCCGAAGGATGAGGCAATAAATATACTGCTTTACCAAGGTAGAAAAGGGGTCCTTCTGCAAAAACTTTTATTTCATTCAAGGTGCGGTATGTATTAATATTGTTAGCATCTACAGAAACATTTTGGCTTTCTATAATTCTCCTAACAACGTTTACTCTATCTTTGCCCAAATAACAATGGACAAAGTATTTCCCTTTCCCGGTAGCAAGCAATTTTTTTATCGTTTCAATTGAAGAAATGTTTTGACTTACCCAAGGAAGCATTGGCGCATGAATTATTTCAATACCGGCATCTTTTGCTGCAGCGTCTTCTTCATAAATTAATTTTGGTTCAAAAGGAATCACCGCCGGATGAAGTAATGAAATTATTCCGGAAAATTTTTCTTTCTTTAATTGAATGATTTGCTCTTTTGAAGGATAAGGACCGAACACAAATGAAATACGAGCAAGCGATATCTTTTCCGACCGCTCGCTTTTTCCAGGTATGTACTGGGGATTCATCCATAAAAATAAAACTGCAGCGAAGAAAAAAGCCGGAATATAAATCACCCATTTTTTACTTTGCTTTTCCGATTCCCAATATCGTCTTGAAATGAAAAAGGAAATTGACCCGGCTAAAAGAAGAATGAGTACAATAAAAACATTGATAATTAAGCTTTCAGTTTTTTCAGAAGCCCCTTCCCCCTGAAAGTAGTCTATCGTCCAGCGTATCGGTCCCCAAAACAAAAGTGAACCGATCACAAAACCTATAGCACTAACAAAGTAAAGAAACAGAAACCAGTATTTAAGTGATTTGCCGGGAATAAGTTTTTTCAGAAAATTCATAACACATCATTCAAGAAAATTTATTAAATTAAAAAGAGGTTTTTGTGAAACTAACAAATTGTTGTGTAATAAAAAATTATCTTAAGAAGACTAAAGTAAAACGCTGATGAGTGATAAGAAAACCATAATTTTTGCAGAAGATACGGTGCATATTGCAAAGTTATTAAAATTTAAACTTGAGAAAGAAGGATTTAATTTAATCCATTTCCCATCCGGTGTGGGCGTTACGGAAGGAGTTATAAAATATAAGCCTGACTTAGTTATGCTTGATATTATGATGCCGGTAAAAGATGGTCTAACAGTTTTAAAAGAATTAAAGAGCAATCCAAGTATTGCAAATATCCCGGTTATTTTGCTTACTGCAAATTCCCACGAGGAATATGTGGTAAAAGGGTTGCAGCTTGGAGCAATTGATTACATCTTAAAACCTTTCGCTTCCGCCGAACTTATGCTTCGTATAAAAAATATTTTGAAAATGCGATAACTCTTCCGGCACTTTGTGTCTAAACTTGCTTCCCGGCAAGTAGGAATGTTTATTTATTTGGGAGTTTTTTTGGTTATTCATATAGACATTTTTTCTTTTCTTGCATTAACTATCTTCGCATTGTTAATCATAACCTACATACTTGTTATTCAAGTAGTGCTGCTTCGTCTGCTCCACGGTTACCAAACCAAACAAGAACAAAAATTTTTTGCAGTCTGGGAAGAAAGAATTTTTAATTACCTGGAAGGCGATGAAAAACCGCAGACATTAATAAAAAAAATCCGGCGGGGAAAATACATCTATCTTCTACGCTATTTGCGTGAATTTTTCCTTATGCTGAAAGGTGATGATTTTGCAAAATTATCATCACTAATAAATGAAACCAAACTCCAACCATTCCTTCTCTCTTATTTACAATCAGGTTCCCCGAGAAAAATTAACGAGGCTGCATATTTTTTAGGATTAGCAAAATCCGAAGCCTCAAAAAGACTTTTACGAAAAAAATTGCGAAGTGAAAATGCTTCGGTATTTTTAAGCTCTGCCTTAGCCCTGGCGCGGTTGAACGATATCGATGCGGTCTTTGATATTTTCCGTAACGCGCGCCATTTTAAATTCATTTCAAAAGATTCATTACTTGCAATACTCTCCGAATATACGGATGACGTGTGCAAACCGCTTTTTCAAAATCTCAAAAGAGAAAAAAACGTTTTAATTCAAAGCATTACTATTACCCTTTTCCGTCATTTTAAATTCTATCAAGCAGGCGAAATGGTACTGAAAATAATGGTTTACAGTCCAAGCAAAGATGTAATAATTGAAAGTATTAAATTCTTCAGCACTATTGAATTATTTGAAGCCTCCACCGCATTGCGCTCTTTGATCACCCATCCGAAAGCTGAAATACGTTCTGAAGTTTTAAAAGCTTTGGCTGTATTGGGCGATGAATCTTTCGAACAAAGAATTTGGGACCGCATGTACGATTCAGAATATGAAGTCCAATATAACGCGGTTATTACACTGATGAAAATTATTCCCGGCAGTGAAGAAAAAATTTCAAGATTTGCATACGGCAATCTGAAAGACCGGGCGGCTGCAATTGCAAGAATGGTTTTAAGCGAACGGAACATTAAAAACTAATATGGAAATTATTAAATATATCGTCTTCGGATTTAACACTTTAATCCTTTTATATTTTCTTGCGGTTTGTTCAATTTATATTACCCTGAACATTATTGCCTTTTTTAAGATGAGCAAGTACAACCGGACAATTAAATATCTTGATCTAAAACGCGTTTTTAAATTGACAAACTACAAACCCATTTCCGTTATTGTTCCGGCATATAATGAAGAAAATGGAATTGTAGAAAGTATAAAATCGCTTCTTCAACTTGAGTATCCGGACTTTCAATTAGTTATTGTAAATGATGGGTCAAATGATAATACACTCCAAAAACTTTTCGAGAATTTTTCTATCCGCCAAGTATCCTTCACCCCTTTTTATAAATTGAAATCCCAGCCGATCCGTTCCGTTTACATGTCTTCCGAATATCCGAATTTAATTGTCATCGATAAAGTAAACGGTGGAAAAGCTGATGCCATTAATGCGGGAATAAATCTTGCAAAAAGTCCGCTTATAACGGTAATTGATGCCGACTCCGTTTTAGAGCGCGATTGTCTTTTGAAAATTGTGCGTCCTTTTATGGACGATGAAAACGTAATAGCAGTAGGCGGTACAATCCGCATTGCCAACGGATGCAACATTCTTCATGGAAATATTTTAAATGTCGGATTATCAAAATCTTGGCTTGCCCGTTTTCAAGTTGTAGAATATTTACGGGCGTTTTTATTCGGACGAAACGGGTTTGATGTGCTCAACGGAATTCTTATTATTTCCGGTGCGTTTAGTTGTTTCTCTCGCGACGCTCTTATTAAAATTGATGGTTACCGCGCCGGATGTATCGGTGAGGATATGGAAATTATTGTCCGGATGCACAGAAAACTGCGCAGGGAAAATCCCAAATTACGGATTACCTTTATCCCCGATCCGGTTTGTTGGACTGAAGCGCCGGAAACTTTCAAAGTACTCCGCAGCCAACGGATGCGCTGGCAAAAAGGAACGGTTGACAGTATTCTTCTTCACAAAAATTTATTTATGAATCCTGCTTACGGTTGGATCGGAATGCTTGTTTTCCCATACTTTGCATTATTTGAAATGCTCGGACCCGTCATCGAAATTTTTGGATACTTCTTTTTTATTTTTTCATTTGCGTTAGGTTTTGTAACCATTTCTTTTGCTGTCGCATTTCTTACCACTGCAATTCTTTATGGAGTTGTCTTATCGGTTCTTTCGGTAATTTTAGAAGAACTTTCTTTTCAGCGATATCCCAAACTTTCTCAATTGTTATCATTAATTGCAGCTGCCTTTTTAGAAAATTTTGGATACCGTCAACTGACTACATGGTGGCGGTTTCGGGGAATGGTTGAATATTTCACCGGAAAAAGACACTGGGGTAAAATGGAAAAGAAGGGATTTGTTAAATAGAGAACTTCCTACCCTTCGTTTAATTAATTTTTCATTTAACCGCTTTTCTCAACCTTTCAAATAAATATCTTGACATTAATACAAATTTTCCGTTAGTTTGGAAACGAAAAATACACATTTCGTTTCTATCGAACCCTCAAAAGCCGTTTTCCGGCTATTTTTAATTCCAATGGAAACGAAATAGACAAAAACTGTGTTTCTAACTTTAAGGCAAAAATGCAAGACGAGAACGAAATAAAAGAAAAAATACTTCAAAAGGCATCCGAAATGTTCCATCAATTTGGATGTGTTAAAGTAACAATGGAAGAGATTGCTGCTGGAATGGGAATCAGCAAAAAAACTCTCTACAAACATTTTTCTAATAAAGAGCACCTGTTAAATGAAATTTTTACCTCCATTTCGTGCGAGACCGAAAATTTTTCAAATGAACTTTTAGCAAATGAAAACTACACGTATGTACAAAAAGTAAAATTGCTGCTTGAAAATGTTTCTAAACATATCGGGAAATTTAAGGGTCCCATGATGGGAGATTTACAAACGCATTTCCCGAAAATATGGGAAAAGATCCACATCTTCATGAAGAAAAAAGCTTGGGAAAAATTTTCAATGCTCGTTGACGAAGGAATTGCACAGGGAATTTTCCGTAATGACTATGACAAAAATATAGTAGTGTTGATGTATGTGTTCTCATTACAAAACTTGATTACGCCTGAAGTGTTGGCGCAAGTGCCTCTTTCCGCCGATCAAGTATATAAAACTTTAATTAACGTAATTTTTGAAGGAATTTTAACCGAAGAAGGAAGGAAAAAATTTAATGATACTGAAAATGAACAACCTAAGGAGACTGCAAATGTCGCATAAAAATAATCTAATTGGAACGGCAATACTTTTCTTTTTTATTGCTCCGCAAATTTTATCACAACAAAAACTTTCAATAACTGTTGATGAAGCTATTCAACTTGGACTAAAAAACAGCAAGTCGCTTCATTCTTCTTCAATGAAAGTAAAAGCAAGTTCGGCGCGCGTAAGCGAAGTTACATCAAGCCGCTTGCCTTCGATCCGTTTTACCGGTGTTTACACAAGACTAAGCAAGATTGATCCATTTACCATTATGATGCCGACAGGTCCATTTGAACTTTCGCCGTCAATTTTAAATAATTATCAATTGAAGTTATCTCTGGCTCAACCTTTGTTTACTGGGTTCCGGTTAAAAAGCTCAAGCGAGATGGCGGAATATCAATTGAAAGCTTCCGAGGTTGAATTCACGAAAGATGAACTTGAAACTGCATTTGCAGTGCGTAACGCTTATTGGTCTTTGTTCAAAGCGCAGGAGATGAAAAAAGTAGTTGATGAAATAGTTAATCAAATGAAAGCTCACTTAAAAGATGCGAGTAATTTGCTCACACAAGGAATGCTTACCAACAACGATGTTTTAAAATTACAAGTGCAGCTTTCCGATGTTCAATTAAAACAACTTGAAGCGGCAAACGGTGTTCAACTTGCTCAAGTTAATTTGAATAATACGCTTGGAATTCAACTTGTTTCAGAAGTTGAAGTGAAGTCCGCTCCACAAGTTCAAATGAAAAGCGAAGACGAGTTACCGACGCTACTGAACAAAGCTTTTGATAAACGTGGTGAATTAAAAGCCGCCGATTACCGCGCAAAAGCAAGTGAATCAGGCGTAACGATTGCAAAATCGCGCTGGTATCCCGAAGTAAGTCTTTACGGAAATTATTATTACAATCGTCCGAACCAGCGGGTTTTTCCTTCTAAAGATGCATTCAAAGATACCTGGGACGCGGGCATTATGGTTAGCATGGATGTTTGGAATTGGTTCGCAACTTCGCATCAAAGCGATCAGGCGGAAGCGGGACTTGCTCAATCACTCGATGCACTTGGAATGATAAAAGACGGCATTTCGCTTGAGGTTACGCAAAACTTTTTGAATTACCAGCAGGCGACACAAAAAATCAACATTACAAAATTGACCGTTGAACAGGCTGATGAAAACCAACGCATTACTTCGGAGAAATTTAAAAACGGCGTGGCGCTCAGTTCAGATTTAATTGATGCCGAAGTTGCCCTGCTCAGTGCAAAAACAAATTACACTTCCGCTTTAGTTGATCTTGAATTGGCAAAAGCGAAATTAGATAAATCTATTGGCGAATAAAAAAACAAGCCTCTCCCTAACCCTCTCCAAAGGAGAGGGAATAAGGAAAAGCTAAAACTATTAAAATTGGAGAATGTGAATATGAAAAAAGGGAAATTAATTATATCAGTAGTAGCGGTTTTAGTGGTTATCGTTGCTATTCTTATTATGAACAAGAAAAAAATGGCATCTTATACTGCCGGTGGAATAAAAGACGTCTATTACGTCTCGGTTGAAAAAGCATCAAGGAAAAGTTTGTCTGAATCGTTAAGTCTTGTCGGAACGATCTACGCAAACAACGATGTAAACATTATGTCGGAAACATCCGGAAAAGTTACCGCGGTATTTGCAAAAGTAGGTGATTACAAATCTGCCGGCTCGGTGCTTTTTCAAGTTGATGATGAATTAAAAAAAGCTGCGTTGATGAGCGCAGAAGCTAATTATGAAAAAGCTAAAAAAGATTATGAAAGAACGCAAATATTGTTTCAGCAAAAAGCGGCAACAGATGCTCAGTTAGATATGGCAAAACTTGGTTCGGTTAATGCCGAAGCGCAATACATTGTTGCAAAAAGGCAAATGGCGGACACTAAAATCAAAACTCCTATTTCAGGTTTTATTGCAGCGCGTAATATCGATCTCGGTTCGATGGTTCAAGGCGCTCCGCAGGCAACGCTTGTTGCAAATGTGGTTGATATTTCACGCGTAAAAATAAAATTAAATATCGCTGAAAAAGATGCGTTCATTTTAAAAACCGGCGACCAGGTTTCTGTTACATCGGATGTGTATCCCGAAGCAACCTTTACCGGAAAAATTGAATCCATCGGCGCTAAAGGAGACGACGCACATACTTTTCCAATTGAAATAAGTATCGCGAATGAAGCGAAGCATCAACTCAGAGCGGGAATGTTTGCGCGCATTTCATTTACGTCTATAAAATCACAAGAAACTGTTGTTATTTCAAGAGCGGCTTTAGTTGGAAGCATCAAGACACCGCAGGTATTTGTAGTTGAAAACGGGATTGCAAAACTTCGCACTATAACAGTTGGCAACGAATCAGGTTTATATATCCAGGTTCTCAAAGGATTGTCGGTTGGGGAAGAAGTTGTTGTAAGCGGACAAAACAACATTGTTGATAACATTAAAGTTGAAATATTGAAGTAGAAACTTGCAATGGCAAGTTTCTACTCACACAGAAAAAGGAAATTAAAAAATGACCATTACAGAATTATCAATTAAAAGACCCTCGTTAGTTATCGTTGTATTTGCATCGTTAATTGTGTTGGGACTCTTTGCTTTTCAACAATTAAAATATGAATTGTTACCAAAGATATCTCCCCCCATTATCACGATTACAACTATTTATCCAGGCGCTTCGCCTAATGAAGTTGAAACCGGCGTTACCAAAGTTATTGAAGATGCCGTTTCGGGAATGGATAAAGTTTCTGAAGTTCGTTCAACCTCATCGGAAGGAATTTCTTTTGTTATCATTGAACTTTTGCAATCTGCAAACACTGATCTTTCTCTTCAAGATGCGCAAAGAAAAGTTGGACAGATAACGGCGCTGCTTCCAAGTGATGCAAAAGCTCCTACAATCTCCAAAATAGCGCTTGATGAAATTCCGATTTTACGTATGGGTATTTCTGCCGATATGGATTCCAAAACTTTTTATCAATTTACAAAAGATAAAATTCAACCGTTGCTTTCGCGTGTACCCGGCGTAGGACAAGTTGCTCTTGTCGGCGGAGAAGAACGTGAAATAAAAGTTAATCTCGATCTTCAAAAACTTCGCTCGTATGGATTATCAATTCTCCAGGTTACGCAGGTTATTAAATCATCTAACTTAGATTTCCCGACCGGAAAGATTAAAGATAAAGACGGACAATTCATCGTAAGAATTGCCGGAAAACTTTCTTCGATTGATGACTTGAAAAATTTAACGGTTGGTGAATCAAAACAAGGCGGCGAAATAAAACTTTCCGACATTGCCGAAGTTGAAGACGGAATTAAAGACTTTTCAAATATTGCCCGTATCAATTTCAGAAACACGATTGGAATTATTCTTCAAAAGCAATCTGATGCAAATTCTGTTGTAGTTGCTAATCTTGTTAAAAAAGAATTAAAACGGATCGAAGCTGTTTATAAAAACAACAACGTCAAATTTGAAATTGCGCAAGACGGTTCACTCTTTACCATTGATGCGGCAAATGCTGTTAAAGAAGATTTGGCAATCGCAGTTTTTCTTGTGGCAATTGTTATGTTGATGTTTTTGCACAGCGTTAGAAATTCTGTAATCGTTTTGGTTGCTATTCCTACATCGCTCATTTCAACTTTTATAGTTATTTGGGCTTTCGGGTTTACACTTAATTTGATGACGCTGCTCGGACTCTCGCTTGTGGTGGGAATTCTGGTGGACGACTCGATAGTTGTGTTGGAAAATATTTATCATCACCTTGAAAAAGGGGAAGCAAGCAGAATTGCAGCTTTGCGGGGAAGAAACGAAATCGGCTTTGCCGCTCTTGCTATTACCGCTGTTGACGTTGCAGTTTTCTTTCCGCTTACTTTGGTTGGTGGAATAGTAGGAAATATTTTAAGAGAATTTTCCGCAGTTGTTGTCGCTTCAACAATGATGTCTCTCTTTGTTTCGTTTACCGTTACTCCAATGCTTGCTTCACGGTTTGCTAAATTGGAAAGACTAACCACAAAAACATTGGTTGGAAAATTTGCCGTTTGGTTTGAAAAGAAATTTAAAGGGCTTACAGAGTATTATATAAAATTATTGAAGTGGGCTTTCGGGAACAGAGGTAAAGTTGCGTTGATGACCATTGCAGCATTCGCCGCTACCTTTGCATTGATTCCACTTGGTTTTATCGGTTCCGAATTTATGACGCAAACCGACCGCGGTGAATTTGCAGTAACGATAGAATTAGCCCCCGGCGCAACCATTGAACAGACAAACAGAGTCTCGCAACAAATAGAAAAAATCATCGGTGAGATGCCGGAAGTTCAAAGAATTTACGCAAATGTGGGAGCTTCAAACGAAGGTTTGATTGGATTCCCTTCAAGCAATACCACAGAACTTGCGATAACGCTTGTTGATAGAAAAGCAAGAAAAATCTCCACTGATGATGTTGGCGATAATATTAAAAGAGCAACACAAAAATTTCCCGGCGTAAAAGTCCGCGTTAACCCGATTGGTATTTTCGGTGTTGCCAACCAAACACCTATTCAAGTTTTGATTGGTGGTCCAAACTATGAAGACGTTGTTAAGACTGCAAAACAAGTGCAGAATATTATAAAGAAAATTCCGGGCACTGCAGACGTTCGTCTTTCTGCTGAAGACGGAAACCCCGAAACACGCATCGAAATTGATAGAAGAAAATTATCGAGCTTCGGATTAACCGTTGCGGAAGTCGGACTAGCTTTAAAAGTTGCCCTCACCGGAGACGATGATTCAAAACTGCGCCAAGGAAACACAGACTATGATATTAGAATTGCCTTAGATGAATTTGACCGTTCAAAAACCGGCGAACTTGGCAATATAAGTTTTGTAAATAAAAAGGGACAGCAAATTTATCTTAAACAGTTTGCAAATATTTTTCTTACAACCGGACCGACAAAGTTATCACGTCAAGCAAGAAGCGCTTCGGTAACTATTTTTTCGCAAGTACAAACCGGCAAAACGTCCGGTATTATATCGCAGGAAATTGATAAACAATTAAGTGGTTTCAAATTCCCTTCCGGTGTTGTTTATGAATTTTTAGGTGATGTAAAAAATCAGCGGGAATCATTCGGTGATTTAGGTATTGCTTTACTTGGCGCGGTGCTCTTCACTTACTTGGTGATGGTTGCACTGTACGATTCATTCGTCTATCCCTTTGTTATTTTGTTCTCCGTTCCGCTGGCAATGATCGGCGCTTTGCTTGCGCTGGGATTAACGATGAAATCTTTAAGCATCTTTACCATTCTTGGTATTATTATGCTGATAGGATTGGTGGCAAAGAACGCGATTCTTCTTGTTGATAGAACCAACTACATGCGCGCGCAAGGCGAAAGTGTAATTGATTCCTTAATTGATGCCGGTAGAATGAGAATCCGACCGATCTTTATGACTACTTTAACTATGATCTTCGGTATGACTCCGATCGCACTTTCAAGAGCTCCCGGAGCCGAATGGAAATCCGGTTTAGCGTGGGCGTTAATAGGAGGACTAACAAGCTCCCTCTTTTTAACACTGCTTGT
>JALNWB010000052.1 GCA_023231105.1 Ignavibacteriaceae bacterium | reverse complement strand
CTTCGTCATCTTCCAAGATGGTGTTGATACTTATTTTGCTCGCACCCGCGTTCTTGAAAGAATGAACACGATTCAAGCGCAATTACCTTCCGGTGTTGTCCCTTCTCTTGGACCGGACGGAACCGGTGTAGGACACGTTTATTGGTACACCGTTGAAGGGAAAGGATACGATCTCGGCGCACTTCGCTCTATTCAAGATTGGTATATTCGTTACAAACTTTCTTCGGTTGACGGTGTTGCTGAAGTGGCAAGCATTGGCGGTTTTGTTAAACAATATCAAGTTGATGTTAATCCGAACGACCTTCGCGCATACAATTTAACGGTCGCTGAAGTTGTAAACGCAGTACAAAGAAGCAATAATGAAGTTGGCGGGAAAATCTTGGAAGTAAGCGATGCGGAATATTTCGTACGCGGGCAAGGTTACATCAAATCAAAAGAGGATGTTGAGAACACCGTAATAAAAACATCTTCAAACGGAATTCCTATTCTTATTAAAAATGTTGCCTCAGTTTCTTTGGGTGGAGATATTCGCCGCGGCGCGTTGGATAAGAACGGGGAAGGAGAAGTCGTTGGTGGAATCGTTGTAATGAGAACCGGTGAGAACGCACAAAAAGTTATAGACCGCGTGAAAGAAAAAATTAAAGAGATCACTCCCGGTTTACCTCCCGGTGTTGAAATTGTAGCTTCTTATGATAGAAGCACGTTGATTAAAGAAGCTGTCGGAACTCTCGAACGGGCTTTAATAGAAGCGTCAATCACAGTTTCCATAATGGTGATGATTTTTCTTCTTCACTTTAGAAGTATTGTAAGAATTTTGATCGAGCTGCCGATAGCAATTCTTATCGCTTTTATTCTTATGTATTTGTTTGGCATTTCTTCCAACATCATGTCACTCGGAGGAATAATTTTAGCAGTGGGGGTAATAGTCGATTCTTCCATTGTACTGGTGGAAAACGCATATAGAAATTTAGCTAAGGCGATTGAGGAGAAAGGACAATTAACGCCTGAAGAATATAAACGTATCTCGATTGATTCAGCAAAACAAGTCGGTAGAGCAATCTTCTTTTCAGAGTTGATTATTCTTGTTTCTTTTCTTCCGGTATTTATGTTAACCGGGCAGGAAGGAAAATTATTTCATCCGCTTGCTTACACAAAATCATTTGCGCTGATCGGATCTGCGATTGTAGTTATTTCTCTTATTCCAGTTTTGATGACTATGCTTATGCGCGGTAAATTCAAACCGGAAGATAAAAATCCAACCACACGCTTTTTCATTAAACTTTATGCACCAGTAATACATTGGGTACTCAAACACAGAAAGATTACAATCGCAATAAATGTGATTGCTCTTCTAATTACAATTCCAATGATTCTTAATACCGGTAGTGAATTTATGCCTCCGCTTGATGAAGGCTCAATTCTTTATATGCCGGTAACTCTTCCCGGCGCTTCCATCACGGAAGTAAATAGAATTCTTCAAGAGCAGGATAAGATCATTAAATCTGTTCCAGAAGTTCATCACGTACTTGGAAAAACCGGGCGGGCGGAAACTGCAACAGACAACGCACCGTTAAGCATGATTGAAACAATAATCTTGCTTAAACCAAAAAGTGAATGGCGCCCCGGTATAACTAAACAAGACATTGTTGCAGAACTCGATTCCAAATTGCAAATCCCCGGTGTTCGCAACGGATGGACTCAGCCGATCATCAACAGAATAAATATGCTTTCAACCGGCGTTAGAACCGATATCGGCTTTAAAATTTTCGGTCCAAATCTCGATACGCTTGAAACATACGCTATCAAAGCAGAAAATCTTTTAAAGAAAGTAAACGGTGCGGCAGATGTTGTTGCCGAAAGAGTGCAGAACGGCTACTATCTCGATCTTAATATTAAACGCGGAATAGCTGCACGATATGGTGTGAACATTCGCGATCTTCAAGACATTATTGAAACTGCAATCGGCGGGCAAAATCTTGGCGTTGTGATTGAAGGAAGAATGCGTTTTCCGATAAGAATGCGTTATCAAAAAGATTATCGCGACAATATTGATGAGTTGAAAAATTTAATCGTTCCGGTTGCATTATCAAATCCAATGGCGGCTCAATCTTCCTCAAGTTCAATGGGTGGCGGAACGAATAAAGGTAACTCTGGCGGAATGTCTTCAATGGGAAATTCAAATCAAGCAAGTATTATTCCCCAAGCGCCGAGCAATCAAAATGATTTTTCTCTCACAAGTACAAATCAAAATGCTGTCACATATCTTCCTCTTGCAGAATTAGCTGATATAAATTTAGTTACAGGTCCGCCAATGATAAGCAGCGAAAACGGAATGCTTCGTTCAATAGTATTTATGAACACTCGCGGACGCGATATGGGCAGCGTAATGGTTGATGCTAAAAAAGTTATCGAAGATGGTTTGAAACTACCCTCCGGTTATTCTTTTACTTGGAGCGGACAGTATGAAAGCAAAGTAAGAGCTCAACAGACAATTGAAATTATTATGCCTATAGTTTTTTTGTTGATCTACCTTCTTCTTTATATGACACTAAAGAATTACGTGGAAGCCGGAGTTGTAATGCTCTCAGTTCCATTTGCGCTTATCGGCGGGATGTATATGATCTATATTCTTGACTATAACTTTTCGGTTGCTGTTTGGGTTGGATTCATTGCGCTCTACGGAATTGCAGTTGAGACCGGTGTTATAATGGTTGTTTATCTGCATGAAGCTTTGGATAGAAGAATACGCGATCATCAAAAAGGAAAAAGGGGACCGATAACTAATGCTGATATTTATGAAGCAACCGTCGAAGGCTCGGTTTTAAGATTACGACCAAAACTGATGACGGTTTTTACAGCAATGGTTGGGCTTGTTCCAATCATGTGGGCAACCGGCACCGGCTCTGATGTAATGAAACCGCTCACTGCTCCGATGATTGGCGGACTTTTAACTTCGGCAGTTCATGTACTTGTAGTTACACCAATTCTGTTTGCTATTATGAAAGAACACGCGCTTAAAAAAGGCACGCTTGAAATTTCCAAAATGGCAGACTGGATGAAGGAAGGAGAAAACAATGGTTAATGGAAAACGGTTGATGGAAAATGTAAAACAGATTATCAATCTGTTTATGTCCAAATTAATGATAATTCTTCTTTCGCTTTTGATGATTGAGGCAAAGGCTCAGTCAGTTGATTCTTTAGTAGCGGAAGCGTTAAAAAATAATCCGCAGTTGAAATCACTTCAATACAGAATTACCGCATCGGAGAGGAGAACCGAATCTATAAACACTCTTCCTGCGCCGAATCTTTCTGTTGAATTTTCTCAAGTGCCGACAAATTCAATTGATGTTCTCAATCAATCCATCTCAAACAATTTTGGTTTATCGCAGATGTTTCCACTTGGTGGAAAGTTAAATGCAATGGCGGAAGTTGAAAGAAAAAATACTCTGGTTGAAGGAAATAATTATGAGATATATAAGATCAACCTTATTGCACAAGTTAAAATGTCTTACTACACACTCTGGTTGATTGATAGAAAGATCGAAGTTCAGAAGAAAAATATTACTTTCATAAACGATGTGATTAAATCGGTTGAATCATCTTACTACACAAACAAGATCAATCAAGCTGATATGCTTACACTGCAAAGCGAAATCGCATCGAACGAAACACAGCTTTTAATTCTGGAAAAACAAAAAGAAGCGGAGATTTATAAAATCAA
The DNA here is from genome assembly GCA_023231105.1 of Ignavibacteriaceae bacterium. Taxonomy (GTDB): domain Bacteria; phylum Bacteroidota; class Ignavibacteria; order Ignavibacteriales; family Ignavibacteriaceae; genus UBA1563. Next base: position 19,077 of record JALNWB010000052.1, on the reverse strand, counting down.
TAAACTTCTCGGACGTAATCTTGAATCGAAAGAAGTTTTTGCAGTGACAGATTTTTCAACAGAAATACTTTCATCTTCTCAATCAAAATTGGAAGAACTACTCAGGACATCAAATCCATCACTTAAAAAGATGGATCGAATGATCGAGATGAACAACGCAATGATTGACGCTAATAACCGCGAGTTGATTCCCGATTTAATGGTTCAAGGAATGTTTATGAGAATGCCGCGCGGTATGATTCTAACTTCAAAAGCGGACGTAATGATGATTGAACCCAAAACAGAATACATGTATTCGCTGATGGCGTCGATCAATCTCCCATTTGCGCCCTGGTCAATCAACAAATACAAAGCGAAAGAAGAAGAAATAATCGCCGGCATAAGCAGCATCGAATATGAAAAGACCGATATGCAGCGCGAAATGGATTCTCAATTAAAAGCAGCTCTTTTTAAATATAACACGGCTGTTGATTTGACAAAACTTTACTATGACAAAGTTATTCCGCTCTATAGCAAAGCCGCTGAATCGCAAGTATCTGCTTATCAAAACAACAGAACCGGTGTTACAACCGTAATTGATTCTTACCGCATGTTATTAATGCAGCACATGAATTTCTACATGGCGCAAGCCGATACGCAAATGGTTCTTGCAGAAATTGAAATGATGGTTGGAAGTGAACTTAAATAATTTATGAAAAATTTTATTAAAATAAATAGAGGAACAAAAATGAAAATATTTAGATATATCTTCATCCCACTTGTAGCTATTGCTTTCATCTTTTCTGCCTGCTCAAAATCAGAAGAAACTGGGAAGAATGAAAGCACGGTAATTAAACAAAAAGATTATTGGACTTGCCCCATGCATCCACAAATTCATGCTGATAGACCCGGCGCTTGTCCTATCTGCGGAATGGATCTAATCAAAAAAGTTGTAGATAAAAAAGAAGAACCTGCGACCGATAAAGATATGACAAACATGGTTTCGCTTAGTGGCAACAAACAATTTCTCGCAAACGTTTCAACAATTGTAGTTAAAAAAGAAAATCTTCAAGAACAAGTTACTGCATATAGTTATTTGGATTTTGTTGAGAACAACCGCAAAACAATTTCGGCGCGTTTTAACGGAAGAATTGAAAAACTGCTTGTTGATAAGACTGGAGATTATATTAAGAAAGGTCAGGCGCTGTTTGAAATTTATAGCCCGGATTTAGTACAAGCGCAAAATGAATATTTGATCGCGTTAAGCAATGCATCAAATTCTAGTTCGCTTATTAATGCTTCAAAAAAGAAATTGGAAATTTTCGGATTGACTTCAGATCAGATCCAATCGCTTGAAAAGACACGTGAAATAAATCTCATGCTAAAATACTTTTCACCAATAAGCGGAACCGTGATTGAGAAAAAAGTGCAAGAGGGCGCTTATGTTAACGAAGGAACGGTGATTTATGATGTAGCTGAACTATCAACTCTTTGGAATATATCGGAAGTGAATGAAAATAATTTAGCTAATATAAAAGTTGGAAGTCCGGTTAAACTTCACTTACGCGCTTACCCGGGCGAGGAATTTAATGGAAGAGTCACTTTCATTTATCCGGTCGTTAATTCTCAAACAAGAACAGTTAAAGTTAGAAGCGAATTTCCTAATCACGGCGGAAAACTTAAACCACAGATGTATGGAGAAACAATTTTCACTAAAGTTGGCGGGGAAGGATTGCTCGTTCCAGCAGATGCAGTCATCTTCGCGGGGAAACGGTCTGTTGTTTGGGTAAAAACCGGAGACGGTATGTTTGAAGCGCGCAATGTTGAGATTGGAAATCGCTTCGGAGATAAATATCAAATCCTTTCCGGCTTAAATGAAGGTGATGAAATTGCGGCAACCGGCGGTTTCCTGATCGATTCCGAAAGTCAACTTAAAACCGGAATGCCAACCGGTCATCAACATGGCGGAACCTCAACACCGGCAGAACAAAAGAAAACATCCTCAGATAAGATGGATGGAATGAAAATGTAATAAGTGAATAATTAATAACAATAAACAATCAAAAAAAAGGAGTTCAAAATGAACACAACAAAATCTCGAAACTTTCTTTCTGCCACTTTAATTTTGGCGGGATTAATGTTTTACTCGTTTTCTAATTTAACATTTGCACAAGAGCATAAATCATCTTGTTGCGGTAGTGGAATGGAAAAAGATGTTGTAGCTGTGAGTGACGTATCCGGTGATTCAACAAAAAAAATGGATATGAAACACGATATGCACAATGTGAAAATGGAAAAACAAAAAAGCGAAGTGACTACTTCCAGCGTGCGTGAAGGGAAGATTGATCTAATAGCAATCGATAAAAACAAAGACGGAAAAGTTTTTCAATGCCCAATGGATTGGAATGTTATTTCTGATGCATCTGGGAAATGCCCGCTTTGTAAAATGACTTTGAAGGAAGTAACACTTTCGGGAGCTAAAAAAAATCTAAAGGAAAACGGTTTCAAAGTCAAATAGAGAAAACTTAATTAGCTGTGTAGGGAAAATCTACGCAGCTAATTTCTTTGTAAATAAGAGTTCCAATTTTTTTCTTTGTTCTGCGATGAAAGAGGGGATCGATTTTAGATTTTCATTTTTGTAAGGCTTCGCTGAAGATATTTCAAGAATATAGTCCATTCCCGATTCAAGATTTTCTTTAAATGTCTTAAGATAGGTTATTCCGGCTTCGTTGAGTTCTGTCGTTTTTAAAAGATTTTCAAAATAATTAACATACAATTCGACTTCCTGGCAAAACATGTGCGGACGCTCTTTAGACACAAGTGATTCGCCCCTGCCATAAATATGGTCAATCATTTCTTTTAAAGTATATTCTTTATTCCACCAAACGATATTTGGTCCAGGACAAATTGCTTGAGGAGCAATTCCTCTTTTTTGAATTCCGAGAGCAAGTAGCGCGCTGTTCCCGAGATGTACGCATAAACAAACTTTTTCGGCAGCTCTTTCTTTGAGCTCTTCTTTTTCAGGATAAGAAATTTCCAAGCCGGAAATCGAGTCATATTTTTTTACAAGAAATTCCGTTGATGCACTACAAATTGGTTTGTCTGAAAATTGCTTGTCGGCGACAAGAAAACCTTTAGGACATGATGAACCAGGTTTAGCTTGTGTAGATTTTTCTTTTGTCCAAATTTCGGAACCGGTATTACGGAGATTATTAAACGGTACACCAAGAGGTGAAGCGTTACTTAAATAAAGGTCTTCCTTCTTTGCATTTTTTAATAATTCAAGAGTATCGCTATCAACGCATGTAGCTTCGGGAACCAATAAAAACGGGCTTCCCCAGCCGATAGAGTCGCACCCGAAATCTTCGATTAATCTTTTTGCTTCACCATCTGTTCCAACGCCGCCTTGAACGGTGATAAGAGGTTCATTCTTTTTAGCTTTTTCAGGATATTCCAATCCAACTTTTTCATAAAAGCTTTGAACAATTGGTTGAAGCTGTGTTGTTAAAAGTTCTTTCTTCTCACGGAATTCTTTTAAAATTGATGGGAGTAAATATCCTTGAGAAGCAAATGCATGTCCGCCGCAATTAAGTCCCGATTCAATTCTAAATTCACTTATCTCTAATCCTTTTGAAGCCAGAAATTTTCCTTGAATCAATGCCGAACGAAAATCACTTACTTTGATCGTGATCTTCTTTTTCAATTCTCCAGTCGTATCTCTGTAAAAGTCTTGGAATTTTGAAATGTAACCATACAAGCCTCTATTAAACCCCGCAGAAAAAACAACAGAAGAGCTTAAACAGCTATTTGCAAAGCCGCGCAGTGCAGCCTTTGCATCACTAAATTCTTCACTTAGCATTTGTCCGGCTTTGTCGTAATTAGTTTTATCAACTTTAGCCATAATGTTTACATCAATTGCACCGGGATGCATTAATTTTGTAAGTTCATCGGCAAAATTGATTCGTTCAAAATCATCTTTCATTTTCAAAAGTTTTGCGTAAGCTGATTTTAATGGACTGCTTTCCGGAAGCATTTCAAAATATTTGCTTTTTTCGTTATGTTCAAAAAACGGCTGCTTTTTTATTTCTTCAATTTTCTGTTGAACAATTTTAGAAACGACATCTAAATAAGCGCTTATTCTTTTTGCTCTTCCATCGGGTTCGTAGCGCATGATCGGGAGATACGGAAAGTTGAACTTTTCGCAATAATATTTTCTGATTCTTTCGATAAGCAGATCATCTACAATTGAAATTACTGATGAAATTCCAAAGTGGGCGACACGAATCGGAGTATCGATTGAAAAGCCGATTCCCATTACGGGAATATGAAATGAATGATAACTTTTGTCCATAGAAACTTCTTTATAAATCAGCATTCTCGAAGTGTGACCCGCCTCTAGCGGGCTGCGGGATGAAAATGATGAAGGTGAAACATTAATGATTACGTAAGGTAAACTAATTACATTTATAAGAAAAACCAAACTAAAAGAAGAGGATGGAGTGGTGAATCTATTTCCGCTTTAAAACGATAACCGTAGCATCATCAAAAATATTATTCTCCCCGATGAATCTTTTCATCTCTCGTAATACGCCATCCTTAATTTCTTTGCTGGAAAGGTGTGAGTATTTGGTAATGACGTTTTTTAATTTTTCTTCGCCAAATTCTTTTTCGAATGTATTTCTACTTTCAATAAGTCCGTCTGTAAAGAGAACAAAAATATCTTCGCTTTTTGCTTCTATAAAAATTTCTTCCAGGTTCTCATTAAAAATAGATTGACTAGATAATCCAATACCGATTCCTTTTGGCTGGAAGAATTCAAAACTGTGCGAAGCTCGAGTGTATTTATAAAGTGGCAAATGACCTGCCCGCACAAATTTAAAATTTCCTTCATCATTAAGAGAAAGTAAGGAAGCTGTGAAGAAATTTCCGACTTTCATTTTTTTATAAAGTTCATTGTTCAATTGAGAAAGAATCTGTGTGGGAGATTGGAAAAAATTTCCCAGAAGATGAAACGCTGCTTTTATTTGAAGCATATATAAAGCGGCTCCGAGCCCCTTGCCGGAAACATCCCCAATGATGATATGCTGCAGCTGGTTTGTTTTTTCATCACAGGAAAAGTCCAGGTAATCACCGCCCACTTCTTGCGCCGTTTCATAAAAAAAAGCAATATCGAAAAATTCATTTTCGGGCGGTTCTTGCGGTAATGCGCTAATCTGAACATCTCTTGCAACTTCTAATTCATTCCGCATAATAAGTTTGTCTGCCAACTCAAAAGCCAGCAAAATATTTATTCCAACGAATCCGGATAACACATAAAACCAAATATCGTTTTGCCATCCCCATAAAAAAAGAAAAAGAAGAACGAAATAAATGAATCTTCTTGCCGGGTTTAATTTTAAGAGAAAAGCGATGAAAAGATTCTTTGCTAATTTCAAATACCGCATGGGTTTACTTTTAGAGGAAACTTCTTCAGCGTACTTTGAATAGAAAGTAAGATAACCGGCGGCATCTTTAGTAACCAATTGCCTGATTTCTTTTGCGGAAATATCGGAAGTTAATATCCCGAATAAGTCCCTTATTTTTTTTGCAGTACCATTAAACATAAAACGACAGATTTTTTTAATTAAATTACATGGTAAATCTATAAAAAAATTTGCTACTTATTCTAACGGAAGAAAAGAAGTTTAAGCGGCAAAGTGGAAACCATCCCGCGGAACCTTGGTGCCAGCGGAGAAAGAAAAACAAATGATAAAATTGCATCGAAATATTTGTGAAGGAATTATTATAAACCTCGACCAAATATTTTTCAAGAAAAAATTTGCGGATAAGGCAATTGAGCAATCATTGAAGTCTAATAAAAAATGGGGAAGTCGGGACAGAAAATTTATTGCTGAAACGACCTACACAATCGTCCGCTACTGGCGTTTGTTGAACGAAATGATGGGCATTAATGCTGAAGAGAATAGTGATTATCTGTGGAAACTATTTGCAGAGTATCTTCTCTGGAAAAATATTCCTCTGCCGGAGTGGGGTGAGTTTACTTCAATTGATCAAAATAACATTTCGATTGGAAAGAACAGTAAACTCGGTGAAAGAAAAATTAAGGAATCAATTCCAGATTGGCTTGACGAGCTTGGAGAAAGGGAATTGGGGGGGCTGTGGGATGCTGAGATCGCAGAATTAAATAAAGAAGCACCGGTTATTCTTCGCGCTAATACTTTGAAAATTTCAAGAGAAGTTTTGCAACGAAAATTTTTAGAAATCGGAATTCAAACTTTTCCCATCGATTTTACTAATGATGCATTACTTGTTGAACAGCGGCAGAATCTTTTTCAAACTCCATATTTTAAAGAAGGTTACTTTGAACTGCAAGATGCATCTTCTCAACTTGTAGCAAATTATTTAGATGTTAAGCCGGGAATGCGCATTATTGATGCATGTGCAGGCGCCGGAGGGAAAACACTTCACATCGCCGCACTGATGCAAAACAAAGGGAAAATCCTCGCTCTCGATACGGAAGAGTGGAAGCTAAATGAGCTAAAAAAACGCGCAAGACGCGATGGGGTTGATATTGTTGAAACACGGACAATAACTTCTTCAAAAATTATCAAGCGGCTCGCGGATAGCGCAGACCGTGTATTACTTGACGTTCCTTGTTCCGGGTTGGGAGTGTTACGAAGGAATCCCGACGCGAAGTGGAAACTTTCGAACGAACGAATTGAGGAGTTAAAATCTCTTCAGCAAAAAATTTTAGAAAGTTATTCTTCGATGGTAAAACTAAACGGGAAAATTGTTTATTCAACTTGTTCAATCCTTCCTTCGGAAAATGAATTACAAATTGAAAATTTTCTTGCCGGTCAAAAAGGCAAAGAAAAATTTGAACTACTTGAAGAAAAAAAAATTTCTCCTGCTGTTGATGGATTTGATGGATTTTATATTTGCGTACTCCAAAGAATCAAATGATTTGGTGGGGGAAAATTCCTATTTCTCAATTCATTTAACAACCAACTTTAATTCAATTTCTTTATCTTTTTAATTTATAACAAGTTACCTTGTTGTAATCTCTCTAAATGCCTAAAAATAAATAAGTTATCAGAAAAAAAACTTCATCTTTTTAAAAGATTTTTCTTGACTTTACCAAAAAAAATCACTTATTTTGGGAGGTAGTGGGAGAAAGTGGTTGAAAAATCCAATTATAAGGAAAGAGATAAAGTGTTTAAAGGACAGTTTTTACATTCGATCGATAACAAAGGAAGATTAAGCATTCCCTCACGTTTACGAAAAAACGTTTCTCAGGATGCTGATAATTCTTTTGTAATGACTTTAGGTATTGATAAGTGCATCGAAATTTACCCTAAAGATCAATGGAAATTAATTGAAGAAAAACTTTTAAAGCTAAACTTCTTTGACCAGAGAGAAGCAAGGTTTATCCGTATGATGCTACAGAATGCGCATGAAGATACAATGGATGCTCAATCAAGAATTCTAATTCCTCAACCTCTTTTAGACTACGCCGGAATTAAAAATGAAGTTCTAATACTTGGTGTACTTAAAAAAATAGAATTGTGGGATACTAAAATCTATAACGGTTATCTTTCCGGTTCTCCTGAAACATTTGAACAAATTGCTTCCCAAGTTATGAGAATCGAATGACCGAACAACTCCATCAACCGGTTTTATTGAATGAATCAGTCGGCTTGCTGATCGGTAGCAAATCAGGAAAATATTTTGACGGAACTTTGGGATTCGGCGGACACTCGGAAGCGTTTTTACAACAGCTAAATAATGATGCCCTTTTAGCCGCCACAGATGTGGATGAAACCGCTTTCACTTATTGCCAAAAAGAATTTGCGAACGAACAGCGCATGAAAATATACAATTTTAATTTTACTCAGATCGACAGCGTTGCAAAATTAGAAATGATTGACGGGTTCGATGGAATTTTTGCCGACCTCGGTGTTTCTTCTTATCAATTAGATAATGTTGAAAAGGGATTTACGTTTCGCTCGGAAGCTCCGTTGGATTTACGCATGAATAAAAATTTAGCTATCAGCGCGGCAGACGTTCTTAATACATTTGAAGAAGAAGAACTTACGGATATATTTTTTGCATACGGTGAAGAGAAAAATTCAAGAAAAATTGCCAAAACAATTATTGAACAAAGAAACGCCAAAAGATTTCAAACTACATCAGACCTTGTAGAAATAATTGAACAATTAACGCCGCAATATTTCGTTGTAAAAACACTTGCAAGAATTTTTCAAGCATTACGAATTTATGTGAACGATGAATTGACTGCTTTAAAAACTTTCCTTACGAAAGCAGTCGATCTTCTTTTGCCAAACGGTCGTATCGTGATTTTGACTTATCATTCACTTGAAGATAGAATTGTAAAAGATCTTTTTAAGTTTGAAGAATCATCTTGCGTTTGTCCACCGGGCTTCCCGGTTTGTACTTGCGGTAAAGTAAGCAGATTAAAAATTCTAACAAAAAAACCAATTTTACCAACGGAGGATGAAATACTGTTGAACAATAGATCAAGAAGTGCAAAATTGCGGGCAGCAGAAAAAAAATGAGCGGGAAGAATAATCATCAGCTTCTTCATGTGTTAATAATATTTGTTACCGCAATCTTGCTGTTATTGGGATATGTAGGATTGAAACTTCGCATAGACTATATGAAAAAAGAAATAGTTATGACTAATGAACAAATAAAACAATTGCAAAATCAACAAACTAAGCTGTTTGCAGATGCGCAATTTTTAAGTTCGGAAGAAAGAATTGTACCGATTGCCATTGCAGAATTGCAGCTCGAAAAAAAATCACCCTTATATTCAATTTCAATTTCAAATAGCGGATTACAAAATTTTGTAGCAGCGGGAGACAAATTGAATGAACAATAATCGATTACTTATTGTAGTCATTTTTGTTTTTTTAGGATTCCTTACGTTGGTTTTCAGGCTTTACAATGTTCAAATATTGCACAATGTTGAATACGGCGCCTATGGCGAAGTTCAAAATAAAGCAGTGCAGACAATTCAAGCGCAACGCGGCTTAATTTATGACCGCAACGGACTTTTACTTTCATTCAATAAAAATGAAGTTTCTTTTTTTGTTGATGTAAAATCTGCCGGGAAAAATGATAAGAAAAAAATTGCCGCAATCTTTTCTTCCGAACTTGGAAATTCATCCGACTACTATCTTGAAATGATGAAACTTCAAAAAAGCAGGAATGTTTGTATTGCAAAAAAAGTTAGTGCCGAAAAGGCTTTAGCGTTAAAGAAATTAAGAATAAACGGATTGAAATTCGAAGATGATCCTTCAAGGGTTTACCAGTATGATAATTTTGCATCACACATTTTGGGTTATGTTAACGCCTCTTTCTACGGCGCAGATGGAATTGAAAAATATTTTAATAATGAATTAAAAGGAGTTGACGGCAGCCGCATAATTTTAAAAGATGCTCGTGGTGAGATGATAACCGTAGTCGAAGAATCAATAAATCCGCAAGCTCCGGGCAACTCAATTTATCTAACTATTGATAAAACATATCAGACAATTTTGGAGAATGCTATTAAAAAAGCAGCAGTTGGAAATGCCGCTGAAAATGCAATCGGAATTATTATGGATCCAACGAACGGAAGAATTCTTGCATTAACAAACAGTGAGGATTACAATCCTAATTTTTATAACACATGCAGCGATTCAGTTAAACGGAACAAAGTTATTTCCGATACGTATGAACCAGGTTCAACTTTCAAAGCAATTTCACTATCTGCATTTTTAGATAAAAAAATTTGCTCACCGGAAGATAAAGTTTTTGGTGAAAACGGAAGTTACAAATTTAAAAATGTTACTATCAGGGATTCGCATAATTCCGGTTGGATGACAGTGAAAGACGTTTTTGTACATTCAAGTAACATTGGAATGTCCAAGCTTTCACAGCGGATTGATCCGCAGTCATTTTATCTTTATTTAAGAGATTTTGGGATTGGTAATTATACTGATATTCCTTTACCGGGCGAGGCAAAAGGGAATTTAAAGAAACCCGAGACCTGGACTGATTATACTCAATCATCACTTTCATTTGGTTATGAAGTTGCTGTTACGCCTATTCAATTAACTGCCGCATATGCTGCAATTATTAATGGTGGAAAATTATTTCAACCTCAGTTAGTTGATAAAGTTGTAACGAACGAAGGGAAAACAATTAGTTCATTTCAACCGAAATTTATCAGGCAAGTTATCAAGGAAGAAACTTCTAAATTGATGCGGGAATTTTTTGTTGCCGCAATTGAAGACGGAACCGGTAAAAAAGCAAAACTAACTTCTTGCACTGCAGGCGGAAAGACCGGAACATCAAGAAAATTAGTTGATGGAAAATATTCAACACAAAATTATAATTCTTCTTTTATTGGATTTTTTCCGGCAGAAAATCCCAAGTATCTCATTTACGTATTAGTTAATGCGCCAAAGCAAAACAGTTATTACGGTGGTGATGTTGCGGCTCCGGTTTTTACTGAAGTTGCTACAAAAATACTTTCATTAAACCCCGGATTGATAAATCAACAAAATGGAAAAAAAGAGGAAACTCAATATTCATATGCCGGGAATAAAGATGTCAAACAAGTAGAATTAGTTTTTGCTTCTTCTGTACAACCTCAATCAAAGGTCGATGAAATCGATTATTCAAAAAAAGTTATGCCTAATCTCGAAGGGAAATCACTTCGCGAGGCAATTAAAATTCTTTCGATGTTTAAGATCAAATGTGAAATTGCCGGAAACGGTAAAATAATTTCTCAAAGTATTCTTGCAGGAGCATCAATTAAAAAAGGGATGTTCTGCAAATTAACAGCACAAAATGAAACAAACGGAATAGCGCTTTACTAATGGAATTAACTCAACTTCTAAATAGCGTCCATGCAATTCAAGTTACCGGCGACGTGCAACGGAAAGACGTGAGCGGAATTTATTATGATTCCCGCAGAGTTAAAACAAACTCAATTTTCGTTGCAATTAAAGGCTTTAATAGCGATGGGCATAAGTTCATTTCTGAAGCAATTAACAATGGAGCAATTGCAATTGTCATTGAAGATAATAATTCTATTCCGGAAAATTATTTTCATCTAAAAAAAATCGCAAGAATTTTGGTCGCTAGTTCGCGGATAGCTTTAGCGGAATTATCGAACGCTTTTTATAAAGAAGCCGCTTCACATCTTTTTTCGTATGCCGTTACAGGAACAAACGGGAAAACAACCACAACGTATTTGCTGAAAAATATTTTGGAAAAATCGGGTAAGAAAACCGGACTCATCGGAACCATTGCAAATATCATCGGTGATAAAATTGTTGAGTCGCAAATGACTACACCGGAATCTTCCGATTTGCATGAACTGTTTTTCTTGATGGTATCCGAACAATGTTCTTCTGTCGTAATGGAAATTTCTTCTCACTCACTAACGCTTGAGAGAGTTTACGGAATTCCTTTTAACGTTGCAATCTTTTCAAATATTACATCGGATCATCTCGATTTTCACAATACTTTTGAAAATTATCTCAATGCGAAGAAAAAATTATTTGTAGATCTGCCGGAGAATTCGTTTGCTGTTGTTAATTGCGATGATGATCATTATTTGGATTTAGTTAAAGACTGCAAAGCAAAAATTATTACATATGGCAAGACTGAAAATGCAGATTTTAGAATCTCTAATATATCGTTCAATCTTTCAGGAACACATTTTTCATTGTTGAATTATGGTAAAGAATACAAAGTTGAAACTCCGCTGATAGGCGAATTTAATGCTTATAATGCTGCATCAGCATTTGCCGCCGCATTTGTTGGAGGAATTTCCATCGATCAAATTCTTAATGGAATTAAAACGGTTCCACTTGTCTCTGGAAGATTTGAAATTGTTTCCGGCAAAACTAAAAAAGCGGTTATCGATTATTCACATACTGCAGACAGTCTGGAAAAAGCAATCATCAATTTGCGGAAAGTGATGTCCGTAGAAATTAAATTGATTACCGTCTTTGGATGTGGAGGAAATCGTGATGCTACAAAGCGTCCGCAAATGGGAAGAATAGCCACAGAGTTGAGCGATTCGGTAATTATCACAAACGATAATCCAAGGAATGAAAATGCGGAAACCATAATTGCAGATATTGAAAAAGGAATTACGAAAAATAATTATGAAATTATTTTGGACAGGGAAGAAGCAATAAAAAAGGCTATTACAGAAAGTGATGATTCTTCTGTTGTTCTGGTCGCAGGAAAGGGACATGAGAATTATCAAATAATTCAGGACGTCAAGCACCATTTTTCTGATAAAGAAATTGCTGAAAAATATTTGACGGGCATTTAAGCAATGTTATGAAAAAAATAAATATTACATTAAAAGATTTATTCAACTTGCCTACGGCGTCAATCTATAACCCGGATGGTTATAAATCTGCTGCGCATGTTACTATTGATTCGAGAGACGTAAAACCAAATTCAATCTTTGTTGCAATTAAAGGAGAAAAGTTTGACGGACATGACTTTGTTGATGAGGCTCTGGTTAAAGGCGCAAATGCAGTTATCATTAATGAAAGTGAGTTGAAGAAATATGAAAATTGCGATGGAACAATAATAACTGTTGAAAATACGATTCACGCGTTAGGTGATCTGGCAAATACTTGGCGAAAAAAATTATCGGTGAAAGTTATTGGCATTACAGGAAGTAACGGTAAAACTACAATAAAAGAAATTCTTTCAGTCTTGATATCCGAAAAATTTAAAGTACAGGCGACCGTGCGAAATAACAACAATCATATTGGCGTGCCGCTAACTATATTTTCGTGTAATGAAAAACATCAGATCTTGATCGCTGAAACAGGAACAAACCATTTTGGAGAAATATCTTATTCTTCAAAAATTCTACAACCCGATTTTGCTTTGATCACAAACATCGGTGCTTCGCATTTAGAATATTTAAAGAATCTCCAGGGAGTTAAAAAAGAAAAAATAGCTTTATTTGATGAAACGGAAAAGAATAAAGGATTAGTTTTCATCAACGTTGACGATGCGCGTTTGAAGCCGTTAACAAACAAGTATAAAAATGTTTCATTTGGATTTAACAATAACGCTGATGTTAAAGCGTCAATTAAAGGTTATACCAACGATGGAAAAACCATCCTTCATATTCAAAACAAAAAAACTTCTTTTGAGTGCGTTTCTCCGTTATTGGGTGAACATAATGCGAAAAATTTAACTGCCGCTATTGTTATCGCATTAAAACTTGGACTGACGAAAAGAGAAATTCTGAATGGAATAACTAAGATCACCCCGGTAAAACAGCGGCTGAATGCAAAGATATTCGAAAATGTTTTATTGATTGATGATACTTACAATGCTAATCCACAGTCGATGAGAGCGGCATTTGAAGCGGTTAAGATGATTTCACTTTATCCCCCCAAAATTGCGATACTGGGCGACATGTTTGAACTTGGCACTGAGTCGCAAAAAGAACACGAACTTTTAGCCGTATCAATTAAGAAAAATAAAATTGGTGAAGTATATCTTTTAGGGAAAGAAATGAAATTTCTTGCCGAAAAACTGCAAGGAGAAAAAATCATTTGCAAACATTTTGCAACTCGAGAAAAACTCGGAAATTTTATTGAAAAATATGCACTACAGAATTCTGTTGTACTTGTAAAAGGTTCGCGTGGAATGAAAATGGAAGAATTTGTTTATCAAATAGAAAGAAAGCTGCAAAACTAATGCTCTACTATTTTCTTGAATATATTAATAAAGTTTTTAATCCGCCGGGATTTGATATTTTCAGGTTCTTAACATTTCGCAGTGCGTTAGCAGCTATTTCGGCATTATTGATTTCATTGTTATTTGCTCCGCGGATAATCAGAATGCTTCAGAAAAATCAAATCGGAGAAGCGAAGAAAGCCGATGGTCCAAAAAATCATTGGTCAAAAGCAGGTACACCTACAATGGGTGGAATAATAATTATTTCTTCGATTGTAATTCCTGTTCTGCTTTGGAGTGATATTAAAAGTGTTTATATCATTCTGATTTTATCAGGAACTGTTTGGTTAAGTTTAGTGGGTTTTCTTGACGATTATCTTAAAGTTGTAAAAAAACTTCCCAACGGTTTAATAGCCCGTTACAAACTGCTTGGACAAGTGCTCATCGGTCTTGTCGTTGGTGTTGTTATTTACACGTCACCTGAATTTGCAGGAAAGAGCACGCTTACAACAATTCCATTTCTAAAAGATATGAATTTAGATTTTTCATATTTCTATATTCCCGTTGTTATTTTTATTATCACGGCAACATCAAATGCTGTGAATTTAACCGATGGGCTCGACGGTTTGGCGATCGGAAATATTATGATTGTTATGATTGCTTTGGCTATCATTAGTTATGTTAGCGGAAATGTTAAATATGCCGATTACTTAAACATCATGTATTTACGCGGTTCCGGTGAACTTACGGTTTTCGTTGCTGCGGTTATCGGAGCTTCGCTTGGTTTTCTTTGGTACAACTTTTATCCCGCTCAAGTTTTTATGGGAGATACAGGTTCGTTAGCTCTTGGCGGCGCATTAGGAATTTTAGTAGTGCTGATAAAAAAAGAATTTCTTTTACCTATTCTCGGCGGTATCTTTTTTATGGAAACTGTTTCCGTAATTATTCAACGTGTTTATTTCAAATACACAAAAAAGAGATATGGTGTCGGGAAAAGAGTTTTTAAAATGGCACCCATTCATCATCATTTTGAAATGGTCGGTTGGCCTGAGCCGAAAATTGTAATTCGTTTTTACATTATCGCAATAATTTTAGCGATCATCAGTTTAGCTTCATTTAAGATTAGATAGATATGGATTTGCAAAATAAAAAAATAACGATACTCGGCGCTGAAAGAAGCGGCAGAGCTGCGGCAATGCTGGTCAAAACGCTTGGTGGTTTTCCTTTAGTAAGTGATCATGCAGAAGAAAAGAAAATTGAAAAGTCGTTAGCAATATTAAAGGCTGCCGGAATCCCTTTTGAAGCGGGACAGCATTCGGAAAAAGTTTTTGATTGCGATTTTATTATTATTAGTCCGGGCGTTCCGTCTGCATCGAAAGTTGTTCTGCAAGCAAAAGAAAAAAATATTCCAATTTTAGGTGAACTTGAATTCGCTTCCCGTTTTTGCCTTGGAAAAATTATTGCAATTACTGGTACTAATGGAAAAACGACCACAACTTCCTTAATGCATCATGTGATTAATCTTAGCGGAAGAAAATCTTACGCCGCGGGAAATATCGGTTCTGCTTTTTCTGAAATCGTTTTGGATGTGAAAGAAGATGAATTCGTTTCGCTTGAAGTATCAAGCTTTCAATTGGATTTTAATGAGAAATTTAATCCGTTTATTTCGATGATCTTGAATATAACTCCAGACCACATGAATCGCTATGATCATAGTCTTGAAAATTATGCTCAAGCGAAATTATCAATTTTTAAGAATCAATCCGGTGAACAAATATTTATTAAAAATGCTGATGACGAAATTCTTAATAAGTTTCAGCTAGAAACAAATGCTGCCGTAAAAGAATTTTCACTGACGAAAGAATTGCAAAACGGTGCATTCGTTTCCGGTGAGAAAATAATCTATAATGAAAACGGAAAAGCTCTTTTTACATGTGGCATAAATGATATTTCACTGCCGGGTGAACATAACCGCGCAAATGCTATGGCAGTGATAATAGCAGCTAATTGCATCGGTCTTCCGCAAGAAAAAATTATTGAAGAACTTCGTTCTTTTCAAGGTGTTGAACATCGATTAGAATTTGTGAAAGAAATTAATGGCGTTAAATATGTCAACGATTCAAAAGCGACAAATGTTGACTCTGTTTGGTATGCACTAAGAAGTTTCAATGAACCGCTTTTTCTTATTCTCGGCGGACAAGATAAAGGAAACGATTATGAACAAATTAAAAAGTTAGTAGAAAAAAAAGTTAAAAAGATTTATGCAATTGGTTCGTCGGCAGAACTTGTCTTCAAATTCTTTCATGCAATTGTTAAAGTTGAAATCAAAGATTCAATGGAAGCGTGTGTTAAAGCCGCTAATCAAGATACAAGGGAAGGCGATATTGTTCTTCTTTCACCGGCTTGTGCAAGTTTTGACATGTTTGAAAATTATGAACATCGCGGACAAGTATTTAAACAGGCTGTGGAGGATTTACAAAAATGAAACGGCTGCCTGTTTTATTATTCCTCGGAACTTTTTTCTTAATTCTTTTCGGATTATATCTGGTGATGAGCGCAAGCAGTACTTATAGCGGTTACAAGTTTGCTGATCAATTTCACATGTTTAATAGTCATCTATTTAAAGCTTTCGGCGGAATTCTTTTTATGATATTTATTTCTTTTGTTCCTTATGACTATTATAAAAAATATTCAAAGATGATTTTATTTGCAGTTATCGGAATGCTTGTTTTAACTTTGTTAGTTTCAACAAAAATAAAAGGAGCGCACCGCTGGCTCGATTTAGGATTTATTAGTTTTCAACCTGCCGACATCGCAAAAATCGCACTCTTTATTCATCTGGCTGCTTTGTTAGAAGAAAAAGGTGAAAGCATTAAACTGTTTAAAGAAGGATTGCGTTACGCGCTCATCTGGATTTTTGTTACTACCGGATTAATTTTTATTCAACCGAATGTTAGCAGCGGATTAATTTTATTGTTCATCAGTTTTTTGATTTTATTTGTCGGCGGAGCAAAAATAAAACATTTGATTGCTTCGGTATTTGTTGCCGGGGCCGTGGTGACTATGATAGCAATGATTTTCCATCATTCACGCGAACGGATTTTAACTTTTATTTCGAGCTTGCAAGACGGCGGCGCAATTAATGAGCAAGTCAGACAAGCAATGGTTGGCTTAGCAACAGGCCACTGGATCGGCGTTGGATTCGGACACAGCAACCAACGAAATTTATTTCTTCCGGAAGCTTACGGAGATTTTATCTTTGCTATACTTGGCGAAGAGACCGGTTTTGTCGGTGTGGTTGTTATGCTTCTCGTTTATCTAAGTTTATTTTTTATTGGAATCGTTATCGCAAAAAATGCAAAAGACCTTTTTGGGCAATATTTAGGATTTGCAATTTCTTTTTCATTTATCGTTTATGCTTTTATTAATGCAGCTGTAGCTTCCGGATTACTACCAACTACCGGACTTCCATTACCGTTTTTAAGTTACGGCGGAACGTCGATGACAATTTTATGTGTCTCTGTCGGAATACTGATTAACATTGGCTTATCAAGCGCAAAACAAAAAATTGAAGAAGAAGCAGTGGTAACAACTTGAAAACGAATACTCCATATCGCTTTTTATTTGCCGGCGGCGGAACGGGAGGACACTTATTTCCCGCAATAGCTGTTGCGGAGATAATTCGTTCGATGAAACCTGAAGCTGAAATATTATTTCTTGGAACAAGATCAAAAATTGAAGGAAGAGTTGTTTCAAAACTCAGCTTTCAATTTAAACCGATTTGGATAAAAGGATTTGCGAGAAAATTTGCAATCGAAAATTTTCTATTCCCGATGAAATTAGTGGTGAGTGTTTTTCAATCAATATTTTATTGCATGAATTTCAAACCCAAAGTTGCAATCGGATCAGGCGGTTATGTTGCGGGACCGGCACTTTTTGCTGCGAATCTTTTTGGAGCAAAAATAATTTTACTTGAGCAAAATAGTTTTCCCGGTATTACAACTCGTTTGCTCGAAAGATATGCGCAGGAAATTCACGTGAGTTACGAAAACTCAAAAAAATATTTTAAAAGAAATAAACCTCTTTTTGTAACAGGAAATCCAGTCCGGAATGTTAATTCACTTTTAGACAAGAAAATTGCTTTAGAAACATTACAACTTTCACCGGATAAAAAAACTCTTCTTCTTTTGGGTGGAAGTTTGGGAGCTAAAAAATTAAATCAAGTAATGGCGCAAGCATTGCCGTTACTGCTTGAAAACGACTTACAAATTATTTGGCAGACGGGTTCTCTTTATTATAATCAATATAAATATTTGCAAAATGAAAATTGTAAAGTGATGGCTTTTGTAGAAGATATGCAGTTTGTTTACTCTGCCTGTGATGCCGTTATTTCGCGAGCAGGCGCCACTACACTTGCAGAAATTACAGCGTTTGGATTAGCGTCAATACTAATTCCTTCGCCAAATGTTGCGGAAAATCACCAGTACTATAATGCAAAATCTTTGGTTGATGCCGGTGCGGCAATTCTTCTTGAAGAAAAAAATATTGAAGAAAATTTTACAAGTGAGATTATTTCTCTTATGAAAAATGAAAACAAAATTAAGACCATTCGAGCTAACGCTAAAGCGATAGGCAAACCAAACGCCGCTGGAGAAATAGCGATACGTGCGTTAAAACTCGCAGAAAGTAATTGAGAAAAGGAAATCAATGTTTAAGAACATAAAAAAAGTTCACTTCGTCGGAATTGGCGGAATAGGTATGAGCGGTATTGCAGAAATTTTACTCAATCAAGGATTTGAAATTTCCGGTTCGGATAAAAGTTATTCTGAAGTAACAAAAAGATTGCAGGAAATTGGCATCCAAGTTTATGAAGGGCATTCGCCGGAAAATTTAAAAGATGCAGATGTACTCGTTTATTCTTCCGCTGTGTCGATCGATAATCCTGAAGTTAAAGCAGCGATTGAAAGAAAAATTCCTGTCATCAAAAGAGCAGAAATGCTTGCCGAATGTATGCGCATGAAATACGGAATAGGTATAGCTGGCACACATGGAAAGACAACCACAACTTCAATGGTCGGGCTCGTTTTGACGGAAGGAAATATTGATCCGACAATTATTGTAGGTGGAAAACTTAGTGGACTTGGCGGAACTAACGCAAGACTTGGTAACGGCGAATTTATTGTTGTTGAGGCGGATGAGTTTGATAGAACGTTTTTAAAACTTACACCAACAATTGCCGCAATAACCACGTTGGAACAAGAACACCTTGATACGTATAAAGATCTTGCAGACATTAAGGAAGCTTTTATTTCCTTTGCTAACAAAGTTCCGTTTTATGGATTTGTTGTTCTTTGTTTAGAT
>JALNWB010000051.1 GCA_023231105.1 Ignavibacteriaceae bacterium | reverse complement strand
TAGCGATTTTACGGCTTTCTTTTATATGGGTGAATTGATTGAATACGATAAAACAACAAAAATATTTACAAATCCTTCTAATAAAAAAACCGAAGAATACGTTACCGGAAGATTCGGTTGATTACTTTTAATTGAAATTCTTTTGAGGAAAAAAATGGAAACTCATTTTGATATACAGCTTGCAAAATTAAAAACCCGTCTTTTCAAGATGTGCAGTTTAGTTGATGAACAAGTGCAATCTGCTCTACGTGCAATTGAAGAAGAAGACGTATCGCTCGCAGAAATGGTGATTGAACGCGATAAAAAAGTTGACAAATACGATGTGAAGATCGAAAAAATTTGTCAGAAGCTCTTTGCTCTAAACCAGCCGGTGGCAATGGATTTGCGGTTAATTATGTCCGCCATGACGATCAATACTAACCTTGAACGAATTGGAGATATCGCAGTTAACATCGCTGAAAGTTTTGTTCATATAAAAAAGAAACCGGCGTTTTTAGAAAAAACAAAAATTAACGAAATGACCACACTTGTAAAGGAAATGCTTCGTAATGCAATTGATTCATTTATCCAAAACGATCCGAAGCTTGCCGAGAAAGTAATTCGTACCGACGATGAACTTGATGCGTTTAATGCTGAGAATCATAAAATTCTAATTGAAATTATGAAGGAAGACAAAGAGAACATTGATTCGGCTGTTGCGTTTTTAGTAACTTCGCGCGAAATGGAACGGATTGGCGACCATGCTACAAACATTGCTGAAGATGTTTTCTTTATCGTGGAAGCGGAGTTAATTAAACATAAATATGAAAAATTTCTGTTCACCCAGGCTGAAGAAATGGAAAAAGAAATTGATGCTGAAGAAAATGGAAACGAAGCAGAGGATTAATCGGTGAAAGAAAACTTTCTCAGAAATTCATCTTTTCCTTTTTCTATAAACATAGCTTCAATTTTATTGTGAGCGTTTAAAAAAGAAGAAAGAAGTAAAAATCCAGTGGTTTCCGCAACAATAACTTTTGCAAATTGTTTGTCCATGAAATCATGTTTTTCTTTTTTAATTGATTGTAAAATCAGCGATAATACCTCTTCTTCTTTTTCTAAAAAATAGAGATGAAGATCAACTAATAGTTCGGTTGAAAATTCATTGATAGTTTGTTTAATAACCTCAAACAGAAGTGGAAACGACTCTCCCAATTTCATCTTAAAGAGAAAATACTCTTGAAATCTCTCCTTTTCCGAAATTGTTTCATTATTAAAGCACTTTTTTATTTGGTCGAGATATTCGGAGATTTCTAGTTTTACGGTTTCCGTGAAGAGTTGATCTTTAGACTCAAAATAGTGATATATTGTTGCCTTGCCGATTCGCAAGTCCCGTGCAATTTCCTCTAAAGTAGTTTTGTTTAGCCCGTGCCTGATAAATCTTTTCTGAGCAGCCTTAAGAATGTCGGTTTTTCGTGATTTTGCCATATTCCTTTAAATTTCTATTACTAAAATGAAAATAATCAAACTTTATTTAAAATTTACGTTGATTTTTAGGACATATGTATCTAATTTGTAAGACTAAATTTATTAAAATGGAGATAATTAAATTATGGCTATGATGGCTAAAATGCGGTCTTTAGCTCCAGCTTTCATACTTTCTGTTGGCGTCTTGTTTGTTTTATTTATGGTTATTTCAGATTCTAATGTTTTAGAGGCATTAGGAGCAAGATCCAACAATGTAGGCTCAGTTAACGGAAAAAAAATTTCTTATCAAGAATTCTCAAGTTTTCTTGATCGTGCAACGGAAAATCAAAAAGCACAAACCGGTCAGGAAATTCCCGAAGAAAATATTGACCAATTCCGTGACCAGGTTTGGGATGCAATAGTAACACAAACGTTAACCGAAAATCAGATTAAAAAATTTGGTATCAAAGTAACCGATGAGGAAGTAAGAGATTATATTCTTGGACCAAATCCACCGGAATTTTTAAAGAAGAATTTTATTGATTCCACCGGCAAGTTTAACCGTGAAATGTACGAAAGCGCTTTGTTTGATGCGCGAAATAAAAAAGCTTTAGTTGAAGCCGAAGAAGTTGTTCGTCAACAATTATTAAGTCAGAAATTACAAAGTTATTTGCTGGCTACCGTTAGTGTAAGCGATGGTGAACTGAAACAAAAATTTATTGACCAAAATACTAAAATGCAGGCGGAATTTGTATCAGTTGATTTAGCCTCACTTCCTGATACTGATTTCAAAACTTCGGAAGATGAAGTTAAAAAATATTATGATGAACATCCCGATCAATTTTCTGTTCAAGCTCAAAGAAAATTGAAATTTGTCTTCTTTAAAATTCAACCCTCAAGAAACGACTCAGACGGTATTTTTAAGAATTTACAAAATGTAATTCTTAAAGCAAAGAACGATACATCGTCATTTAAATATTTCTCAGATATTTACTCCGAAGTTCCGTATTCAAAAGATACAATGGACATTACTCAGTTGCCGACCGCTCTTTTAGATAATTTTGACGATTCTAAAATTGGAATTATGATCGGTCCGCTTTCTGCAAATAATACTTACGGAATTTATAAAGTTTCCGGAACGGTTCCATCAAAAGATGTACTTGTACGAGCTTCTCATATTCTTATTAAAAGCACCGGAGATGATGCAAAAGATTTAGCGGAAGCTACTCGTGTTTACAATGAAGTTCTTAGCGGAATGAATTTTTCCGATGCCGCCGCGAAATATTCTTCGGATTACGGTAACGCGAAAAACGGAGGAGAACTTGGCTGGTTCGGCAAAGGAAGAATGGTAAAAGAATTTGAAGAAGCCGCCTTTAATGGTCCAATTGGAGTTGTACAAAAACCGATAAAAACAAATTACGGGTACCATATCATTAAAGTTACCGGCAAAACCTCAAAAAAATATATTGTTGAAAAAATAATTAATTCAATTAAGCCATCTGCTTTAACCAGAGATGATATTTATAATCAATCGAATGATTTTGCGTACCTCGCAGAAAAAAACGGATTTGAAAAAGAAGCAGACCTCTCCAAATATAAAATTGAAGAAACCCCGTCATTCAACGAAGAAAGCGGGTATTTACCGGTTATCGGCGTTAATAAATCTTTAATAAAGTTTGCTTTTGAAAACGGAGTTAATACGGTTAGCCAGGTATTTAAGGGAAATAACGGATACGTTATTGCAAAAGTCTCAGAAGTGATTAATGAAGGAGTTAGAAAATTTGATGATGTGAAAAAGCAGGCGCAAGCATTACTGCTTAAAGAAAAAAAGTATGCTAAAGCAAAATCCATCGTTGAAGAGATGAAGAAAAAACTCGGGACAAATCTTGCCGGAGCGAAAAGTGTTTACAACAGAGCGCTTTATGATACTACCGGTATTTTTACAACTTCGGGCAGCATTCCAAAACTTGGTTTGGAATATAACTTTGCCGCAAAAGTTTATAACCTTTCAATCGGGGCAGTATCAGAACCGATTAAAGGAAACCGTGGCTATTTGTTAGCAAAATTATTATCCAAAGATGCATTTGACGTAAACGCTTTTAATACGCAAAAAACTATGCTGAGAGATAGAACTTTACAAGAGAAGAAAAATTCTTTTGTAAGCCAATGGCTGGCAAAAATGAAAAAAGACGCCGACATTGTTGACAAGAGATATCTCTTTTACAATCGTTAAAGAATAGTTGCAGAAAATCCAATTATCCCTCTATTTTTGCAATAAAGATAGAGGGATTTTTATTTTAAATGAAAGAAATGAAGAATAAAAGAATTTATTTAACAGGATTTATGGGCTCCGGTAAAAGCACCATTGGACCAATTTTAGCCAATGTACTTGGATGGGATTTTTTCGATCTTGATAAACTAATCGAAACTGAATTGAACGACTCCGTAAACAATATTTTTGAAACGCGCGGAGAAATTTTTTTCAGACAAAAAGAGAACGAACTGTTAAAGAAGACTACAACAACGGAAAATCTTGTACTTGCTTTGGGAGGCGGAACATTAACCACACAGGAAAATCTTGAAATTATAAAAAAAACAGGAACTTCCGTTTATTTAAAAAGTTCTCCCGAAGAGATTTTTCGTCGTTTAAAATTCAAAGTTGATCGACCGCTATTGAAGTCTGAAAGCGGAATGCCCTTAACCACCTATGAAACAAAAGCAAAAATTTCGGAACTGCTGAAGAAAAGAGAACAAACTTATTTACAGTCCGACATTATCTATCAGATTGATACTATGTCCGTTGGTAAAACCGTAGATGACCTTGTAAAATTATTAAAAAGAAAGTTTCATGAATGAAAACTCTTACCGTTGCATTAAAAGAAAATGGATACAACATCTATCTTGGCAAAGGCGTCCTGGAAAAATTCAAATCACTGTGTGAAAAAAAATCTTTACCGAAACGAATGTTCTTTGTAATTGATGAAAACGTTCTCCGCCTTCATAAAAATTATTTGCTAACTTTTTTAATTGATGAAAAAAAAGATCTTGTTTATAAATTCCCTTCGGGAGAAAAATCAAAATCATTTAAGCAAATTTCCGAACTGCATAAAGTAATGCCAGAAAATAAACTTGGTAGAGATACGCTGGTTGTGGCTGTTGGAGGCGGAGTAACCGGCGATGCAGTTGGATTTGCCGCTTCAATTTTTATGCGTGGTGTTCCTGTCGTTCATATTCCAACCACGTTGTTAGCGGCGGTTGATAGTTCAGTCGGAGGAAAGACTGGCATCAATTTTAACAATACAAAAAATATTATCGGCAGTTTTTACCAGCCTAAATTTGTTTTGATCGATACGAATTTTTTCTCCTCTCTGCCAGAAAAAGAAATCACATGCGGACTTGGCGAAATTATTAAATACGCTTACTTAACGGGTCAAAATTTTTACGATCAAGTATTTCTTGATTTTAATTCTTTCTACCAAAAAGATTTTTCTAAAACGGAAAAATTGATAGCAAGTTCTATAAGTGTTAAAGCGGAAGTTGTTTCAAGTGATGAAAAAGAGACCGGACTCCGCAAAATTCTAAACTTCGGACATACATTTGCTCATGCATTTGAAAGCGAACTTCATTTCAAAATTAAACATGGGGAAGCGGTTATTGCCGGGATTATTTGCGCTTTGTATTTATCGCATGAAAAAGGATTTATTACAGAAGAACAACTGAAAAAATTCCTTTACCTTCCAAAACAAATTTCTTTACCAGCTTCGCTAAAAAAATTAGATAAAGAAAAACTTTATTGGGTAATGCTTTCCGACAAAAAAAATAGAGATGGGAAAATCAAATTTGTTCTCTTGAAAAATCTCGGTAAAATTCTTCTTGATGTTGAAGCGGAAAAAGTTGAAGTCTTTAATTCATTTGAGAAAATGTTTCAAAATTGTTAGTAGTTTGTTGGAAGTGATATTTACTGCAAAATGGTTGATGGCATGAATGAATGGTTGGATGGATGAAAAAACTTTGATGTTACTTCCCATAAAATAGTTTATTATTGAGGCAAAGGATGAACGCAAAAGAAATAGTGCCAACCGAACGAATTGAAAATAAGATATTATCAATCCGCGGACAGAAAGTAATTCTCGACCGTGACCTCGCAATGCTGTACGACGTAGCCACCCGCGATTTGAAAAAAGCCGTTTCAAGAAATTTAACACGCTTTCCTGCTGATTTTATGTTCCAAATAACAAGAGATGAGTTCACTAACTTGAAGTTCCAATTTGGAACATCAAGTACCGGCTGGGGCGGCACGCAGAAATTACGATAGCCACGAATAGTATGAGTATACTCGAAATAGTTAATTGAGGTTAAATGTGAGTGTAAAAGAAATAGTTTCGGCAGAACGAATTGAAAACAGGATTCTCTTGCTTCGCGGACAAAGAGTAATGCTTGACCGCGATCTTGCGGAGTTGTATGGAGTCCCTACTAAAGTTCTTAACCAGGCAGTAAAACGTAATTACGAGAGGTTCCCGACAGACTTTATGTTTGTTCTTACTAAAGCAGAAAAAGATGAACTGGTAACAAATTGTGACCGGTTCAATTCCTTAAAACATTCAACGGTTTTACCTTTTGCTTTTACGGAGTATGGAGCTTTAATGCTGGCATCTGTTCTTAATTCCCCAAGAGCGATAGAGGCAGGAATTTTTGTAGTACGCGCATTTGTTCATCTGAAAGAAATGCTTTTAACTCACAAAGAGTTGGCGCAAAAGTTAAAAGAGTTAGAGTATAAAATTGAAACGCACGATGAACAGATAACGGCAATCTTTGAAGCGATAAATCAATTGTTAACTCCTCCTCCAACACCAAAAAGAAAAATTGGGTTTGAGGTAAAAGAGAAGAGCATTAAATATGAAAGTAAATAAGGGAAACGAGTTACCCGCTTTTTACGCAATGGATATTTGTCACTTCGTATTTATTGAAATTATTCAATTATCAACCATTCTTGCTTTTTAATAACCGAACTTCTTAAAAGTAAGAAAAACATGAAGGAAGACAATTATTAGTGTGAATTGTCACTTAAAATTAACAATTTTACAATGTTGATCTGGCATCTAAAATGTTATTGAAAGTTAAATTAAGTTAGTGACTAACGAAATGTTTAACGGTTTAAATAATATAGTTCGGAAAAATTACAGAAAAAATTCATTTCAAATTTTGAATCTCTCCCCACAAGAGTTCAATCCTTTTAATAAAATTCAAACTTCCATTCATCCCCACCCATTCGGATATATTTTTAATTCTTTAAACATTGATAATAAAGATAGAAAGGATTCAAAATGGCTAAAATAGTAATCATTGATGACGATCCCGATATCCTTGATGCCAGCAGTCTTGTTCTAAACTCAAAGGGACATGAAGTAATTACAGCAACAAATCCGGAGGATGGATACCGATTGGTGAAAGACAACTCGCCTGATTTAATAATTCTTGATGTAATGATGAATGAACCCGATGATGGTTTTTTTCTCGCACAAAAATTCCGAAGGGAAAAAATCACGGTTCCGATTTTAATGTACTCATCGGTTTCTAAAACAGTCGGAATGAGTTTCGGCGTGAATGAATTGGTTCCGGTGGATGATTTTGTGGAGAAACCGATTTCTCCATCATTACTCGTTGAGAAAGTTGAACATTTACTTCAACTTAGAAAGGAGAAGTAAATCATGTTGGTTTTAGAAAAGAACGCACTATCGGAAGAAATAGAAAGTTTAGTTAATCAGTTCGGCAAAGACCGCTCCGCGTTGCTTCAAATTCTTCAAGCTATTCAAAGGAAGCACAAACACATTTCTGATTTTGCACAGCAAGAAGTTGCCCGGATGATGGACATTCATCCTGTTGAAGTGAACAGCGTAATTTCATTTTATTCATTCCTCTATTCTGAACCGAAAGGAAGAAACATTGTTAGACTGTGTCAAACCATTTCATGCGATATGTTGGGCAAAGAAAAAATTGAAGAAGCAGTTCAAAGAGAATTAGGAATTACTTTCGGACAAACAACTAAAGATAAACGGATAACTTTAGAATATACAAATTGCCTCGGCATGTGCGATCAAGGACCGGCAATGCTTGTAAATGAAAAAGTTTATACAAAGTTGGACCCCGAAACCGCAATTAACATTTTGAATTCGATTAAATAGGTGGCGAAAATGGAATCAATAAAAACATTAAATAAAAAAAGAAGCGGGCCTGTTTTGTTCTCAGAATATAAACAGGGTGAAGGCGTTAAAAAAGCTCTTGAAATGGGAAGAGAAAATATCCTTTTTGAACTGAAAGGTTCAGGATTAAAAGGGAGAGGTGGCGCCGGTTTCCCCACCGCTACAAAATGGATGCTCTCGGCTGCATCTAATTCCGATAAAAAATTTATCGTTTGCAATGCCGACGAAGGCGAACCCGGAACATTCAAAGATAGAGTTCTTCTTCTCGAATATCCCGAACTTGTTTTTGAAGGAATGATCATTGCCGGTTATACTATCGGCGCAAAAAACGGAATTTTGTATTTGCGCGGTGAGTATGAATATATGCTGAAATCTCTTGAAGATTATCTTGAGTTGTTAAGAAAAGATAATCTGTTGGGAATTAATATTCTCGGTAAAAAAGATTTCAACTTTGATATAAACATTAGATTAGGTTCAGGCGCATATGTTTGCGGCGAAGAAACAGCGCTCATCGAATCGCTTGAAGGGTATAGAGGTGAACCACGCAACCGTCCTCCTTATCCCGTTAATACCGGTTATCTTGGGCATCCAACTGTAGTAAATAATGTTGAGACTTTAGCATCGGTTCCTCATATTCTAATAAAGGGAGGCGATTGGTTTAGAAAACATGGAACCGATAAATCAACCGGCTCAAAACTGTTTTCTGTTTCAGGTGATTGTGAAAAACCGGGAGTATATGAATTATCCTGGGGAACAAGCATTAACGAATTACTTGAACTTGTAGAAGCAAAGAATACGAAAGCAGTGCAAGTCGGTGGCGCTTCCGGTACATGTTTACCTAAATCGCAATTTCACAGAGTTCTGGGTTATGAAGATGTCGCTACCGGTGGTTCTATAATGATCTTCAATGAAAGCAGAAATATGCTGAAAGTACTGAAGAACTTTATGAAATTTTTTGTGGAAGAATCGTGCGGACAATGCACGCCATGCCGAATCGGAAATACCAAACTACTTGAAGCTGTTGAAAAAATTGAAAACGATGATTTTACTTTCTTATATATAAACAATCTGAAAGAATTAGGAAGAACGATGCAAGTGGCTTCAAAATGCGGCTTAGGGCAATCGAGTCCAAATTCGTTTATCTCAATTCTTGAAAATTTTAAAGATGAAATTTTTGGCTCCAAAGGAAAGGGAAGGAAAAATGGTTAAGCGCGAAAATGAAAGAATCCCGGTAAGCCAACAGCCTTTCGTTGTAGATAAACCAACAGATTTAACTACAATCGGAGGGACGGTTTCCGTTCAAATAAATGAAAAGAAAATTACGGTTCCGTTAGGCACAACAATTTTAGAAGCGTGTCAAATTAATCAAATCCATATCCCGACACTCTGCCATCATCCTGATTTATGCATCGCCGGAGTTTGCCGTGTGTGTGTTGTAGAAGTTGAGAAAATGAGAACGCTTCAAACCGCGTGTTCCTTTCCCATCACTTCGCCTATCAAAATAAATACTTCCACAGAGATGGTTAGAAAAGCAAGACGACATATTATTGATTTGCTTTTAAGCGAACATTATGGCGAATGTTATTCTTGTTTTAGAAACGGGAATTGCGAACTTCAAAATCTTGCGAAAGAATATGGCGTTGATAATTATACTTTTGGACATGTAGAAACTCCAAGGTATGAAGTAGATCGTTCGTCAGCTGCGGTTGTTAGGGACATGAATAAATGTGTGCTATGCAAACGTTGTGTAAGAACCTGCATCGATCTCCAGGAAGTTGGTGTGCTTGAAGCTATTAATAGAGGGCACGAAACGCACGTAGGAACATTTTTGGATAAACCGCTTGCCGATGTTGTTTGCATCAACTGCGGACAATGTATCAACCGCTGTCCGACCTCTGCACTACGCGCTAATGATCCATCAGATGAAATCTGGGCGGCAATTGATGATCCGAAGAAGCATGTGGTTATTCAAACTGCTCCTTCACCACGGGCTGCTATCGGAGAGGAATTTGGAAAGGAACCCGGTAAATCTTTTACCGGAGAACTTAATACTGCTTTGCGTCGCATCGGATTTGACCGCGTGTTTGATACAAACTTTACTGCTGATCTAACAATTATGGAAGAGGGAACTGAACTTCTTACAAGATTGAAAAAAGCTATTGTTGATAAAGATGAATCAGTAAAACTTCCTCAATTTACTTCTTGCTCTCCTGGATGGGTAAAATATATCGAACATTTTTATCCTGAGTTTCTTGAATATTTATCATCGGCAAAATCTCCGCAGCAAATGTTCGGTGCGTTGATCAAAACATTTTACGCGCAAGAAGCGAAGATAGATCCCGCTGATATTATAACGGTGGCTTTAATGCCATGCGCCGCAAAGAAATTTGAATGCAACAGACCTGAAATGTTCGACTCCGGTTTTAAAGATGTTGATTACGGATTGACAACCCGCGAAATGGCAAAGATGATTCGCGAAGCCGGCATCTATTTACCTGAAATGCCCAAGAGCCATTTTGATGATCCTTTTGGTGATGCTTCAGGCGCAGGACTTATTTTTGGTGCTACCGGCGGTGTAATGGAAGCTGCGCTAAGAACAGCTTATGAATTAGTTACCGGAAGGGAAGTTCCCTTTAAAAATCTTATAATTGAACCTTGCCGCGGTTTTGAAGGAGTAAAACAAGCTTCGGTGAAATTAGAAAATTGTGTTGAGCAATATAAATTCCTTGAAGGCGTTGATCTGAAATTTGTTGTTGCCCACGGAACAGCAAATGCAAAAATTGTAATGGAAATGTTGAAGAAAGGGGAATTAAATGATGTTCACTTTGTTGAAATAATGGCGTGTCCAGGTGGTTGTCTGGGTGGCGGCGGTCAGCCGATTCCTACTTCGGCAGAGATCAGGGCAAAACGCGCTGAAGCGATTTATGAAGAGGAAGCCTCACTTCCGATTAGAAAATCACACGAGAATCCTCACGTGAACTACATTTATGAAAAATTCTTAACCGAAGGACCGTGTGGTAAGCTGTCGCACAAATTGTTGCACACTCATTATATCAAACGGGGAAAATATATTTCGTAAATTTATGTCATGATTTCAACCAATAAAGTCGGCTGTTAAATACGGTCGGCTTTATGAAGAGACAAGATTAATTATACTCTCAAGAAGTTAGGGATTTATATGATTTCATTAGTTCCGTCTTGGGCAATTTATTATGACGAATTTTGGGACGCTATCAAACGGCGCAATTTGTGGTTTATCAAACTTCGATATGGCGCCGTGTTAATGCTCTTTGCATTTTTAGTTAGTTCGGAATTTATTTTGGGTATAAAATTTACAAATACACAATCGATTGCACTGGTGCTCATTAGCAGTACAATTCTTATTTATAATGGAATACTTCATTGGGTTAGAAAATTCTTAAAATGTGATCCGATAAAATTTAATCCGCTTCACTTCTCGCTTGTTCAAATGCTCTTGGACCTTACCGCCTTGATGTTAGTAGTTTATTTCACGGGAGGAATAGAAACGCCGCTATCGATGCTTTTCTTTTTCCATATGATAATAGGCAGTCTTATACTTCCAGGCGCCATAATCTACACAATTGCTTTCTCAGTTATTTTTCTTTTCTTTATAATGGTTTTTGCAGAATATCATTTTATAATCCCTCATCATGCAATTGCGGGATTATTCCAGGCGCCGATGTACAGTAACTTTACATTTACTGTTTTATACTCTGCTGTTTTCGGTTTTGTTATGCTTATGAGTGTTGTCCTTGCTAACAGTATTGCACATCAACTATATAGAATGGAACAAAAACTGGTTGAATCATTAGACCAGCTTAATGCCGCTGAAGTTGAAAAGCAAAAATATGTAATGAGCGTTGTGCACGAAATAAAAACACCGTTAGCGGCATTGCATTCTTATCTGGATATTGTGCTGCAAGGTTTTCTTGGACCCGTGAACGAAAAAATATTGGATAAACTGCAAAGGGTGCGCGCTCGATCAGCAGAGGCAATTCAACTCACTAATGATGTTTTAAAGGTTTCAAAACTTCGTCTGCTGGATGAAATAAAAAAAGAGGAAATTAAGGTAAGAGATATTCTTAGTTCTGTCCTCAAAAAGCAAAGAGCAAACATTGATCGAAAAAAAGTAAAACTGCATTTCAAAGATAACCGTAAAGTAAGAACGAAAATTTTGGGAGATAAACTCCTTCTTGAAATCGCTTTCTCCAACCTGGTTAGTAACGCCCTAAAATATATAGAGGATGAAGGCGTTGTTGAAATTATTCTTGATGAAAAAGGAAAAGGAATTCAGCTTGAGGTTTGCGATAACGGGATCGGAATTCCGGAAAAGGATTTAGAAAAAATATTTGATGATTTCTACCGTGCATCAAATATTAAAAGCAAGGGATATGAAGGAACCGGGATGGGATTATCGATAATAAAACACATTGTTGAAAAACATGGCGGGACAATTGAAGTGCAAAGTCCATCAAGATTAGCTTCCCAAAATAAACCGGGTGCATCGTTTATCGTTTTCCTTCCGCTAGAATCATAACCCCCAAAAATCCAACATGCTTGTGCTATAACGGATAAATAGTGCATATGCGTTATTGTT
The DNA here is from genome assembly GCA_023231105.1 of Ignavibacteriaceae bacterium. GTDB lineage: Bacteria > Bacteroidota > Ignavibacteria > Ignavibacteriales > Ignavibacteriaceae > UBA1563. The sequence continues at coordinate 10,930 of JALNWB010000051.1, read as the reverse complement.
TCAGTTTCTCCTTTAGAATAAGTTTGTATCAAGAACGTTTCTATAACTAAGAAGGAGCTGTAATGAAAAACAGATTGGTACTTATTTTTTTGTTTCTATTTTTTCACTCGCTATTAGGCGAAAATAAACCTGACCTAAAGAATCTTGAAAATCTTTTCCCTAGGAATTTTCACGCGGTACAAACAGGATTATCAACCGTTCAAATTTCATCTATCATCACATATCAAGAAGAACTTACTCAGCAATGGTCTAATGGCAATTGGATGTCCACTCAAAAGACCGTTACAACTTTAGATACATCCAATTGGACGATGATTGATGTTTATTCATTCAATAATCCACAAACCGGTTGGCAGAATCAATCAAAGTTAGAATTTCATTTTAAATATATGGGAACAACATTAGGATTCCTGCAGTTAAAAATGTATGCTTTTAGCGGCACTGATTGGAAACTGCAAGGGCAGAGTGATTTTTCTTATGATGCTAATGACTTTTTGATTCTTGTTAATCAACAGATGGATTTTGGCGCCGGATTAATGCCCTATTCAAAAACTACTTATACAAACAATTCTGCCGGGCTTCCGCTAACCGAAACAACCGAGCAATTAAATTTTACAACTTTTTCTATGGAGAACTATAGAAAAACCACTTACTTGTATAACCTTTCTAATCCTAAAGAACTTCAAACTGAAACTCGTTCAGATTGGAGGACTAATCAGTGGATGGATACGTTAAAGACAAGTTATACAAGAAATTCCAAGCTTTTATCTACTATAGAAGTGGAACAAGCATTTACTAATCCAACAACCTTGCAAAATCTCAACCGGCATGAATACACTTACGATGGATCCGACTCTTTTGTATTGGAAAGTTTGTACAAATATTGGGATATTAATGCTACTAATTGGACTGAGAGTCAGAAAAGAATTTACACCTATTCAGCCACAAACAAAGAACTTTCTTCGCTTGGTCAACTTATGAATCAAAATGCTTGGAAAGAGAATGACCGCACTACAAGTTCTTATAACGTTGATGATAATATTACCAAGGAATTGTATGAAAGTTATTTAGGCTCGTCGTGGGTGAACCAATCACAGACCCTTTATACTTACAACCCAACGGCTGTTGAAGATGGGGCGATAACAGCTAATAGTTTTAAATTATTCGACAGTTACCCCAATCCGTTTAATCCAACTACAACAATTAATTACGAATTGCCAACGAGTAGTTTTGTTACTCTTAAAGTTTACGACATCTTGGGAAATGAGATTGCAACGCTTGTAAACGAATATAAATCGGCTGGAAAATATCAGACTTCGTTTGACGCAAAAAATATTTCAAACCAACAACTTTCCAGTGGAACCTACTTCTATCAGTTGCAAACTGATGGAAAAATAATTACTAAGAAGATGATTCTTTTACGATAATTGGAAATAATAGTTTGTTGTAAAACATTATTGATGTGTCTCCTTAAAAGCAAAACTGCCAAGGAAGAGGGCTAGACCTTGGCAGTTTATGTGTTTCTATAAGGAGGGTGCTATGCAGAAATAATTAATATTTCTGACATGTATTAAATAAACAATTCTTATGCCATCAAAATATCTTTGAAAATTAAATAAAATTTACTTTTTATTTTGCCCTTTGCATTTGGAGAGAAAAATTTATCAAAACAAAGAATTTTCTTTGTTAAGCGTTTAAAATAATTTTAAATATTGTTCCTTCGTTAAGAACGCTGCTTTTAACAAATATTTTCCCTTTGTGGTATTCTTCTATTATTCTTTTAGAGAGGCTCAATCCCAAGCCCCAGCCTCGCCTTTTTGTACTATACCCGGGTCTAAAAATATCTTTTCTTCGTTTGGCATCAACTCCTTTGCCGTTATCTGCAACTTCAATTTCAATTTTGTGTTTAATCTTTTTAACGGAAAGAGTGATTTTTCCGTTATCATGTGAAATAGAATCTAAAGCATTTTTTATTAGATTTTCAATTACCCATTCGAACAACTCGGCGTGCAGTTTAACTTCTATCTTTGATTCACCTAAAAGTTCAATTGAAACTTTTTTCCCGGTTTGTGGTATTCTTCGTTGATAATACTCAACAACATTTTGAAGTAATTCGGTAATATTCCCATTCTTCAATTCAGGCTTAGAACCGATTTTAGAAAACCTAGTGGTTATTTTATTTAACTTTTCTACATCGTTTTCTATTTCTTCAGCAGTGTCTAACACTTTATCCGGGTCGCTATAATGGAGTTTTAAAATTTCTATCCATCCCATTAGGCTTGATATTGGTGTTCCGAATTGATGTGCGGTTTCTTTTGCCATCCCGACCCAAATATTACTTTGCTCACTTTTTTTAATTTGGCTGAATCCAATGTAGCCGATAATGATGAAGAGACCGACGATCAGGATTTGCAGATACGGATAATATTTTAATTGATTTATTAATCCCGAATTGCCGTAATGGATTCTTGTTAAAATAATTGTATCTTTTCCCGAAACATAAGTAACGTTGATAGGATTATTTGCTTTGTCCATCTCTTGAAGTTTGTTGCGGAAAAACGTAGTTAATTTTTCTTCGGAAAGGGTTGAATCAAATCTAACATTTCGAATATCCGATTTGCTTTTTAAGTTGATGTTGTTGTTTTCATCGGTTAGAATAAGAGGGAAATCGATTGGTCTGATAATGTTTTCAAAAAGAAAAGTGATGTCTGCATTTACATCGGAAGTGTTTGCTACATACTCCAACCCTTTAGCATAAAGTTGAACAATTTGTCTTTCTTTTCCCTGGAGTTTTTCAACCAAATCACTTGTAAAAAAAAGTGTACCGCCGCCAATACCAATTGCAATAATTAGTAAAATAATTTTAATGTTTACAGACGCTGGTCCGCCGGACATCTTCATACTATAGATTCCGAAAAATAAATTGAGTTATGAAACAAAAAATGTTTGTGCTCTTTTAGGTCCTACGGAAATAATAGTTATTTTTATTTCCGATTCTTCCGAAATAATATTTAGATATTCTTTAGTTGCCTGAGGCAAGTCTGTGTACGATTCACAATCCGAGATATCTTTATTCCAACCGGGAACGGTTTTGTAAACCGGTTTTACGGAAGAAAGCCTTTCATAATCAGTTGGGAAAGACTTCAATAATTTTCCGTTGTATTCATACCCGGTACAAATGTTAATTTCTTCAAATTGGCTCAACACGTCTAATTTGGTTAATGCAACCGAATCTATGCCGTTAATCATTGCAGAATAACGAACGAGGAAAGCGTCGTACCAGCCGCATCGCCGTGGTCTGCCGGTAGTAGCGCCAAATTCATTTCCGATTGCGCGAAGTTTTTCTCCGGTTGCGTCCAATAATTCCGTTGGGAAAGGACCTTCGCCAACCCTTGTAGTATAAGCTTTAACTATTCCAATAACATCGGTAATTTTATTTGGTGGAATACCGGTACCCGTGCAAGCTCCGCCGGAGGTTGGGTGAGAGGAAGTAACAAAAGGATACGTTCCAAAGTCCACATCAAGCAGCGCGCCTTGTGCTCCTTCTAATAAAATTGATTTTCCTTCTTTAATTGCCTGGTTTAAGTATGAAGGAACATCTTTAATATATTGATCAATTTTTGCATCAAATTCCAAATAGGATTTAATTATTTCATCAACATCTAATTCTTCGTGGTGATAAATATTTTTTAAAAGTAAATTTTTCTCTGTAATATTTTCACGAATTTTTCTTTCAAGAACTTCGGGATGAAGTAAGTCGTTAATCTTAATTCCTTTACGCGCGTATTTATCTATGTAGCAGGGACCAATTCCTCTTCCGGTTGTTCCGATTTTATTTTTACCGCTTTCACTTATCGAATCTAATAATTTATGATAAGGCATAATGAGGTGAGCGTTCTGGCTGATAAATAATCTATCTTTTACAGAAATATTTTGTCCTTCCAAAAAAGAAATTTCATCTAACAATGCGATCGGGTCAATAACCACGCCGTTGCCGATAACGCAAATTACATTTTCCCTTAGGATGCCGGAAGGAATAAGATGTAAAATATATTTTTTATCACCTATCTCAACAGTATGCCCTGCATTAGCGCCGCCTTGATATCGTGCAACAATTTCATATGAATTTGAAAGTAGATCGACAATTTTGCCTTTACCTTCATCACCCCATTGACTTCCGACAAGTACGGATACTGCCATATTATTCCTTTACATTTAAACAAAAGAAAACTCCGAATAAAAAAATACCCGGAGTTCTTAACAAAATTTATTAAAAAAAATATTACTTAGAGAAAGACTTGACAGCGTTTTCAACAGTATCATAATATTCAAAAATTGTTGTAAGCTTGGTAATAACCAACAGGCTTTCAATTTTTTCGGTAACCCGGGCAAGTTTAAACGAAGCATTCTCTTTTTTTACGGTTGTTAAACCGCTGATCAGCATTCCCAATCCGGAACTGTTCATAAAGGTTACTTCGCCCAAATCTATTACGATGTGTTTCTTGTTTTCGGCTAAAAGTTTGCGTAGGGTTGCGCTAAATTCGGTCGCTTCATTACCGCCCAACGCACTTCCCGACAATTCAATGATCACAGCATCATATTTTTCCACTACTTTTAATTTCATTGATTTCTCCTTAATTTTTTCATCTAAAATTTAATTAGCTACGGTTTCTTTTCCAAGTTATTTTAAAATTAATTCTTCTTTAATTGAAGTTTTGGGAAAAATATTACCGTTTCTTTTGTAAATATACCGTTCTTCAAAATAAGGTGATTAATTCCACTAATAAGATTATTTTTCGGCGAATAAATAAATGGAACAAAAATCATAATTAACCGTCAAAATATATGAACGAAACAAACAAAAATGAAAAAGTGATACCACAAACTATACTAACACTGAACGATGACTTTTCGCTTATTAAGCGATTTATTGACGGAGATGAGTCCGTTTTTAAAACATTAGTGAACCGGCATAAAGAAAAAGTCCGTAACATAATTTTTGTTACACTTAACGGTCCGGATATGATTGACGACTTGTCCCAGGAAGTTTTTATCTCTGTATTTAAAAAATTAGATCGGTTTCGATTTGAATCTCAGTTTACCACCTGGCTTTACCGGATAACGATAAACAAATGTAGAGATCACCTGCGCAGAGTAAAGATAAGAAGCATCTTATCTCCGTTGTCAGCTTCCGAAGAAGAACTTTCTTATTCTTCAAGTTCTTTGCATGATGCTAGTGAAATTCAAGAGATTGTCCGCAGAGGAGTCGCTCAACTTCCTGAAAAGTTAAGAACTCCCCTCATCTTAAAAGATTTTGAAGGATTGAGCTATCAAGAAATTGCCGAGACGATCGGAACTGAAGTTGGAACGATAAAGTCGAGAATTTTTAGGGCGAGAGAAGCGTTAAAAAAAATTCTTGAGCCTTATAAGAAGGAGCTGCTATGATGAAATGGTACAACCAAAATATTAAAGAACAACTTTCCGCATACCTTGATGATGAACTTCCGAAACATGAAAAAGATTTACTTGAAGACAAACTTATTTCATCAGCGGAATTACGTACGGAGTTTGAAGAAGATAAAAAAGTGAAAGAACTACTCTCTTCATTAAAACGATTACCGGAAGATGAATATTTTGCAACCCGTTTAATGGAAAAAATTAAAGGAGAAAAAAAAACAGAGGGAATCTTTTCTTTTTTTAAGAAACCCGTTGTTGCTTTTGGAATTGTTACAATTTTCTTAATGGGTATCTTGAAATTTTACCCTAATTTTTTCCCGACATTCCTCTCCAAACAGAAAACAAATATTATCGATTTTTATACGCAAAATCTGAAACCATTTGTTTACGTGGCAGATTTGAATAGTGAAGATATTTTTAATTTTGCATTCAACAACAATCTTCCGCTGAACAAAGAAGACCGCCAGATGCTGCAATTGTTGCGTGATTCAAGTGGTAATCAATTTGTTGAAGTTACGTATGCAGGAAGCGCTGCAAACGCTTATAACTTGCCGGCATTTGTAAAATCTTTGAAGTTAACTAATGATCAAAAACAGGCGGTTGATTCAATTCTACTAAGCTATTCAGATGATATTTCTTCTCATATTCTTGTGAATGAAAAAAACACGGTTGCGGTTAATCCAAGTATATGGAATTATCACAATGCAATCCGTTCGGATTTACTTTCCTACGTTGCCAGCGTGAACAAAGAAGTTTCCGATAAAATTATGCCCGCAGCATTTGTGGAAAACAATATCGCATCATTGCATAGAATTCAACAGCAGAATGGACCTGACGAAGATACATATTTTGTTTTTTCACCAGACACAATTTTTACTCAGAAACTGCATCTTAACAAAGATGAGTTAAAAGATGAGATCCACAAATTCAAAAAAGAGATGAGTCAGCATACTGCTGAATTGAATAAAATAAAAAGATTCAAAATTGATGTAAAAGTTTTTCCCGATGAATTTACTTCTTCTCAGAAAATGAAAGTGATGATTGACTCCAATATCTGCCGTGTGCAAATTCCGCAGGATATTGCAATGGAAAATTATCTGCCGGATTTCGATTCTCTCAATTCTATTTTGGATATAGCGTTTGATCAACTAAGAAATTTTCAATTTGATATACGTGTTGAATCGCCCGAAAAAGAGGAAACCGCCGTATATAATGATAAAAAGAGAAGAAAAACCACGAAGAAATTTGAATTCAATATTGGGAATGAAGGATTTTCAATTCCCAATCCGGATTCCTTAGCAACCTTTTTCCGTTTTTATTTTCAAGATTCAACAAAGACTTTTAAGTTCAACGACAAAATGAATGAGGATATGGAAGTATTTAAGAAAGAGATGGAAAGATTTAAAAACGACATGGAAAAAATGAAAAAAGAACTTCAAAAAGAATTGAAAAAGAATTCGGAGAAGAAAGACCCGATAGAGATATAATTTAAGGATAAATCATATAATTAACTTGATGAAAGGAAGCGCTTTTCAGCGTTTCCTTTCATTTTAAGTATTTTCTACCAATCCCACATAATAACCGTTCATACCACACTCTTTTTTTTTACCGCAAAAAGTTAATAATTTGAACCAGGAAATTGTAGAGTTACTTAATTTTAACCGGAAAAAAGAAATGGAATTTTCGACCAAAATATCACAACCAAGAATACAGCTTTTCATTGCGGCTGCTATCGGGTTGTTTTTATTTAGAATGATATTTTCAGCGCAAAGTCTTTTCCTTTCTTTAATAAATGATCTTTTAGTTCTAACCGTTTTCTATTTTTCTATTCTAAACCTTAACCGGTTATTCTCTCAAAAACAATTTTCCGCAATAACGTTGGTTAGGAGCTTACTTTTCTTAACTCTCGTTAGTATTGTTTTATACGAGTTCCTTAACGGATTTCATTCCTTAGTGGGAATTGACAAAATAGAATTTCTTACTTCAAATGCACTTTTTATATCATTGGTCACCTACGGTTTTGATTTACTCATCATCATAATTTTATCATACCTTTTTCTTGTCTTCCGGTTGCTTTTTTTTCTGAAGCAAAGAAAAAATGTAAAAACCTATTTCACCGCTCTTTTAGTATTTCTTATCCTTTCTTCGTTTGCAACTTTACTCGATAAATTTAGCGGCTGGGATTTTGTAAAAATGGCGTTCACGGCAAACGCCGTTATTTTGATGGTAATTAATTCTTTGAAAATTTCGTGGATCGCGTTTTTATCTAAAAAAGAAAAAAAGCAGCTCCTTCTCTTTTCATTTGGATTAATAATCCTTTTTGGAATTTCAATTTCTTTGATTCATTCTGAAAATGGAATATCAAAAATATTGAACAACTTTTCTCCTTCGCTAAATTATTTTAATCTCCTGTTAAATATTTATGGCGTTATCTATTTTAGTTTCTTGTTTGTAATAACACTGTTCCATTTGCCAACCGCCGAAGCATTTGATCGAAAGGCAACCGAAGTTACTTCGCTGCAGATCTTAAGCAGGTTGATTAATCAAGTTTTAGATTTTAAGGAATTGGGCGACACCATTACCGACCTTGCAATTAAAGTGTGTAACGCCGATGCCGCATGGATCATTTTAACCGACGACGAAACGAAAACGCCCGTTGCTCCTAAAAATATCGGATTTGTTACAGCGGATAAAATTCAATCCGTTATCTTTTCACCTAAAAAGAAACACACTTTAAGTGAAATTTCCTTTGCAAACGTAACTGTCTGTAATGAGAATGAAACGAAAAACGAACACTTTTGTTATGCGGCTTCCGCACCATTAAAATCTCATCAAAAAATAAACGGTTATTTATTTGTTGCCAAAAAAGTCGATGTTCCATTTGATGATGAAGACAAAAACGCATTGGAAACTTTTTCCGATTACTCATCCATTGCAATCGAAAATGCAAAACTGCTTAAGTCATCGATTGAAAAAGAAAGACTTGAACGGGAGCTTGATGTGGCGAGGGAAATGCAAGGGAAAATATTACCTCAATCAATTCCCAAAGTAAAACACCTGGAAATTTCTTCCGTCTTTGTTCCTGCATTTGAAGTTGGCGGAGATTATTACGATTTCTTTGAATTGCCCGATAATAAATTTGGTTTTATTATTGCCGACGTTTCCGGCAAAGGAATTTCAGCCGCATTTATTATGGCTGAACTGCGCGGCATAATCGAATCCTTAGTGCTAACCTTTGATAATCCGAAAGAAATTTTGGTCAGGACGAATGCAATCATCGAAAGAACGATGGAGAAGAAAAATTTTATTACCGCCGTCTTCGGAGTTTTTGATTTAACTGCTGAAAAACTTTTTCTTTCGCGCGCCGGGCATTCTTCTATTTTGTTGGTGCGAAATAATGAAGTTAAAGAAGTGCTTCCCGGTGGTGTGGGTTTAGGTTTAACGTATTCAGAAAAATTTGAAGTTTTTTTAGAAGAATATTCTCTTCAATTAAAAGAAAATGATATTTTTGTTTTGTACACTGACGGAGTTACTGAAGCGAAGAACGAAAACATGGATGACTTTGGGATTACTACCTTAAAAAAAATTATCTCTGATCATCAATCTGAATCTGTTGATACAATCGCAAAAAAAATCATGACACAGGTTTCTGTCTTTTCGCAAGGAACGCCGCAGCATGACGATATAACGTTACTACTTTTTAAATGGAAAAATAATTTGGAGAAACAGCATGGCTGAGTTTTCAACTAAGCACCGTGAATACGGTGAAGTTAATATCATTGAGCTTAACGGCTACCTTGATGCGCACACTGCGCAGCATCTTGAGCATGCCATTTCCGACTTAATTACGAAGAACAAATTCAAAGTCGTGGTAAATTTTGAAAAACTAAAGTACATCAGCAGCGCCGGGCTTGGAGTTTTTATGGCATTTATAGAAACGATGCGGACGAATTCCGGCGATATAAAACTTGCGGCAATGCAGCCGAGTGTTTATAACATTTTTGATCTTTTAGGTTTCCCGCTTCTGTATGAAATATTTCCAACTGAAACAGAAGCTGTAAATAAGTTTAATCAATAACGGCAAAAAATTAATTGTGAACACAGCAGCAAAAAATATTTTTGAAATGAAAGTGAAAAGTTCCACTGAAAATCTCGGCGCTATCCGGGAATTTGTGGAGGAAAAAGCTTTGCATTCGGGGATTGATAAAGATGTTATCGATAAAATTGTACTTGCCGTTGATGAAGCTTGCACTAATATTATTAAACATGCTTATAATTACGACGCATCAACCGAGTTTGTTATCCGCGTCTTAATTTCTAAAAAAGAATTTAAAGTGCTGCTTATTGATCATGGAAAAAGTTTTGACCCGAACCAAATTGCCGACCCGGATATGCCGACATATTTAAAACAACGGCGCGTGGGTGGGTTAGGTTTGCATTTGATGCGGCATTTGATGGACAAAGTTGAATATAATATTCTTGAAGGAAACGGCAACCAGTTAATATTAACTAAAAAAATCGCCTAACATTTTTATGGAAAAACTTGAATTCACAAAGCTCAAACGAAACTTAACAGCTTTAGTTGAATTCAGCCGAGTTGTAAACTCAAGCCTTGATTTACAATTTACACTTAACAATCTGCTTTTAACATGCCTTGGAAAATTCATTACAACCAGGGGATGTATAATCCTTTCTATTCAAAATGAAATGAAAATTCTATCATTTAAAGGATTAAGTGAAGAACAAATTGCTTTATTCACATCTATTCCTCACACTGAAGATATTGAAGAAAATAAAGAGTTAAAAGATTTTTTACTTCAAACGAAATTAGTTTATTCGGAAAAAATTTGTTCACCGAGAAAATGCCTCGGCTTTCTTTGTCTCGGAGAAAAAATAAATAAAAAAGATTATTCAACCGAGGAGAAAGAATTTCTTGTTACAATTTTGAATATCGCTTCAACGGCAATTGAAAATGCAATGTTTATAAGCGAGCTTAAAGAAGTAAACCGGATGCTTGATTCTCGTGTGAACCGTTTAAGTTCATTGTTTGAGTTAGGAAAAGAATTTGGTGTCCTGAATGAAGAAAGCAGGATCAGCAAACTTTTAGTCTATTCACTACTTGGACATTTTCTTCTTTCAACTTATGCAGTTTTAATTTCAGATGAGAACAAACTTAAAATTTTGGAATCAACGGTTCCAAAGGCGCCGTTATTGGATGTTATGACTCATGTTAATATTCAATCAATCGAAAATGTGCATGATAAAAAAGGAATCGAAAAAGATTTTCCAAATCTTTCAAAATATAATTTTGAATTGATGATCCCGATGCAGCTGCAAGGAGAAACGCGCGGACTTGTACTTCTCGGTAAAAGAATGAATAACATTCCGTATTCCGGAACAGACATTGAGTTTATTAATTCTGTCGGAACGCTGGCAATTATTTCGCTTGAAAATAAAAGACTTTTCCAGGAAG
>JALNWB010000050.1 GCA_023231105.1 Ignavibacteriaceae bacterium | reverse complement strand
GCTTGCTGATCGATCAATTGTTTGCGACCTCAATGCCATATGTTTGTCCGCACGGCAGACCGATAGTCGTTAAAATTTCATTAGAAGAATTTGATAGAAGATTTGGAAGAACTTAATTAAAAACAAAGAGGAAAAAATGCCAGTATCCGAAGAATACAAAAGACTTCGAGAAGAGTACAACCAAAAAGTTGAAAACTCATCAACCGACGGCAAAACTTATACTACCGTAAGCGGCGAACCAGTAAAGGGATTCTATGGTCCTGATGATTTAGAAAAAATTGATTATTTAAATGATCTAAACTTTCCCGGTGAGTATCCATACACTCGCGGAATCCATGCGAATGGTTACCGCGGTAAAGTCTGGACGATGCGTCAATTTGCCGGATTTGGTTCACCAGAAGATACCAACCAAAGGTTTCATTATTTATTGAAGAACGGGCAAACCGGTTTATCGGTAGCGTTCGATTTGCCAACATTAATGGGCTGGGATGCCGATGCCGAATTAGCTCAAGGTGAAGTCGGTCTATGCGGTGTTTCAATTTCTTCATTAAAGGATATGGAAATTCTTCTGGATAGAATTCCATTAGGAAAAGTTTCTACTTCAATGACGATCAACTCGCCTGCGGCAATGGTTTTCGCTTTTTATTTGGCGGTTGCAAAAAAACAAGGTGTTCCATTTTCAAAACTTCGCGGAACATTGCAAAACGATATTCTTAAAGAATATATTGCACAGAAAGAATTTATTTATCCACCGCATCCTTCAATGCGCATCATAGTTGATATGATCGAGTATTGTAAAAATGAAGTTCCGCAATGGAATCCCGTTTCCGTGAGCGGTTATCACATTCGCGAAGCAGGCTCTACAGCTGTGCAAGAACTGGCTTATACTTTAGCTGATGGTTTTGCTTACATCGAAGCGTGTATTGAACGAGGAATGGATGTAGATGATTTCGCTCCGAGGATTTCATTTTTCTTTAACGCTCATTTAGATTTTTTTGAAGAAATTGCAAAGTACAGAGCCGCTCGCAGAATTTATGCGAAAAGAATGAAAGAAAAATACGGAGCAAAAAATCCACGTTCATGGTGGCTGCGATTTCATTCGCAGACAGCCGGTTGTTCACTTACCGCACAGCAGCCGGAAAATAATATTGTGAGAACAGCATTCCAGGCAATGGCGGCGGTGCTTGGTGGAACGCAATCTCTTCACACAAATTCGATGGATGAAACGCTCGCGCTTCCGAGTGAGAAAGCGGTAAAAATCGCTTTGCGTACACAACAGCTAATTGCCTATGAAACCGGCGTTACAAACACTGTTGATCCGCTTGGCGGCAGTTATTTTGTTGAAGCTTTAACGGATAAAATGGAAGCGCAGGCAAACAAAATATTTGAAGAGATTGATGCACTCGGCGGAGTTATTCCAGCAATTGAGATGGGATATTTTCAAAAAAATATTTCTGATGCCGCTTATCGTTACCAAAAAGAAGTTGAAAGAAAAGAAAAATTTATTGTTGGAGTTAATGAATTTGTTGAAGAAAATGAAAAAGTTGATATTCCTCTCTTGACTGTTTCACCGGAAGTAGAACGGGTGCAAAGGGAACAGTTAAAAGCTTTAAGAGAGTCACGTAACGCAATGGAAGTTGAGGAGGCATTGGATGAAATTCAATATGCCGCAAAAGAAAACAGAAACTTGATGCCGGTCTTGCTTGATGCGGCTGAAAAGTATGTTACACTCGGTGAAATGGTTCACGAGCTTCGTTTAGTTTTTGGAACTTATCAGGAAACGGCAGTCTTTTAAATGAAAGATATATTTAAACTAATTAGAGTTCCGCAGTGGATAAAAAACTTTTTTGTTTTTATCCCGTTGGTTTATTCACGCAATCTTTTTCACACTGATTATTTGATTAAATCACTTACGGCTTTTTTTATTTTTTGTTTGCTTTCAAGTGTCGTTTACGTTATTAACGATATTATTGATGCTGAAGCCGACAGACACCATCCTTTAAAAAAGATGAGACCAATTGCATCGGGGAAAATTTCAAACGCCAATGGAATTACAATTGCAATAATTCTCTTGGCACTTGGACTTCTCTTATCAATTTACACGAACTCGATGTTCAAAATTTTTGCCGTGCTGTATTTAGTCATCAACATTTTTTATTCGTTTAAATTAAAACATCTCGTCCTTTTGGATATTTTTAGTATTGCCGCCGGATTTATGATCCGGGTTACAGCCGGTGCATTAATTATTTCAGTTGAAATATCAAGCTGGTTGATCTTAACGACAATGTTCCTTTCGCTCTTTCTCGCGGTAATGAAAAGGCGTTCAGAACTTGTTGTTGTTGGCGATGAACAATCATCAACTCGAAAAGTGCTTGAATTTTATTCGACCAATTTTATAGATCAGATGGCAACCATTGCCGCCGCCAGTGTGATCATCAGCTATGCGTTATATACGGTTTCGTTACGCACCGTTACGGTTTTTCAAACCGAACATTTGATTTATACAACTCCGTTTGTTGTATTTGGAATTTTCAGGTATATGTATTTAGTTATCAATCACAATAAAGGTGAAAACACTACGGAAATTATGGTAACCGATATATCGATGATAATGAACATTCTATTGTACAGCCTAACCACTATCGTTATTGTTTATAAGTTGTTTTAAGATGGATACAAATATTCTCATATTACTTTTGATGATTGCCGCAAGCGCATTTTTTTCTTCAACTGAAATTGCTTTTGTGATTTCTAATAAAATTAAAATTGAAGTCTTAGCCCGGAAGAAAAATATTGCTGCCGAGAATCTTCTCTATTTTGTAAAAAAACCGGAACACTTTTTTTCTACAATTCTTATCTGGAACAATATTGTTAATATTGGTTTCGCTTCCTTGGCGGCAATAATATTATATGAGAAATATCATTTAAGTGATTTACAAATTCTTTTTGTTTCTACTTTTATCATTTTGTTATTTGGAGAATTGATTCCAAAATATTTCGCACGAGAGTTTGCCGACAACTTTATTCTATGGGCTTCTATTCCGCTCAGAATCTGTTCAGTGATTTTAAAACCGGTAATTATTATCATTTCATCAATTTCAGCTTTTTTTACAAAATCGAAATCATTAAATGAAACATCAACAAGAAGTCTGATAAGCAGGGAAGATTTAGAATCGTTATTAGATGAAAGCCACGAGGCGGGAGAAGTGAATAAAAAAGAATCGAATCTTATTAAACGGGTGTTGGATTTACGTGAACAACGAATTTACGAAGCGATGCGTCCGCGCACTGAAATAATAGGCGTGGAAATCTCATCTTCAATCGAAGAAGTTATTCAAACTTTTATCGATTCGGCTTATTCAAAACTTCCTGTTTATGAAGAGAATGTTGATAACATTAAAGGTTTTGTACTGGCGTATGATGTATTTTCTTCTCCTACAGATGTTCAATCGATAATGCGTGAGATGTATTTTGTGCCCGAAACAAAAAAAACCGCTGAAGTGCTCGAAGAATTTTTAGCAAAGAGATTATCAATCGCAGCGGTTGTTGATGAGTTTGGCGGTACAGCCGGTATAGTTACGATGGAAGATATTATTGAGGAGCTTTTTGGCGAGATTAAAGATGAATATGATGTCGAAGAAAATATCTGTAGAAAACTTGAAGAAAACACTTATTTAATAAGCGGTAAAGTTGAGATCGATTTTGTAAATGAAAAGTATTCACTCAATTTTCCGCTTGGAGATTACGAAACGGTCAGCGGATTTATCACTTCTAAAAGCGGAAAAATTCCTTCTCAAGGTGAGATAATTCTTATCGGCAATTTTGAATTTAACATTCTCCGGACTACTCAAGTAAAAATTGATCTTGTGAAACTTACTTTAAAAATGAATGAATAACTTCGGAACTATTTTTCTTTAATATTGTTTACTGTATAAAAATAAGGAAAAAATATGTCTGTTACTCTTGGATCAATTGCCCCGGATTTCACTTTAAAAAATACAAACACGGAAGATGTTTCATTAAATTCTTTTAGAGGAAAAAATGTTGTCCTTCTCTTTTTCCCATTTGCAAATACCGGAGTTTGTACAAAAGAGATGTGTTCTATGCGCGATAACATGAATCGCTATTCCGACCTCAATGCTCAAGTGTTGGGAATAAGTGTTGATAGTCCATTTAGTCTAAAACTTTGGAAGGAACATAATGAAATTAATTTCCCTCTTCTAAGTGATTTTAATAAAGAAGTAGCTCCGGAATACGGTGCATTTTATGATGTTTTTGCTCCGGGTAAATTTGATTATAAAGGTGTCGCAAAGCGTTCTGCATTCGTTATCGATCCAAATGGAGTTGTTAAATATGCAGAAGTTTTAGAGAATGCCGGCGATGAGCCAAATTACACGGCAATTCAAAATGCTTTAAAATAAAAGGATGAATAGGTGAAAACATGATTGAAGAAGGTAAAAAAGCTCCGGCATTCAATTTAAATGACCAAGACGGGAAAGCCCATTCGTTAAAAGATTATTTGGGTAAAAAAGTTGTTCTCTATTTTTATCCGAAGGATAATACTCCCGGCTGTACAAAAGAAGCATGCAGTTTCCGCGATGAGTTTGCGGTATTTAAAAAGAGCAATACAGTTATTCTTGGCGTAAGCGCTGATGCTGTAAAGTCGCACAAAAACTTTAGTGAAAAATTCAGTTTACCGTTTCCATTACTTAGTGATGAATCCAAAGAAATGATTGAGAATTACGGTGTATGGAAAGAGAAAAGTATGTATGGTAAAAAGTATATGGGAATTGAACGAACCACCGTAATTATCGATGGAGAAGGGAAAGTAAAAAAGATTTTTTCAAAAGTAAAAGTTGATGGGCATACGGAAGAAGTTTTGGAAGCATTAAAATAACATGATTTATGTAACACGCAGAGAAGTATTTAGCGCTGCACACCGTTTGTATAACGATGCTTTAACCGCTGAAGAGAATAATTCCTTGTACGATAAATGTGCAAATCCTTACGGACACGGACACAATTTCGTATTGGAAATAGTAGTGTGTGGTGAAGTTGATAAAAAATCCGGATATGTTATCGATTTAAAAATTCTTAAAAAAATTGTTCACGATTCCATAATAAAAAAAGTTGACCACCATCATTTAAACCACGAAGTGGATTTTTTGCAAGGAATAATTCCTACGGCAGAAAATATTTGCATTGCCGTTTGGAATGAATTGCAAAACAAAATTCCCACCGGTAAATTATTTTCGGTTAAGTTGTATGAAACGGAAAATAATTCAGTTGAGTACAAAGGAGAATAAAATGGATTTGAATAAAATTGAAAGTCTGGTTGAAACGCTATTAATCAAAATTGGAGAAAATCCCAAACGGGAAGGTTTGCTGAGTACACCGAAGCGCGTCGCCAAAGCTTACGAGTTTTTAACTTCGGGATATAACAAAGATATTGATGAAGTTTTAAATGATGCCATCTTTAATGAAAGGTATGACGAGATGGTATTGGTAAAGAACATTGATTTTTATAGTTTGTGCGAGCACCATATGCTTCCGTTTTACGGTAAAGTGCACGTTGCATATATTCCCAATGGAAAGATAGTTGGTCTAAGCAAAATCCCCCGTATAGTTGACGTCTTTGCAAGACGTCTTCAAGTTCAGGAAAGAATGACGCAACAAATTGCCGATACATTAGACAAATATTTAGCTCCAAAGGGAGTCGCCGTCGTTTCGGAAGCATATCACATGTGTATGATGATGCGCGGTGTTGAGAAGCAGAATTCTTCCGCAACATCAAGCGCAATGCACGGTTTGTTCAAAGAAGATGCTCGAACGCGGACGGAATTTTTAGATTTAATTCGGATGAATAAAATATAATGTCCAATGTCAAAGAAAAAATTTGGGTAACCGGCGCTAGTTCAGGAATAGGAAAGAGCATAGCAATTGCTTTTGCTAATGCAGGTTGTAATGTTTACGCCACAGCCCGCCAGGATGAAAAACTACAATTACTTACCAAAACTATTCATAAAGAAGCGGCAATTAAATCTCATCCGGTAGATATTTCTTCCAAAGAAGATGTTTTTTCATTTGTTGAGAAAACCTTTGGCGGAGAGGGGATTGATTGTCTTATTAATAACGCCGGAATCACTTCTTTTAAGAAAGTTGAACAAAATTCAGTTGAAGATATTGAAAATATTATTCAAACAAATCTGGTTGGTTCAATCTATACAATTAAAGCGGTTCTTCCATTGATGATAAAAAGAAACAAAGGGACGATAATAAATATATTATCTGTAGTTACCGAAAAAATCTTTCATCAAAGCGGAGCTTATTCGGCTTCCAAAGCTGGCTTAAAAGCATTCTCGCAAGTGTTAAGAGAAGAAGTTAGGAGATACAACATCCGCGTGATTAATGTTTATCCAGCCGCGACCGATACGGAAATCTGGGCACCGGAAGTTAGTTCTAAATATGGTTTTCGAATGATGAATCCTGATGATGTTGCAAGTATGATATATTCACTTTATAAACAACCTGGAAATATTGTAACTGAAGAAATTGTGTTAAGACCGATTGAAGGGGATTTATAAAAAATCTTGAAGGTCGGTTAAGACCTTCAAGATAATATTTTTATTTACATCTCACCGCGTGAAATCATTTTCCTTTTCGCGGATGTTCAAACTCACCGCCGCAATTTAAACAACAGTTGTTTCGTCTTAGACCTTTACCTCGCATTCCCATTGGTCCTTGCATCGGATGTTTATTCCAAATTTCTTTCTGTTTAGCGTCTAATACTTCATAAACATCCATTTGATGGTTTGCTCTTGATATCTCAATCGCATCTCTTTGTTTCATTATATTTTCTTCAAGTGCCAAAAAAGATTTACGATCGAAATTGCCCTTATTCATCATTTCTTTTTTCTCGAGATGAAGTTTTGCCATATCTGCTTTAAGATCGATCATCTTTTTTTGGTGGTTTGTGCGAAGATCTTCAATTTTCTTTTCTTGGTCAGCCGTTAAATTGAGCTTCGCGGCAATCATTGCTTTCCGTTTGCCCATTCCCATTCCCATTCCCATTCCATGTTCGGGCTGTGCAATCATACCGGTTGTGAAAACCATTACTAAAACCGGAATGAAAAATTTCATGAGTGATTTCATTTTGTTATTCCTTATATTTTTTTTGAAAAATTTTTTCTTTCGCTCCTTTGACAGCAGAGAATTGATGATGGTTTAAACCGGAAGCAAATTAAACCTTTCGTTATCATAATGTGTCTAAAATTATAAATAGAAGATATGCCGGAAGAGTATTCTGATTTTGATTTGGTCCGCCGCTTTCTTGATGGCGATGAAGTTTCATTCAATAAACTTGTTCGTAAATATCAAGCGAAGATTTATTGGCATGCGAGAAGAATGACCGGAAATCATTTAGATTCCGATGAAATTGTTCAGGAAGTTTTACTTGTTCTTTATGATAAATTAAAAAATTTCAATTTCCAGTCTTCTTTGTTTACATGGATTTACCGGATCACTATTACTCGCAGCATCAATTATATTAAAAAACAAAAGTTACGAAGATTTATCTCTTTCGATTCACCTGAGAATATCGGTTTATCAACAGATGAAGATTTAGTAAAAAATATTGAAGACAAGGAAAAATTAAAAAAATTGGATAGAGTATTACAAAAATTACCGGAGAAACAGAGAGAAATATTTATCCTCCGCCATTTTGATGAATTAAGTTATGAAGAGATTGCACAAATCACCGGAAAAAGTGTCGGCGGTTTAAAAGCAAATTATTTCCACGCATTTGAAAAAGTAAATAAACTTATGAGAAATGATAATGAATAAAAAATTATTCAATATTTATGATGAACACTTTTCTGAAAAAGAAAATATTCTCGAAAAATTTGTGGATTCAACTGAACTGCAGAAGGAATTAGATGAATTAAATAAAGTATCTAAAGAGATAACGTCTCTTTCTTCTATCTCGGTTGACGAAAATTATTTTACGACTCTACTTCCAAGATTTCGTGAGAACCAGGCAAAGAAGCGTTATGAATTCTCCTTTAAAAAATTGGTACTTAGTACATCAATTGCTTTTTCAACCATTATCGTATTGTTTTTTTCGTTCCAATTTGTGCAATCAGGCCATAAATCAAATGCAACTCAACAAGAAGAAATAACTGTAAATAATATTTCTACCGTCGCGCAAGATTCATACATTACTTCCACCGACCAGCTTTCAGACAGCATTGTAAATGATAAAAAAGTTCAACAGGAAATTGATAAAACTATTTATCAATCTCTTTCGGCATCAAGCAACAGTAATGATTTCTCCTTGATAAAAAATGATAACGAATACGACAAAGTGCTTTCACAATTAGATGATGAAGAACTTGAAAAAGTTTATTCACAGCTTCAACAAACAAAAATATTGTAGGTAGTAAAATGAAAAAATATTTATTCTTAATGCTTTTGTTGATTTCAATTTTGTCAACAGAAATATTCTCCCAACAGCATCATATGGGAAATAGAAGAGGAAATCCGCGTGAAAGGATTGATCAATTAGAAAAAATTAAATTGATAGAAGAACTAAATATGTCTGAAGAGGTGAGTGTTAAGTTTTTCGCCAGGAGAAATGAGTTTCGAGAAAAAGAGAAAAAATTGCACGAACGGATAGATAGTTTATCGAGGCTGATAAGAGATAAATCTGTTAATCAGGATGTGCAAACATCTGATGCGGAATGGAAGAAAATTATCGAAGAATTTATTTCGGTTGAAAAAATGACACGAAAAAATAAAATTAACTTTGTATCTTCTCTTCAAAATTTACTAACTCCTAAGCAAATGGCGCAGTTTCTTGCTTTTGAAAGAAAATTTCGAGAAGAAGTGCAGGATATTATTTTACGCGGCAGACAAAAACCAATTCCCGAATAAAATTTAGCTGCAATTCTTGCATTTCTTCCGAGAAGAACGTAATTTTGTGCTCCTTTTTTGCGGAAGTGGTGAAATTGGTAGACACGCTACTTTGAGGGGGTAGTGCTCGCAAGGGCTTAGGGGTTCAAGTCCCCTCTTCCGCACATTTTTTTTCTCCCATTCTAACTTAGTGCGGCAGAGCCTTCAACCAAAAGTTTTTGATTTCAGAACAAGGATTAACGATTTTTGATTTTAGAAGTAAAAAAAAATAATCAAAAATCGCTATTCGTTAATCTTTGTTCGTAAATCGTATCCCACAAAACAAGAATTTAACCGATAATACTATTTCTCCCCAAGATAACACTATGAATTATTGATAAAACATCATTGTCGTACGGTAAAATGTCATTGCTTTTCGGTAAAATGCCAAAATTATGCGGTAAAATATAAAAATATATCGCTAATATTCAATTAACAATCGATAAAATATTTCTACTATTCAGTAAAATGTAAAAACCAATCGGTAAAATGTAAAATCCAATCGGTAAAATGTCATTGCTTTCCGATAAAATGTCATTATATTTAAGGTAATTAAAGTTATAAAGTGCGATTTTCAACAAAAAACGAGGTTTTTTATGTTGAAGTATAATTTGGATAAGATATTTAAGATGCGGGGAATAAATAATCCCGTTCAATTTCTTGTTAGTAAAGGGTATAGTAAAGATAATGCTTATAGAATCGTAAAGGGGATTGCAAAAAACTTGCAATTATACCAGATGCAGGACTTTTGCCTTTGGTTTAATTGTACCCCGAATGATTTGTTGGAATGGACACCGGATAAGCAGGAAGATTTAGCTACCTCACCGGCTTTGATGCAACTGATGCCGATTAAGATTGAGGACTTTGCCCAGCTTGCTAAAGATATTCCTATGAATAAAGTACCTGAGTTTATGAAGAAGATTGAGGAACTGAAGAAGGGAATGTAGTGTGTCAGTCGGCAATCAACAGTCAGCACGCGGCACACACAATTTTGTTAGGAATAAATAATATTGGTAATTTCAAGCATCGAATTTTTCTGAAATGGAATGGGAGCTAGGTTATGAAAACTATTTCATTATTGTTGTTGTGTTTTTTCTATTCTACACTGTATTCTCAGTATATTTATAATACTTCGGGGTATTCGCAAAAAACGTCATTCTTTCCCATTGATTCGGTTGTAACAAACATTGTCTCGGAGATAAATAAAGATTCAATAACCTCCTATATTCAAAGTTTGCAGGATCTCAAGACACGATATGCCTTTGCTTCAAATAGAGATACAGTGACAAATTGGATTAAGAATAAATTTCTGAGTTGGGGTTTCACGAATGTAGAACTTGATCCTTACTTTGCCCATAATGCAATGGATACTTCGATCTCAGCGATTTTAAATAATGTAGTAGCAACATTGGAGGGGACATCAAAATCTAAAGAAGTAATAGTGATTGGTGCACATTTCGATTCGATGGTTCATCCTCAATATTCTTATGATGATGCTTCCGGAGCAGATGATAATGCAAGCGGCACTGCGGCAGTATTAGAATGTGCCCGTGTAATTATGAAACAATCTTATAGACCAAATTTAACAATCAAATTTGTTACATATAACGGAGAGGAAAGTAGCAAACCAAGTGGAAGTAATCAATTCGCTAATCATTTGTATTCCGAAGGCTATGAAGTCAGGCTTGCCATTAATTCAGACATGATTGCTACAAATAGACAACCACTTAATATTAGTAAAGTTGAATTGCATTATTGCAAGGGATTTGAGAAATATCGAGATTTAGTGAACGAAATAGCTAAAAGATATACGGTTATTAATATAACCGAAAGAGAGGGGTTAACTGATCTAGACAATAGTGGATATCATGACCACAATGACCCTGCTGTTGGATTAGCTGAATCTGATTTTAGTAATTATTATCATACCCCAAATGATCTTTTGGTGAATTGCGACATGGGCTACTGTAAAGAAGTTATTAAAATAGCCTGTGGCTGCCTTATTTCCAGCGTGCAGTTGAATTCCCAATTGAAATCAATACAATTATTAATTGCAGAACCAGACTGGTCAAAGATAAATCTCCATTGGAAACCCGAAACAAGAATCGGTTCGTCAGAATTTAATATTTATAGAGGACTTACACAACAGGATGCATTTGTAAAAATAAATACAAGTTTGGTAATTGATACTGTTTTTATTGATGATAATGTACAAAATGGGATTTATTATTATTACCAAGTACGAGCGATTGATAGCCTTGGAGTTGAGAGTATGTTCAACCCTATTATAAAATCGCGGTCAGTATCTCTTGATAGTGGAATTTTATTGGTCGATGAAACTATGGATGGAACCAGCGTTTTAGGAAGTCCTTCTGATGAGGAAGTGGATAGTTTTTATGTTGGAGCACTTACAGACTTTAAGTTTAAACAGTATGATGTTATAAAAGAAGGAGACGCAATGTTATATGATCTTGGTCAGTATTCTACTGTAATCTGGCAAGGAAATGACTACATCAATTTTACTGGACTTGCCAAAAGCAGTGATGAAATAAGGAAGTACCTCCAATTTGGAGGTAATTTTTTCTTTAACGGATATTATCCTATAAAAGCTTTTTCCGGGAAGACCGGATATCCGATTAATTCAACTCCAGGTGAATTTGTTTATGACATATTGAAAATTAAAAAAAGCGACTTAAAGTTTAGTACGCGTTTTAGCGGTGCAATTTCAATGGAATCCGGATACCCTCCCATGTTTGTTGATTCTACAAAATCACTTTCAAATTATTCGTACCATTTGAATAACATTGAAAGCCTGGAACCCGCGCCTGATGGTAAAGTAATATATAAATATGAGTCGAAATTCGATACATCAACTTCTCAAGGAAGCATGAAAGGTCTTCCTGTAGGGGTAGAATATATTGGAACAGATTATAAATTAGTAACACTTAGTTTTCCATTATACTTTATGAAATCTGAAGAAGCTAAACAGTTAATGCAATATGTTTTACTTAACAAATTCAATGAACCAACCGGAATAGCTGTAAATAGTGAAATCGCTCCGGATGAGTTTTCTTTATCTCAAAACTACCCCAATCCTTTTAATCCAACGACAAACATTGACTATGATTTACCAACAGACGGAAAGGTAACTCTTAAAATTTATGACATGCTTGGTTGTGAAGTAATGACTTTAGTGGATGAATACCAGCAAGCAGGAAGATATAATTACGAAGTAGGAATTAGGAATTACGAATTATCTTCAGGTGTTTATTTTTACCAATTACGAGCGGGTAGTTTTGTTCAAACAAAAAAAATGATCCTAATGAAGTGAGTTAGAAAAAACACTTTATTCAATCGGGGGAATAATGATATATCCGGTTTCTCTCATTAAAAGTCTTTTCTTTTCTTTGTTTCTCTTTTGTAGAAAAACTATATTTTAGGAGAAAAAAATAAACATTATGAGTTGATGCGTCCGACAATAGCACAAATAAATCTTGCCCACTTGAAAGCAAATTATTTAGCGATCAGAAAAAAAACTAAAACTAAAGTTCTTGCTGTGGTTAAAGCTGACGCATATGGACATGGATTTGCTGAAGTTGTAAATGCTTTAAATTCATTAAAAGAAAAACCGGAATATTTTGGTGTTGCCTTATCTGAAGAAGGAATTGCTTTAAGAGAAATTAAAGTAAAACAACCTATCTTGATTTTCGAATCTCCAACTCCTACGAATATTGATGAAATTTTTACACATGATCTTATACCAACGGTATTTAGTGATGAACATTTGCACTTAATAGAAAAAAATCTTACAAAAACTTCTAAGGGATTCAAAATCCAAGTAAAAATTGATACGGGAATGGGAAGACTTGGTGTTCCGTTCAAAGATGCCTTGCATTTTATTGAAAAGATTGTTTCTACTAATAGATTTATTTTAGATGGAATATATTCTCATCTTGCCACTTCAGATGAAAAGGATAAAACTTTTGCACAGCTTCAATTAAAAAGATTTAATGCCATTTTAAACGAACTGAAGAAGAAAAAAATTAGACCGAATGTAATTCATATTGCAAACAGCGGAGCAATTTTAACTATGCCGGAAGCATATTTCGACATGGTTCGTCCCGGCATTTCATTATATGGCTATCCGCCTTCTCAAGAAATAACATCTTCGATAAAATTAAAACCGGTCATGTCATTGATTTCAGAAGCAGCTTCATGCAGATGGTTTGAAAAAGGTGAATCAGTTAGTTATGGCAGAAAGTATATTCTTAAAAAAAGATCACAAATCATTTCTGTCCCAATCGGTTATGGTGATGGATTAAATCGTAATTTATCTAATAAAATGTTTTGTATTATTAAAGATAAGCTCTATCCGCAAGTTGGCAGAGTAACTATGGATAGAATTATGTTTGATGTTGGAGAAACAAAAATCAAAATCAGTGATAAAGTAATTTTGCTTGGTAGAAGTAAACATCAATCGATTGATGCATGGGATTGGAGCAAGCAACTCAATACCATCCCTTATGAAATAACCTGCAATATTTCAAAACGCGTTCCGAGGATTTATATAGGCTGATGGATATAAAAAAACAATATATCATCCAGACTATTGGTGTTGCCGCAAACAATTTAAGACTTAGCAGCGAAAAAATTGAAGTTGTCGGATTATTGAAAGAAACCATCCTAAATGCGGGTGATTTAGAATCTGTAATATCCGCGATGAAAAAGATTACCCAGCTTTCCAAATTGGCAATAAAGCTGCATGAGATTTTTAATTTTCTAAAACAAAATAAAATTGATTTTCTTAAGCTCTCTGAAAAATTCAAAGACCACACTCAACTCCTGGTTAAAGATTTAAATGTTGTGCTTGATACATTAACTCCGAATTCATATAAAGAAATTATTAAAAAGCTCGATGAATTCAGTTCGAACTCTTTGCATGAAGAGAATAAAGAAGATCCATTGACTATTGATTTTACAGGTAGGCAAAGTTCATTAACCGAAAAAATGAAAACCGAAAAATTAAAGGAAAGAATTATTTTTGAGGATGAAATCAACGATGACCATCTTTTCTTTCAAAATTTTGAAGCAACGATTTTAAAACCGGTAAAAGAAATCGAGTTAGTATTAAAAAATTTGGGGAATGGGGAAGTTAAATCTACCGAACTAAGACAATACGAATCTGTTATGCGGGTAAACGCTTCTCTGTCTGAAAAATTCGGGACAGAAATTACGACAGAGATGCACAATATTTTAGCAAAAGCATTTCGCATGCTTCAACTGAAGGAATTAAATCCGGAAAAAGATATAATCGAAGCAATGCGGGCTTGTTTAATAGTTATTGTTGCATTAATAAAAAATAAAGATGTTGATATTACTTACTACTTAAACAGAGCGGAAGATTTCGGGAAAAAATTACAAACTTTAAAAATGAGGAATACTTAATGAACATTTTCGCCGTTATTATGGCTGGCGGTGTGGGGTCTCGTTTCTGGCCCAGAAGCCGGGAAAAATCACCTAAACAACTGCTAAAAATCTTTGATGAAAAAACAATGATCCAAAATACTGTTGATAGACTTCAGGGTTTTATACAGTATCAAAATATTTTTGTCGTAACGAACAAACTTCAAAAAGAAGAAATCAGAAAACAATTACCTGAAATTCCAAATGAAAATATTCTTGAAGAACCATTTGGACGCAACACTGCCGCTGCTATCGGATTAGCTTCTGTATTGATACAGAAAATAGATCCCAAGGCGGTAATAGTAGTTCTTCCTGCTGATCATATTATTCGCGAAAATGATATTTTTCAAGAGACATTGCAAAGAGCTGTGAATTACGCTAACAAAAAAGCCGGACTTGTAACGATTGGAATACCGCCAACCCGTCCTGAAACCGGGTACGGTTATATTCAAATTGATGAAAATGAATTGGGAGAAAACTTCTTCAAAGTATTAACGTTTGCAGAAAAACCGAATTATGAAACAGCTTTAAACTTTGTTAGCAGCGGTGATTTTCTTTGGAACAGCGGAATGTTTGTTTGGAAAGCAGAAGCTATTCTAAATGAAATTTCACTTCACATGCCGGAATTATCCGTGGCGTTAAAAAATATTTCTTCCGCTTACGGTACCCCGGCGTTTGAGAAAATTTTGCTTGAAGAGTATGGTCAACTTAGAAGTATATCAATTGATTATGGGATTATGGAAAAATCGCACAAAGTTTTTTTAATCAAAGGGAAATTCACCTGGAGCGATGTTGGAAGTTGGGAAGAAGTTCACCAGCTTTCGAAGAAAGATAAAAATGATAACTCACTTGTTGGTAATGTTTATACTGACAAAACTTCGGACTCTTATATTTATTCTCCAGGGAAATTTACAGCTGTAATAGGACTCGACAATGTAATTGTAATCAATACTAACGATGCATTACTTGTGTGCAAACGGGAAAACGCTCAAGAAGTTAAAAAAGTTGTTGATTATATTAAGTTGAATAAACTAAACGATTATTTATAAATGAAAAAAGTAATTACCGAATCAGATGTTATCTTAAGCTATAAAAGCGGAGGAAAAATTTTATCCATTGGAGAAACAGATATACTTACTCCATCCGCAAAAGATAAGATAAAAGATTTGGGAATTACGATTGTTAAGAAAGTTGTGAGTGACAAAATTGAGATTACTTCTTCTTCAAATGTATCTCAAAAATCGTTAAAAAATATTGTTGTACTTGGATGCGATCACACCGGATATACTGTAAAAAATCTTTTGGCAAAAATTTTAGTTGAAAAAGGTTTTTCAATTCAAGATGTTGGAACATTTGACGAAACATCGTGTGATTATCCCGATTTTGCTTTTGCCGCTGCAAAAAAAGTTAAAAGCGGAGAAGCTGATTTTGGGATTCTAGTTGACGCAACGGGAATCCCTTCGGCAATAACAGCCAATAAAATCAAAGGTATTCGCGCCGCTACTTGTTATAATGAGTTCACGGCAAAAAGCGCGAGAGAACATAACAATGCTAATGTTTTGGTAATTGGGGCAAAAGCACTTGGGGAAGAAACCATCAAAGGAATATTAGAAACCTGGCTTACTACAAACTTCGGCGGTGGAAGACATCAGCGCCGACTTGACAAAATAACAGAAATTGAAAATCAAAATCTTTAATTCCGGAGTTCAAATGAAAAATGTTTTTGTAACTTTTTTTCTTCTCTTTCTAACATTTCAATTAATTACTGAAGCTCAATCAATTAGAGTGAAAGAAAGAAAAGAGATAACTATTCCCGAAACGGGGGAACATTTCTTTCCACGGTTTGCATCAAATGATTCAATACTATATTTCACCCGTTCTTATTACAGCGGGATAGAATCGATAAATCTTTTTTCAAATGAACTGAAAAATATTACAACCGATCCCGGCTCAGGATTCGAATATCAATTTAGCGATGACGGGAATAAAATATTTTACCGGACAGACAATTATCTTAACGGGAAAAAATACTCTGATATCAAATCCATAGATATTCGAACAAAAAAAATTGAACTCATCGAAAGCGGGAAAAGAAAACTTTCCACGCCAAAAATTCTAAAAAGCGGTGATTGTATTTTCAAACAAGATGCTGATATAACAGTAAATAATAAACAAAACAAAACAATGCAGTTGAACATTATTCCGCAAGACACCATGTTGTTTTACAGCGATAATAATTTAATTCTACTTATCAACGGGCAGAAAAAAGTTTTTAATCCGCTCGGCAGCGGCAGTTATCTTTGGTCTTCTTTTTCACCGGATAAATCAAAAATTCTTTTTACTCTGATGGGGAAGGAAACTTACATAACTGATTTAGATGGAAACATTCTCCTTGAATTAGGTTACGCTAACGCACCCAGATGGTCATCAGATGGGAAATGGATCGCTTACATGGATGACAGAGATGACGGTGTGCAAATTGTTTCGTCGGAAATATTTCTGCTTTCCGTTGATGTGAAAGAAAAAATTCAACTTACAGATAGCAAAGAAGTTCACGAACAATTTCCTGAATGGTCACCTAACATGAATGCAATTGTTTGCCATACGAATGAGGGGAAAATTATTTATCTAACGTTAGAAAGAAAATATTAGGATGAAAACCATGAAAAAACTTTTATTCTTCGTCCTACTTACGAGAGCATTATTAGCACAAGATTTATTCGGAACAAAAATTTATATTAATCCCGGGCACGGAGGATTTGATTCAAATGATAGAAACATTCCAGAAACCGGATTTTGGGAATCAACATCGAACTTGGATAAAGGACTTGCACTGCGCAATATTTTGCAACAGATAAATGCTACTGTTTACATGTCAAGAGTGGCAAATACATCAGCAGACGATCTTCCACTTTCTCAAATTGTTTCTGATGCCAATTCAAAAAATGTTGATTTTTTTCATGCGATACACAGCAACGGTTATAATGGGCAATCAAACTATACATTACTTTTATTTCAGGGGAAAGATAATGCCCCGACTTATACAGGCGCGTTAACTATGGGAAGTTATTTATCGGATGAAATTTACAAAGCCAATAGAACTACCGCAAAATATAACCGTGGTGATATTGATTTTTATGCTCCAGCATCGGGAGGACAACCGTACCTTGGAGTATTCAAAGGGTTAAATGTTCCGGGTACGTTATCAGAAGGTTCTTTCCATGATTACATTCCGGAATCATGGAGATTGATGAATTTATCTTATAAGAAACACGAAGCATGGGCAATTGCCAGAGGTTTTCTTAAATATTTTTCACAGCCAGGTTTTCCAACCGGCACGGTTGCGGGCTTAGTTCGCGATTTGAATAAAACGGTTTCATACTTTGCACTTACAGCAAAGAACGATAATAAACTTCCATTAAATAATATTAAGGTTACACTGGAACCGGGTGGTAAAGTCTATAATGGAGATGGAAACAACAACGGATTTTTTCTTTTTGATAGTTTAGCTCCCGGCTCATACAAAGTTTATTATGAAGCACCTGGATATTATAAAGATTCATCGTCAGTTACGGTTACAGCAAACGCCTCTTCCTTCGCAGATAAATTTTTACTTTACGATACAACAGTTGTTGCAAAAATTGTTAGTTACTATCCTTCTTCACAAACAGACAGTGTAAAAACAATTTCTTCCGTTTCAATTAGATTTGATCTTCCGATGGATACCGTTTCAACCAATGCAGCATTTCAATTATCGCCTACTGCGCAAGGAACTTTTGCATGGAGTGACGGCAACAAACTGATTACTTTCAAACCATTAATTCCATATTTCAAATCGACAGAATATACCGTTACGTTAAAGAAAACTGCTAAAACTATTTGGAACATTCCGTTAAGCGATGATCTTTCTTTTAAGTTCGTTACAAAAAACCGGAATAGATATTTATTGGAGAAGACTTATCCGGTTGCGAACACATATATCAATTTGGGATATCCTCAAATAAGATTGCAATTTGAAACTCCGGTGTTAAATGGTTCATTATCGGGTCAAATTAATCTTTATAACAAAGACAGAATTCGGCTTACGGCAATAAATGTTAAAATCTTTACCGAGAATGGGAAAGGATTAATTTATTTTGAAACGAAAGACGCATTAGCTAACGGTGAATACGCTTTAAGTTTAGGCGGCAAAATTGCTGATGTTGATTCAATCCCGATGGTTGATTCGGTAGAAATTCCGTTTACTGTCTTCTCAATACTTCCCTCAGAAATAAATTTGCTTGACGATTTTGAAACGCAAGTTGGATGGAAAAATCCAAGTGCAAGTCCACATACAATTGGTGTTGATACTCTAATTTCATTATTCTCCATAACTACTGAAAAGAAATTGTTTGGTTCTAAAAGTGGAAAATTAGTTTACTTATTTAAAAACACGGAGAATGGGAATTGTGTTGTACCTAATGAAGCAAAAATTGTTTTAAATGGTGGAATGTTTGGGACATGGGTATTTGGTGACTTAAGTAATAATTATTTTAGCTATTGGTTTGAAGATCAAAATAATGTAGAATTTTCAATTCAGGTTGATTCGCTTAATTGGGCAGGGTGGAAGTTTGTTCAGTCTGAAACACGAAACTATGATGGCAAATTGGCAAATAAACTAGTAGGAATTTCTGTTGAACAAAGAAAAACAGGAAATAATACCGGAACTTTATTTTTTGATAATCTCAGATTTTATCTTTGGACTGACATTAGCGATAATAATCAACTAACCCCGGATCAATATTCTTTGGATCAAAATTATCCAAACCCATTTAATCCGGAAACTGTAATCAGTTACCAAATTCCAGAGAACAGTTTTGTGACGCTTAAAATATTTGATGTGTTGGGAAATGAAGTTGCAATCTTGGCAAACGAATTTCAACAAGCAGGGAAGCACCGTGCTACTTTTGGCATTCATAGCACTTCATTTTCATCCGGCGTTTATTTTTATCAATTGCGTGCCGGTGATTTCATCAGAACAATGAAGATGGTAGTTTTAAAATAACGTCATCTTATTGATAGGGAATATTGATTTCATTGATGAATGCCTGTGATAAGTTAATCCTTGGCATCATCGTTTTAATGTGAAAATTACCGGAAAGAAATTTTGTAGGGAAGGAAATTCTCTTTAAATTTCGGTTGTTCAAAATAATTCTTCTGCCTTGCCCGCTTCAAAGCGGGTCGAGTCAGTAAACAAGTTGGCGTTACCCGTCTGAAAAGCTCAAAATTTAATGATTATTTCCACATAAAAAGGATGTGCCTTGTTTCTTGCGAACGCAAAGGTTGATTCTGTAACTCAAATTGGGACAAATGTTTTTCTCTTAAAATTGCAATCAGATAAAATTGCTGCGAATGCAAAGCCCGGTCAATTTGTAAATATCAAAGTTTCAAATTCAAATTTTCCTCTATTACGCCGCCCGTTCAGTATTTGCAATGTTGAAGGAGATTATTTTACAATAATGTTTACTTCAGTTGGCGAAGGAACATTGGTTCTTCAAAAAAAACAAAAAGGGGAATTCGTTGATGTTATGGGTTCAGCGGGAAATGGTTTTTCGTTAGACGGAAATTATGAAAAAGCAATTATTGTTGCAGGCGGAATTGGCGCTGCTCCGTTTCCGTTTTTAATTAAAGAACTTGAAAAAATCGGAAAAGGAATAATTTGCCTAAGCGGCGGAAGAACAAAAAATGATTGTATTACATACGAAATGAAAAATGTTTCCATTGCAACAGATGACGGGAGTTTTGGTTTTAAAGGAAATGTTGTTGAATTGTTAAGCTCTCAAATAGATAGATATAAAAATGAAAGAATTAAAATATTCGGCTGCGGTCCAAATGCAATGTTAAAATCACTTCAACAATTTTGCTTTACAAGAAACATTGAAGCTGAAATATCAACTGAATCTTCGATGGCGTGCGGCTTTGGAATTTGCCAGGGTTGCCCGGTGCAGTCCGCAACTGACAAGAACAAATTCCTTTTAGTTTGTAAAGATGGACCTGTTTTTAATGTGAAAGATATCGAACTGCCATGAGCGCCGTAGATTTATCTGTTTCCGTTGGACCGTTAAAATTAAGAAACCCGATTCTGCTTGCTTCAGGCACAGTCGGTTACGGAAACGAGATTTCCGAATTTATTGATTTAAATAAAATAGGCGGAATTGTAACAAAATCGTTAAGTTTAAAACCGAGAAAAGGAAATTCTTCGCAAAGAGTGGTGGAAACACCTTCCGGGATGTTAAATGCAATTGGTCTCGCAAATGTTGGTGTAGAAGAATTTCTAAAAACTAAAATTCAGTTCCTAAAAAAGTTTGATACAAAAATAATTTGTAACATTGCCGCCAGTTCCGTTGAAGAGTATGTTGAGTGCACAAAGTTATTAACTGGTGAAGATACGATTTCGGCATTTGAAATAAATGTCTCTTGTCCCAACGTTAAAGAAGGCGGTCTTGAATTTGGTAATGATAAAAAAGCAGTTGCAAAAATTACTGAAGAAGTAAAAAAAGTTTCGACCAAACCGGTATTTATAAAACTTTCTCCCAACGTTTCCCGCATTTCCGAATTTGCTTTAGCGGCAAAAGAATCGGGAGCGGATGCTGTTTCAGCTATAAATACCTTAGTCGGAACTGCATTTGATATTTTTTCACGGAAACCGAAAATAAAAAATATTACCGGAGGTTTATCAGGTCCGGCAATAAAACCGGTTGCACTGGCAAAAGTACTAGAAATAAAACA
The DNA here is from genome assembly GCA_023231105.1 of Ignavibacteriaceae bacterium. Lineage (GTDB taxonomy): Bacteria > Bacteroidota > Ignavibacteria > Ignavibacteriales > Ignavibacteriaceae > UBA1563. The sequence goes on along the minus strand of JALNWB010000050.1, from coordinate 2,385 downwards.
AAATGTTGATATCCCGATCATTGGAATTGGAGGAATCTTTTCGTGGCAGGATGCAGTTGAATTTATGATTGCCGGCGCTTCTGCCTTTCAACTTGGAACAGTAAATTTTGTGCATCCGAATATTTCCGAAACAATGATCAATGATTTAATTTTGTATTGTGAAAAAATGAAAATATCATCTCTTAAAAACTTAACGGGTTCATTCATTCTTTAACATGAATATCGAAAAAACATTAGAAAAACTTTATGCGCTCCAAATATTCGGAATGAAATTTGGATTAGAAAACATTAGAAAATTTCTGCAAGTACTCGGAAATCCTCAGAATAATCTAAAATGTTTTCACATTGCCGGTTCAAACGGAAAGGGAAGTACTGCTTCATTTATCGCAAGTATTTTGCAAACAGCAGGTTTTAAAACGGGACTTTACACTTCACCTCATTTCGTAAAATTCAATGAAAGAATTAGAATTAACGGGGAGGAAATTGATGACGAATATATTGCTTCATTTTATGATAAACATGAATCATTTATTAATGAAAGCGGGTTAACTTTTTTTGAAGTAACCACCGCTTTAGCTTTCAGTTACTTCTTTGAAAAGAAAGTTAAATATGCTGTAATCGAAACCGGTTTAGGTGGTAGATTAGATGCAACCAACGTTCTTAAACCTTTAGCGGTAGTGCTCACTTCAATCAGCCTGGAACACACGCAATATTTAGGAAATACAATCGAAGAAATTGCCGCGGAAAAAGCTGCGATCATCAAGCCAAAGGCTAAAGTATTTCTCGGAATATTACCGGAAAAAGCAGATGAGATCATTCAACAAAAATGTGAAGAGGTTGACTGCGAACTTTTTGAACTTGAAGATTACATTATTAAGCGAGAAACTTATTTAGAACTTTATACCGAAGAACTTGATATAGATAGATTAGATTCACCGCTTCACGGTTATTATCAAAAATATAACGCCGCTCTTGCAACCTTAGTTGTTAACAAAACTCTCGGGATTGAAGATTTGGACGTTTTTGATTATGGATTAAAACACGTTGTTGAAAACACGAGAATTCAAGGGCGATATGAGATCGTTTCTGAAAATCCGAAAATCATTTTTGATTCTGCTCATAACCCTGAAGGAATTGAAAGTTTTCTTTCTGAATTTTTAAAGGAAAAATCACGGCACAAAAAAAGTCATCTTCTTTTTGGCGTTATGAAAGATAAAGAAATTGAAGTGATGCTCTCCAAATTAAAGAAAGCGTTTGATGAGTTTCATTTTACCGATCTTCCTTTTGAACGCGCTGAAAAAAAAGAAAATCTTCTAACGATGGCAAACAAATTTAAGTTATGTTCAGATGTAATTGAAAACCCGACTGAATTTTATCTCCAATTTCAGAAGAATAAAAACTCCGGTGAATGCTTGGTAATATTGGGCAGCATGTATCTGGTAGGAGAAATAAAAAAAGGTTTAATCAAAAAAAGTACTTGACAAAGAGAAAAAAGAAATGCAATTTTGAATCAACTCCTTTAGCCATTCGATAATTCACTGGAAAAACTTAACTTTAACCAATAACATATTTCCGAATTTAAGAACAAATAAATAATAAGGGTCACATTATGCCAATGGACATTTCAGAACTGAAATCCAAAAAGATCGTTGAATTAAATGATATAGCCAAAGAACTCGGTGTTCAAGGTTATAGCGATCTTCGTAAACAAGAATTAATTTTCAAAATATTAGAAGCGCAAACCGGTAAGGATGGATTAACATTCTCCAAAGGTGTGCTGGAAGTCTTGCCCGATGGTTACGGATTTCTCCGTTCGGCGGACTATAACTATCTTCCTTCACCGGATGATATTTATGTTTCTCCTTCGCAGATAAAGAAGTTTATGCTTCGTACGGGAGACTTTGTAAGCGGTCAGGTTCGTCCGCCGAAAGAAGGAGAACGTTTCTTTGCTTTGCTCAGAGTTGAAGCAGTAAACGGACTAAATCCCGATGGCATCAGAGATAGAACTTTATTTGATAACTTGATTCCGGTTTACCCAACCAAAAAACTTACTCTTGAATCTTCTCCCGGCGAATATTCCATGAGAATATTAGATCTTCTAGCACCAATAGGAAAAGGACAAAGAGGATTAATAGTTTCACCACCAAAATCCGGTAAAACTATTTTATTGCAAAAGATCGCAAACTCAATTACAAGAAATCATCCCGAAGTAAAATTGATTATTTTATTAATTGATGAACGCCCTGAAGAAGTTACCGATATGGAACGAAGCGTTAAAGCTGAAGTTATCAGTTCAACTTTTGATGAACCTGCAGACCGCCACATCCAGGTTGCTGATATGGTGATTGAAAAAGCAAAACGTTTAGTTGAAGCGAACGAAGATGT
>JALNWB010000049.1 GCA_023231105.1 Ignavibacteriaceae bacterium | reverse complement strand
AAGGCTTATTCAAAATTGGATAAGCCTTTTTTTATTGTGCTGAAAAACAACTTGGGGAAAAGAACACACCGAAAGTTTGATAAATCAATTATTATTATTTATGTTTTCGCAAGTAAAAGAAAACTTGTTCAGTAATTTTTTTCTCATTTGATTATTAGAAAGTAGGATATGAAATTCTCACCACTTCCTTATCGGAAACCTGTCGGAATTTTTTCGTTGCTGGTTCTGATTTTGTTCGTACAATCTTGTGGTATTAAATCGCCAACTGCTCCAATCTGGGATGTTGCGCTTAATCTTCCGCTTATGGATACAACCTATTCAATTTTGGATATGGTAAAAAAAGATACTTCCATCGTAAAGCCGGATTATACCCGGCAAGGGCTTTTAGTTTATAATACGGAAAAGGATGTTGAAAAAATTGAAGTGAAAGACCACCTTACCGTTACCGGTTTTTCTACAAATACTTCAGAGCAAATCGGAAGAATCACGATAAACGGAGATTCAACTAAAGCTGACATTGGGTTTAACTGGTCGCAGTATTTACAAAATTTACCTCCCGGTACGCAAATTATTATTTTGCCGGAAAACAATCGAGCAGTCTCTTCTGATTTAACGGAGATCACTCAATTTCAAAGCGCAAAATTTGAATCTGGAACTATTATTGTTGAGGTAAAAAATAATTTTGCACAGAATGTTACTTTGACCATCAATGGATTAACGATAAAAAATAGTGCGACTAATGAAATTATTGCACAAACTACGGCTCAACTCGTTGTTCCGCCAAATTCAACCCAAAGCTTTCCTACTATTTCTCTTAATACCGATGTTACGATAAGAAATCAGTTGAAATTTGAAACCACAGTTTCTATTAGTGGAAGCAACGGAAATTTAGTAACCATACCTCAAACGGCTTTCTCGGTTACTACGAAATTCTTAAATCTTGCTGTTTCTGAAGCAAGCGCAAAAATTCCGGCGCAAAAACCTATAGTTGTTAACGGCTCCGTTGTTATGGATGAATTTTCTGCCCAACCGACCAAATTTAAAACGGTAAAAATTGCAACCGGTAACCTCGGAATCACTTTAAAAAATAATCTCGATGTTGACGCTAATGTAACGATAGAAATTATTAATCTAAAAAATCCCTCCAACGGAGATTTTTTGGTAAGCAAAACAATTTTAAGAAGATCTACAACCAAGTTTCTTGATAATGTTTCTCTTAATGATTATACTCTTGTTAGTCTGGATAATACTCCAACGGATAAGATTAACTATAAAATCACATTTACTTCTCAAGCTTCATCCGATTACCGGTCGATTAAAAAAACAGATAATTTCCAGGCAACCGTTGATTTTAGTTCTCTGGGAATAAAAGAATTTGATGGAATAGTTAAACCAACTGTGCTTAATGAAACACGTTCGGCAATTCACTTGGACACAAAAGATGTTCAAAACAAATTCGGTTTTCATCAAATCAATTTTAACAAACCTTTAATTGAATTGCATTTAATTCCGTCTGCCGGAGCAAAAATAAACTTCAAAATAAACGGAAGACTTGAAGCGCAAAATTCTCTCGGCGAAAAAAGCACGCTCTTCTTGAATGCAAATACGATGGACAAAACTACTATTACGGAAGCCGATTCGGTTATTAAACTGAATGCCGACAGCGTAAGTAATTTCCTAAAAAGTTTTTCGCGTCTGCCCGATTCAATTTTTGTTTATACCGGCGGAATGTTAAATGCAAATTATCAAGAAGTTATTGTTTATAATACAAGTTACGTTTCAGGCAGCGCTAAAATTGAATTACCTCTCGATCTTGGCATTAGCGATGGACTGTTTGTTGACTCCGTGAAAATGGATTTTAATGCCGACAAGCAAAAGAACATTCGTGATCTCAATACTGCTGATATGAATTTAATCTTAACGAACGGTTTGGCTGCTTCGTTTACCTTTACCGGGAAACTGTACGACAGTACTAATACTCTTTTGATGTATTTCCCGCCGAAGCACACCGATCAGGACACGGCAATAACCGTTAGCGGCGGTGTTACCGATGCAAACGGAAATGTTATTACAAAAACTACGCAAACGGTTACGGTAAAAATTGCAGCCGGAGAATCTGATCTAATTGCCCGTGCAAAATACATGCGGATTTTTATTAAACTTAATACAAGTCGTTCAAATAATCTTCCTGTAAAATTCAAAACGACCGACGACATTCATATAGAAAGTTTTGGCGGCGTTAATTATCGAGTTAATCCGTAGGAGAATGAACGATGAAAACAATTTTAACAACTGCAACCGTATTACTTTTTTCTTTTTATACTTCCGCTCAATCAGCCGGCTCTGTTGGTATAACCGATGCCCGCTCTGTTGCGATGGGGAAAACCTATACTGCCGCATCAAAGGGTTTAGGCGGATTAGGAACCAACCCTGCAACAATTCTTAATCGAAAAGACACTACAAGAAATTGGGAAATTATTACCGTGCTTCCGTTACCGCAGCTTGGAATGAAAGTCGGAACAAATTTCTTGTCTGTGGATGAGTTTAATTATTTCTTTGGAGAAAGTTCCGTTAATGCCGACGGTAAAAAAGTCGGTAAATATCTGACAGCCGATGATAAAACGCGTCTGACAAATTTATTTTCCGACGGCGGAACATTTCAAACTGATTTACAAGTAACTCTTTTTGCAATTTCCTATAAACCGAGTGCGGCAGCCGGAGTTTATACTTTAGCAATAAACGATGTGTTTGGTTCCAACGTAACTTTTCCAAAAGGATTAGTTGAACTTTTAATGAATGGAAATACGCCGGGAGATGTTTTTAATTTCAATGATACAAAATTGCAAGCATGGTGGTTAAGAAAATATTCTCTCTCATGGGCGCACGGAGTAAAAATTTTACCAAAAGTATTTCAAGATTTCAACTTTGGATTTTCTCTAAATCTTGTTTCCGGATTTTTCTACGTCGGTTTAGATAAAATGAACAGCCAATTTACCACCGGTGCGCATAATGCCCTTACCATTAAAAATGATTTCATGGCGCATTCATCTTTCTCACCGGATTTTGGAGTTGAGTACAGCTTCGATTCTTCTTCAACTAAAACGAAAGCCTCACCAGGTCCATTTCCTTCACCTGCAGGCAAAGGGTTTGGATTTGATTTTGGTTTTTGGGGAAAGATTAATGAGGTCTGGTCAGTCGGACTTTCGTTTACCGATCTGGGCAGTGTAAACTGGAAGAAAAATGTAGCAGAGTTTCAGGCAAACTCAGAAGTGCTAATAACTAATTTATCCGACACCAATCAGACAAAAAATTTAGGTGATAGACTGACCGGAAAAAATGAAAGCAAATTTATTGATGCAATTAAAACTTCACTTCCTTCAGCTATGCATGTTGGAGTTTCTTTTCAATTAGATAAATTTTTGAAAGGATCTTTTCCCGGTAAAATGTTAGTTGTTGCAGATTATAATCAAGGCTTCAATGATCAACTCCGGAACAGTAAAAAGCCGCGTCTTTCTCTTGGCACAGAATGGATTCCCGCCAATTGGTTTCTATTTCGTACCGGTTTTTCATTTGGCGGGTTTGATAAATTCGGTTGGGGCTGCGGCATTGGACTTGATTTCGGTTTATTAGAACTTAACGGCGGCACACCAGATTTCCAGTATCTCTTTATGCCTAAAAGTGCAAAGAGAGTTTCCTTCGCATTTGATTCTAAGTGGAAATTTTAATTTAATAATTTTGAAATGGCATCACGCCAAGTCGTGATGTCATTTCTGATTATTCTATTTTGAAATTCCTTATTTTGAGTCGTCAAATTAATTAAATAGCTCTTTTAACTTTCTACTTATTACTTTATACTAAACATGAACTTCCGCCAGGCAAAAAACGGTAAACTGATGATAGAGATTCTTCCAAACAAATGCGACTTCTGCGGATGTTGTGTTGGTGTTTGTCCCGAAGATGCCATCGAATTGAAAGAAGCAGAAATTTTTATCATAGATGAACGTTGTACGAATTGTTCAAAGTGCGTTTGGAGTTGTCCGATAGAGGTGATAAAGTTCAATAAAAACGGGGTGAAGGCAAGGTAGGTGGTTAGTGGAAAGCACAATGGAAATAACAGTAGAACAATACAAAGACGCAATAAATAATTCTTTATCTGCAAAGCAGATTGATATTCTTGATCTGTTGTATGAATTACCACATTCTAGCGCAACAGCAAAGGAATTGGCTCAAATAATTTCACCATTTAATCCTAACCCAGTCGTTGCTAGTGGACAAATTAGAAAAATAGGAAAAGCCTTTTCTGAATATTTATCTTTTATTCCGGAGATGTATTTTGATGGACGTAAAAAGGCACCTGCATATTTTAGTTTAATAGGTCCATATGATTCCGAAAATGGTTGGAGAATGAATGAAAATTTAAAAAGGGCCATTGGTTTCCTAACGCATTCCTCTAAAAACAAAACATATCTAGTTGTATGGAACCCTAAACGATGGACTTGGGACAATATTGAGGAAAGTGTTGAACAAGTTGACCTTACAGGTAAGTGTTCTTTTAGGTGGAGTTGTGGAAATACAAAATCAATTAAACCTGGCGAAAGAATTTTCTTAGTTAAAGTTGGAACAGAACCAAAAGGAATTATAGGAGCTGGTTTTGCAACTACAACCTCTTTTCCCGGAAGACATTGGAGTGGAGAAAATAAAGAAGCTTATTATATTGACATAGACTTTGAAGTTTTGCTCAACCCAGAAAAAGAACTCATTTTGACTCTTGACATTTTAAAAATGGGAAAACTGGCTGAGCAAAGTTGGACACCTCAAGCATCAGGTATTTCAATAAGACCTGAGCTTGTCGACGAACTCGAAGCATTGTGGTTCGACTTTCTTACAACACAAAAAATTAGACATAATCCGTTTATACCATTCGAGAATGGAACACAAAAAACATATATAGAAGGAACACCAAACCAAGTTACATTGACCAAGTATGAAAGAAATCCATTTACTAGAAAAAAATGTATAGAACACTATGGTTATTCGTGTGTCGTTTGCGGTTTCAATTTTGAAAAAACATACGGACAAATTGGCAAGGATTTTATTCATGTTCATCATTTACAACAAGTTGCTACTGTTGGAAAAACCTATGAAGTCGATCCAATAAAAGACCTGCGACCTGTTTGCCCAAATTGTCATTCAATAATTCACAAACGTAAGACAGCATTTAGAATTGACGAACTGAAAGAATTTATGAAGTTCACTTCATTTCTAAAATAACTGACTTAGATATGGAAAATAATGAGACTCAAGTCTGGTTTAAACCAATCTGAAGAAGTTGGAAGACTATTAGGCGATATATTAAAGAATCCTCAAAAATATATCTGAGTTTAAATTTTAAATGAATGTTATTTGCCAACTGCTTACTGCGAACTGCTTACTGCCGCTTGCTGACTGCCTACTGCATTCTGCTGACTGCCTACTTTTCACATTTTAACACTAACAAGTTATACGTCCAAAGTTTTTTATGGTAAGCAAAAAATTGTGCAATTCCCGTTTTGTAATGAACTCTTGAAAAATAGCTCGCTTTTTTTACGAAAGTATTATAGAGAAAAGTCCCAAACATTCCCCAAAACGCCGCGAAAAAAAATCTTACAACGGATGGATAAACTTCTTTGGTAACATCTTGTTCTTTCTCGAGTGTAAATCCAAATTGATTCGCTTTATTGATAAATTCTTCCGAACTCAGAACATCAGAAACCGCCCAACCGTTAAACATGAGATTCATCAATTTGTTTTTTTCAAAAGGATAATCGTACGACTTGAAACAATCGGCAATAACAATTTTTCCACCGGGTTTTAAAATTCTTTTTGCTTCTTTTAGAAAATCAGATTTGTTAACGGCAGTCTGCATACTTTCAATTGCCCACACAACGTCAAATGAATTATTAGCAAACGATGTAGCTGTGTAATTCATCGCATGAAATGACGCGAGATTACTTACCCCATGTTGTTTGGCGAACTCCGTTGCAGTTTCGGCTTGTTTTTCGCTTAACGTAATGCCTGAAACTTTACAGCCTATATTTTTCGCCAGATAAATTGCCGAACCGCCGACACCGCATCCGGCGTCAAGTACAACATCGGTTGATTTTATTTCGCCCAGTTTGGCGAGAAGCGTATTGGTGTTAAGTACGGCTTCGTGTAAATTTTTTATTCCTTCACTCCAGATGCCGTAATGCAGACTTAGGCTTTTCTCTAATTTCCAGAAGCGCCTGTAATGGTTTTCCGTCTGGTCATAATAATTTGCAACATCCTGTGGTGTAAAAGCGCTCATCTAATTTTCTTTTTAATACTGATTGAAATTGGTTCTTGAACATTTAAAATTACTTAATAATTGCCGTAAAGAAAAGTAAAAGGAAAAGAAGCAGTGAAAAATTTATGTAAAAGGGAAATAAATTTTTATCTTTGCCTAAAGTAATTGTAGAAAAATTGATTTGAAAAATATTTATGATATAATTGTTGTTGGCGCAGGACCCGCAGGCTCTATAGCTGCAAGAAGTGCTGCCGAAAAAGGGATTTCCGTTTTACTGCTCGAAAAAGATAGAGATGTCGGCTACCCGGTTCGTTGCGGCGAAGCTGTTGCTAAAGCCGGTATCGAAGAATTTATTCCTAAAGATGAAAAATGGATTGCTTCAAAGATTAACAAATTTTCATTTGTAGCTCCAAACGAGTCTGAGATAACTGTTCAATTGAATGATGTCGCTTTTGTTTTAGAGCGGCGTTTGTTTGATTATGAACTTGCGCGAACAGCTGCGGATGCAGGTGCAGAAATCGTTACGCGAACTTACGTAAACGGATTACTAATTGAAGATGGAAAAGTCTGCGGAGTTAAATACGAATACCAGGGTGAGCAAAAAGAAGTTCACGCCAAAATTGTAATTGCCGCCGATGGTGTGGAATCGCGCGTTGGTCGTTGGGCAGGATTACAAACTCACGTTGATTTTCGCGACATGGAAAGCGCTGTGCAAATTACAGCTGCCAACATTCCGGTTGCTCAAGACACGCTTTATTTTTATTTTGGAATAAATATTTCTCCTTCAGGGTATCTTTGGATTTTCCCAAAAGGAAATAACAAAGCGAACATCGGGATCGGTATTAGTGGTTTAATCGGAAAGAAAAAATCTGCTCAATCATATCTTGATGATTTTATGCTGAAACATTATCCGGAAGCTCCGGTTTTAACAAGAATTGCCGGCGGCGTTCCATGCGGTCTTACGTTGGATAAAATTTCTGCTCCTGGAATTATGCTTGTTGGTGATGCGGCAAGACAGGTTAATCCTTTAAGCGGTGGCGGAATAGCAAGCGGAATGATCGGCGGAAGCATTGCCGGTAGAATTGCTGCGGAAGCTGTTAAGATGAATAAGCTTGATCATGTTTTAACTTATGACAAAGCCTGGAATGACCGGCTCGGGAAACGGCATCACATCTTCAATAGAATAAAAGAAGGAATTTATAATTTCCCCGATGAAAAATTTAATGATATCGCCAACGCATTTGTAAAAATTCCGATGGAAAAAAGAACGCTTGGAACATTATTCAAAACTGCTTTGTGGAACAAACCTTCTTTACTGCTCGATGTGGCAAAAGTTTTTTTCTGAAAAATTCAATTTTCTATTTCGAATAACTAAACCTCATTTAATTTCAAGCAGATTTCATAGTCTCATGGAAAGTTTCGCTCACTTTCGCATGGAAAGATATTCGACTAATTCATTCAAGATTTGTATATTTGTCCAAAGAATCGTTCCGAAAAAAAGATTATTCAATTAATGACAGAAAAAATTGGAAGAAACTAGTAACCAAAAACATATTCAAACTGAAGTGGAAAACGAATTGTATAAAAAAGCTTCTCTTTTAGGAGATAGTTTTTTTGTGGTAATTAATAAAAGGAAAAACCGCGATGAGATTTTTGTTAGTGAAACAGTAAACAAAATCATCGGATGGAATGAACAGCAGCTAATTGAGCAAAAAGGGAAAATCTTTTCGCTTATTGTACGCGACGATGCCGTTCAAGTAATCAAACAGAATAATGAATTCCTCATTTCCAAAAACAGTACTGCCGAATTTCATTACCGGATCCTTTGTCAAGGGAAAACGGAGAAGTGGATTCATGAACGCCTTTCTGTAGAAAGAAATAAGACCGGGACTATTACTTCTTCCTTTTCCTTATTTTCGGATGTAACAAAATATTTTGAGCAAATTACCGAACTTAAAAAAACAGAAAATGATTTGCGCGAGACGTGTGAAGGGAAAGATAAGTTCATTAATATTCTTTCTCATGATCTGCGGGCGCCATTTACCAGTATTCTCGGATTTGCCGAAATACTAATTAACGAACCTGATCTTCCTCTAAAAGATAAAAACGAATATCTCAATTATATTTTAGAAGCTTCGCAAAATCAACTTGAATTTATAAACTATTTACTCGATTGGTCTCGCTTGCGCACCGGTTCACTTAAAATTGAACCACAACGTTTAAAAATAACCGGACTCATTTATAATTGTGTTTCCACGCTTACCGGCAACGCAATGAGAAAAGGGATTGATATTAAAGTTTTTGCTGCCGATAATCTTTTTGTACAAGCAGACGAAAGACTGTTAAAGCAAGTGATCTTAAATCTGCTGACGAATGCAATAAAGTTTTCGTTTGAAAATTCTTCAATTGAAATTACCGCCGAACAGTTTAATGAGAAACAAGTTGAATTCGTTATTCGCGATTTTGGCGTAGGGCTTTCCAGCGAGGAACAGCAAAAAATATTTTCTATTGAATCCTCTTTTTCTAATTTGGGGACCAAAGGTGAAACGGGAACCGGATTAGGTTTAGCCCTGGTAAGGGAAATTATAGAAAAGCACAATGGTGAGATCTGGTTATATTCCGAAGAAGGAAAGGGAACCGAGTTTCATTTTACTTTACCTCTTCCTTCAAACATAATTTTAATTATTGATCGCGATAAAACAACTATTAAACAAATAGATACTATTTTAGAAAATAATTTTGATGAATTTGAAATTCTGCACGCAGAAAACGGGTATGAGGCATTAAATATTATTTCGGATAAAATTCCTACGCTGGTGCTTGCTAACCATCAAATGCCGTTGATGACAGGTTTGCAGTTTGTTGAATCAACAAAAAAGGAAAACAGCGTTACGCAATTTCCGATCATTATTATGTTACACGTCAGCGAGTTGGAACAGCGGCAGGCTTATATTTTGCAAGGAGTAAAACATTTTCTTCACTTGCCTTTGCAGGAAGAAGAACTTTTATATACTTTAAAATCAACTTTAAATTGATTGTTGTTTTTTCAATTTAAAGCTTAACTTTTGTTTGGTGAATATTACATGGAAACTTCAGTTGGAAATAAATTTTGGTTCGCCTTATATACAAAGCCGCGTCAGGAATTTAAAGCGGAACTTCAACTTAAAGCCGTAGGGCTTGATGTTTATTTGCCGACAATAACCAGGTTGAAACAATGGAGCGACAGAAAAAAGAAAGTAACCGAACCATTAATTAATAGTTATATTTTTATTTACTCTTCTGAAAAAGAACGTCTTTTGGCTCTTGAGCAAGACGCTGTTATAAGATGCGTTTTTGACTGCGGAAGACCGGCTAAAATTCCCGACGACCAAATGCGGAATTTTATGGAGTTTATAAAAGAAGAAGAAGATTATTTTGTTGTAAACGGAATTATAAAAGGCGCCAAAGTATTAATAAAAGATGGACCTTTTATCGGCGTTATCGGAACAATAATAGAAGACCCGGATGGAAAAGCTCTTGCGGTTTCAATTGAGCTTTTAAACCGAACTGTTGTCGCAAGAATTCATGCGGTATCAATACTTGAGGTCGTCTCACAAAAACAGGAAGTTAATGAAATTTCAAACTGATTTAGCCACACTTAAAAAAGGTGACCATGTCGATCATTTTTTAATGATTAGACGAAGTGAAATTAAACAGACAAAAGCCAACAAGACGTTCGTTAGTCTTGAACTTGGCGATAAAAGCATTTCGCTTCCGGCAAATTTGTGGGACAATTTTAACTCCATTCTTCCGGAATTAATTGCCGGCGCTGTCGTTCAAGTAGAAGGAGCAATTGAGGAATATCAGAACTCTCCACAATTAAAAATTGAAAACATCAGACTTCCAAAACCATCGGAAAATATTTCAGCCGAATTTTTTCTTCCAAGATCAAAAAGAAATTTTGATGAGATGAAGAATGAATTTTATGAATACATTGCTTCAATAGAAAATGTAAATTTAAAAATACTTGTAGATTCTCTTTTCGACAATGAAACGTTTGAAAAATTTTCAAAAGCTCCGGCGGGGAAACAATGGCATCATGCTTATCTTCATGGATTGTTAGAACACACGTTAGAAATTGTAAAAATCTGTAAATTGATGACAACGTTTCATAAGGAAATAAATAAAGACTTGCTTATTGCCGGCGCAATGCTGCATGACTACGGAAAAATTGAAGAACTTGTTTTCGATTCTGCTTTTGATTATTCGGACAAAGGAAAATTGCTTGGACATATTGTGCTTGCTTCCTTAAAAGTTAATGAAGCGATTAAAGAAATTCCGGATTTTCCGGAAGAACTTAAGCATCAACTTCTTCATTTAATTTTAAGTCATCAAGGCAAGTTGGAAAATGCTTCTCCTGTTGTGCCGAGAACTTTAGAGGCAATCACTCTTTATCATGCGGATGAACTTAGCGCGCAAACGAACGCATATAAAAGCGCTATCGTTAATGATGTGAATGCTCAATCGGACTGGACAAAATATATTTCATTAATTTCGACCCAGCTATACAAAAAAGAAATCACTAACCAATAAACTAAAGAGGTGTCTATGAAACAGAAACAGTTGTCCGTTTTGCTCTTTTTCTTTTTCTTTTTTTCGTCTCTCGCATTTTCTCAATCTGTTGATGAACTGATAAAAGAAGGCGATGATTATTCCATGAAAGAATTTAATAATCAAAAAGCGCTTGAAACTTTTCAAAAGGCGGAAAAGCTGGATGCGGAAAATCCTGAAATTCTTTGGAGGATCAGCCGTTCTTATGTTGATATTGCCGAACATATGCCCGGTAGTTCTGATGACCAGAAAGACGCTCAACTTGCTAAATATCAGGTTGCGCTTGATTATGCAGAAAAGGCTGTAAAGGCGGCTCCGAATTCATCTATCGCTTATTTGCGCCGGTCTATTGCTAAAGGAAGAATCGCATTGTTCAAAGGTGTTTTCAAAGTTATCGGCTTGGTAAATGATGTAAGAAAAGATTGTGAAAAAGCTATAAAACTTGGCAACGGTGGAAATGAAATTCAAGCTTCATCGCATTATGTTTTAGGCAGAACGCACGCAAAGGTTTGTGAGAAACCATATTTAGTTCGGCTTCCTTTAGGTTTAGGCTGGGGCGATATGGATGTCTCCTTTGCAGAGTATAAAAAAGCAATTGAACTTCGTCCGAACTTCAGGATGTATCATCTCGATTACGCAAAAGCTTTAATTGAGGAAGATGAATATCAAAAAGCTAAAGAAGAGCTTTATAAAATTCCTTATATAAAAGTAGTTGATGAAGATGATGATATGTATTTAGTTGAATCGAAAAAATTGCTGGAAACTTTAAAAAATAAATAAAAGAAAGTTTTTCCTTTGCTTCAACAATATGAAAAACTGAAAAATCTTCTCGCATCTGCGAAAAAAATTGTTTTTTTTACGGGAGCCGGAATTTCCGCCGAAAGCGGAATTCCGACTTTCCGTGGTAAAGACGGAATCTGGAATAAAATGAAACCCGAAGAACTTGCAAACTTTAATGCATTTCTTCGGAATCCCGAAATTGTATGGGAGTGGTATCAGTATCGAAAAAAAATAGTTCATCAAGCCTCACCAAACGCTGCTCATCTAACGATTTCCGAACTTCAAAATTATTTTGATGAAGTTGTAGTCGTAACGCAAAATGTAGATAATTTTCACCGCCGTGCCGGAAGCAAGATAGTTTATGAACTGCATGGCAACATCGAAAAAAATTATTGCATCAATTGTAAAAAGCGGTATGATGATGTAAATCTTCCGGTTGAAAACAAAGTTCCTACTTGCGGATGCGGCGGATTGATACGTCCCGATATAGTTTGGTTTGGAGAATTCCTTCCGGAAGAGGCTTATTCATTAAGTGAAACGGCTGCCGAAACTTGTGATGTGTTATTTATTGTCGGTACATCGGCGGTAGTTTTTCCGGCGGCAAATATTCCATACATCGCAAAAAGGAATGGAAAATTTTTAATTGAAGTAAACATTGAAAAAACAGAATTATCTAACGTTGCCGATCTTTCGTTAATCGGGAAGGCGGGGGAAATTCTTCCTCAAATTTTACAACTTGTTAAAGAAGAAAAAAATTATGGCAAAAACGAAAGTTAAATACGTATGCACTAATTGCGGAAACGAATCGCTTCGCTGGCTTGGAAAATGTCCCGAGTGCGAAAGTTGGAACACATTTCAAGAAGAGATAGTTGAAACGGCTAAACAAAAAAATAATGTGTTCACCAAAGCTTCACTTCCAAAAAAAATTAATGAAATATCATCGTTTGAAGAAGAAAGAATTTTAACAAAGATTGAAGAATTTGACAGAGTTTTAGGTGGCGGACTAATTTCCGGCTCAGTAGTTTTAATTGCCGGTGATCCGGGAATTGGAAAATCAACACTCGTTTTGCAAGCGGCGGCAAAAATCAATAAAACAGTGCTCTATGTTTCCGGTGAAGAATCCGCCCAGCAGATAAAACTTCGCGCTTCACGCTTAAAAATAAATTCAGATTCACTTTTAATTCTTGCCGAGACTGATTTACATACCATTCTTCACGTAATCAAAAATGAAAATCCTAAAGTTGTTATCATTGATTCCATTCAAACAATGGTCAATGCAAATTTCGAAAACTCTGCCGGAACCGTTACACAAATTCGCGAATGTACCGCGACTCTTTTAGAAAGAGCAAAGCAGGATAACTTTTCCGTAATTATTGTCGGGCACGTAACTAAGGACGGAACCATTGCCGGACCAAAAATCTTAGAACATATTGTTGATACCGTTATTCAATTTGAAGGAGATGTGAAAAATTCCTATCGCATTCTACGCGCAATTAAAAATAGATTCGGCAGTACAAACGAGATCGGCATTTTTGAAATGCACGACACCGGTTTGGTGGAAGTAACAAATCCAAGCAAAGTTTTTTTAGGCGATAGAGAAACGCTTATCAGCGGAAATGTGGTTACGGCAAGCATTGAAGGGACGCGTCCTCTATTAATTGAAGTGCAAGCGTTGGTTACTCCTTCGCATTTTGGTAATCCGCAGCGCGTTACAACCGGTTTTGATTACCGGCGATTATCAATTTTACTTGCCGTATTAGAAAAGCGGGCGAACATCAGAGTTTCGGCCCACAATGTTTTTCTTAATCTGGCAGGCGGCGTAAAGATTGATGAACCGGCAATTGATCTTGCAGTCTGTTGTGCAATCGCTTCAAACTTAACCGATAAAATTGCAGACCCGAATTCTGTTGTTGTTGGAGAGGTTGGTTTGGGAGGTGAATTAAGAAGTATCAGTCAAATTGAAAAAAGAATTGTCGAATCAGAAAAACTTGGGTTTAGCAGAATCTTTATTCCTTCGGCAAATAAAAAATTATTACGGTTGAAAACTTCGATAAAAGTCATCGGAATTGGAAACCTGGCTGAAGCGCTTACATTTTTGCTTTCTTAAAAAAAAAGTCAAATCCCTTTGCATTTATCGAAAAAAGGTTTACCTTAGGGTTGTAATTAATTCATATTTCATTATTTCAAAGGTTCATTCGTGAGTACTAAATTGTTTGTAGGGAGTCTTCCCTGGTCAGTTGATGACGATGCTTTAAAATCATCATTCGAAGTTCATGGTAGCGTTGTTTCAGCAAAAGTTGTCAAAGATCGCGAAAGTGGTCGTTCAAAGGGTTTTGGATTCGTAGAAATGTCTACGGACGACGAAGCTCAAAAAGCTATGCAAGCTCTCAACGGTTCGGAAGTTAATGGTAGAAATATCATTGTTAACGAAGCCAAACCGAAAAACTAAAGCTTAACGGCTTTTCAGATTTAAGGCGTCTTACGACGCCTTTTTCGTTTTAAAGGGGAAATTATGTTTTTTGTTTCTTCTTTTTTGCAGCAGGGAAAAGAACGTTGTTAAGAATTAACCTGTAACCGGGTGAATTTTTGTGGAGCGATAATTCTGTTGGCGGATCACCAACTGCATGCTGATAATCTTCCGGATCGTGCCCGCCGTAAAAGGTGAATGTTCCTCTTCCAAGATTTCCGTGAATGTATTTCACTTGATTTGTTCCTTGCCGTTCGCCTAAAATAATAACCGATTTTTTTATCAGTTCTTTTCTGAACATTGTTGTCTGTCCCATAAATCCTCTAATAACATTCGCATGGTCCTGCGTTAGCATTGTTGGAACGGGGTCATATTTTGCAGAAAAGTCGAACAACGTAAAGTAATCGTTCTGAAAATCTAAAATCTCTGCCGGCTGGATATCAATGTCGCTGTATTCATAAACGAAAGGATTCATTTCTAATTTGAAATTTTCAAATGCAAGTGTGTTTTTAAAATCTAATTTAGCCTGAGCATTTTGGTCGGGTGCATCGCCATCGTACATTTTATCGCAGATATCAACTTTCTGGGCAGCAAGAGCAATATCATAGGAATCCGTAGCCGAACACATCGCAAACAGAAATCCGCCGTCAGCAATAAAACTTTTAATTGATAAAGCAACGGCTTTCATCATATCCGAAACTTTTTTGTAGCCCAATTTTTTTGCGTTTGCCTCGTAGCGAATTTGCTGGTCGATGTACCATTGCGCGTTGCTGTAACTGCCGTAAAACTTTCCATATTGCCCGGTAAAATCTTCGTGATGAAGATGCAGCCAATCATATTTTTGCAATGAGCCGTTCAGGATTTCATCATTCCAAATTTTGTCGTACGGAATTTTTGCATACTCAAGAACAAGCGTAACCGCATCATCCCACGGTTGAAATCCGGGTGGAACATAAACGCCGATTTTCGGCGCTTTTTCTAACCGGACGACATCCATATTTTGGTCATCGCTTTGAACAAACGCATAAATCGAGGTCGCTTCCGAAGTAGTAAGCAGAGTAAAAGAAACTCCTTCGATGCGGCATTCTTTTTCAATTTGATTTGCATAATCTAAGAGAAATGAACCTCCGCGATAGTTGAGCAGCCAATCGGCTTTCAGCCCTTGTTCTAAAGCGCGGAAAGTGATGCCGTAAGCTTTTAAATGATCGGTTTGTGTAAGATCCATTTGAATGAGAATCTTGTTCTGCGCAAGAATTGAGAATGAAAAGAAAAGGAGAAAGAGAATTTTTTTTAACGGCATTGGGATAACGATCATTGATAAATGTTACTTGTAAAAATTGTAAGGACACATGCACTGATATTTTTCATTAAAGGAATGGGTGAATGAATGCATGGTTGAAGGTTTAAATAATTAAAGTAAACGTAAAACAATCATTCATCCATGCAAGTGTACAATAACCTTAATAAATATTTAACCAAGTATCAAGTTCTACTTTCACCCAAACCGTTACGCCGATTTTCTGCCTGACTCAAGATAAATCGGTTCCGCTTTTTCCAACACTACATCGCGGGTAACAATACATTTTTCAACTCCGGATTTGGAAGGAATATCAAACATAATATCAATCATAAAATCTTCTAAAATTGAACGAAGCGCGCGTGCGCCGGTTTTTCGTTCTTTTGCTTTTTTAACGATGGCATCTAATGCGAACGGATCAAATTCCAATTCGATTCCTTCCATCGCTAAAAGTTTTTTATACTGTTTTAGGATAGCGTTTTTAGGAGTTGTTAAAATATTTTTTAAAGCTTCATCACTTAAAGAATGGAGCGGAGCGATAACAGGCAAGCGTCCGATCAATTCCGGTATGAGACCGAACCGTAATAAATCTTCCGGCTGTACAAGCGCGATGAGTTCATCATCAGAAAGTTCCTGTTTGCCGCTGATATCCGAACCGAAGCCCATTTTGCTTTTATTTATTCGCGAAGCAATAACTTTTTCAATTCCTTCAAAAGCGCCGCCGACGATAAACAAAATATTTTTCGTGTTCACATTTAACAAATTTTGTTCGGGATGTTTTCTGCCGCCTTTTGGAGGAACGCCGGCAATGGTTCCTTCTAAAATCTTCAGCAAAGCTTGTTGAACGCCTTCACCGGAAACATCTCGCGTAATACTTGCGCCTTCACTTTTGCGTGCAATTTTATCTATTTCATCGATATAGACAATTCCTTTTTGAGCTTTTTCGATATTAAAATCAGACGCTTGTAAAAGTGAAACCAAAACGGTTTCTACATCATCACCAACATAACCGGCTTCTGTAATTGTTGTGGCGTCGGCAATGGCGAAAGGGACATCGAGAATTTTTGAGAGCGTTTGTGCAAGCAAAGTTTTTCCAACGCCTGTTGGACCGAGCAAAAGAATATTGCTCTTTTCAATTTCCACATCGTCAAGTTCAAAAAAAGTGCTCTTTGAGTTTACTCTTTTATAATGATTGTAAACAGCAACGGAGAGCGTCTTCTTTGCCCGCTCTTGACCGATAACATGTTCATCTAAAGTCCGTTTGATAACGTCCGGGGTTAATAAACTTGCTTTGCCGGGCTTTGCAGTGTTGTAAGCGGCAAGATTATTTTTAAGTATATCCACGCTGCTGGAAATACAGCGGTCGCAGATGTAAACATCGGGACCGGCAATTAAGCTGCCGACTTCCGAGCCGTCTCTTCCGCAAAATGAACATTTAACAATTCGATTATTTATTTTTTTTGCCATTTTATTCTCTAACTTATTTTATTTCGTAATTTATTTATCGCTTCCCGCGCTTCATCAAGATATAACGATTCGGGAAACCTGAGCAGAAGATTTTGATATTCTTCAATCGCTTTAACAGGATTTCTTAAGCCGTACTGATATATTTTAGCGGCAAGCAAATTCGCCTTGTCGGCAAAAATATTTTTTTCTTCTCTTTTTAATAAACTATCAATCTGATCTAATGCTTCTTGATACCTGTCGGAACTAATGTCGGACTCAATCATACGAAGTTCGGCTAATTGTTTTATTAGAAAAGGAGTTTGTTCTGTTTTAACTAAAGATGAAAAAGTTTTTTCCGCTTTGCTGAAATTATTTACCAATAAAGCAAAATCTCCTTCAGCAAATTTAACTAAAGTTAATGAATCATTAAAAGCCGAAGTGAGCAGAAATGAAAGTTCCATCGCATCATTTGACATATTATCGGCTGAAACGGAGACTAATTGACGGAGTAATTTATTCGATTCGGTGAAATTTCCTTGAAAAAACGCAATCCGGGCTTTCCAAAACTTAGCTTTATTTTTTTGTTCTTCAGATGTTCTTGGGTTGGCGAGAATTTTATCATAAAATGAAGAAGCCTCATCGACATTTCCTTTTTGAAGTTTTATTGCCGCCATTTCCAAACAAGCTTCGGCGTAGAAATTTGAAAAAAGAAAATTTGAAATGATCTTATTAAAATATTCTTCACTTGCTTTTGCATCACCAATTTTTTCTCCGTACAAGTATCCCGTATGAAACATTGCTTCAACACCCAACTCTGAAAAAGGATTTTTCTCTGCAATTTCTTTATAAATGGATAGCGACTCTTCGTATAATTTTTCGGGAGAATATTTCTTACGGGGAAAAGATTTCCAAAGTTGAGATGAATCGGCGGTTTCAATTTCCAGTTTTGCTTCTGAGTTTTTTGCCAAACTTAATTTAATTTGATGTTGAAAGGGAGAGGCCGGATAATTTTTTAATAAAAAGGAAAAAACCTCCGAAGCAAAAGCGTATTCTTTTTCGGCAGATAGTTTCATGGCAAAATTAAAAATTTCAGTTCCGCGATATTGTCCTTTTTTATCAAGTGTTTTGTACAATGAGAAAGCCTTTTCATATTGGCGGTTTGCCGAATAAAGCTTCGCTAAAATATTTCCGATTACAGGAAACCTTTCGGGCTGTTCGTCCTCAAAAACATTGATAAATGCGTTCAAAGCTTCGTTGCGGGTAACGTAAGTGAAAATTCGGACTTCAACCCCGGGGAATTGTTTTTCGTCTGCTTTTAAAATGGAAATAAATTCACCGGCAGATTTTTTATAATCCATTTTGAGAGCGTAAAGATTAGCTAAATCATACCCGAAGTAAAATTCCTTGTTCGAAATTACTTTCGCTCGCTGGAGTAGATCGATAGCTTTATCAAACGCGCGTAGCTCGATAGCGCTGTTTGCAAGCACCCGGAAAGCGATAACATCACTTTTTTTGTTTTCCAAAAACTCATCCCACAATTGAAAAGCTTTTTTTTCTTCTCCATTTAAATAGAAAGTTGTTCCGAGCAAACCAACAAGGGAAACATTATCTTTTTCAACCGATAATTTTTGTTGGATAAGAAAACTTGAATTGTTGTATTCCTTCAACTGCAGATAACATTTATTCAAAGATTGAAAAAAAGTGAAATTATTTGGCTGCGCTTTATACAAGTCCTCGTAAATGGATTTTGCCTTAACAAATTCGCCGATCTGCTCGTAACTTTGGGCAAGCATAAACCGGTTTTGCAGATCACCTTGTTGTGAAAAGATGACTTCCGCGAAAATCAAAAGGAGGACGATGAGTTTCAATTTCATTTAAATTGTTTTTATCTCTTTACAAATTGACGTATAACTCGCCGAAGAGTTCATTTTCCTAAGAACAATTTCATTGAATAAAAAAGGAGAAAAGCGGCAAAAACTTTTTTCAACATTTGTTCGGGAATTTGAACGGCAACTTTTGACGAAAAATAACTTCCGACAATAAACGTAATCGCCATAAAAGCGGCGGCTTTTAAGTTCATACTACCGGCTTTGTAGTAATTTATTACGGCTAAAATACCGATAGGAGGCAAAAGTAAAGCAAGCGAAGTTCCCTGCGCTTGTTGTTGAGAGTAGCCGAGAAGCATGGTTAATGCGGGGATAATAATTATTCCTCCGCCGATACCCAGAAATCCACTCATAATTCCGGCTGCAAGTCCAATAAGTAGATAAACAATTAGTTCATACATCATCTTTTCTTTCGTGAATTTTAGAAGTTTTGTTAATTTCTATTATCAATTTAAAACAATTTGAACCAGCGAAAAATAGTATGATGAAAATCTTGTATGCGTTTCTTTTCCTCTTCCCTTGTTTGGCATTTGCAAATACAACTCCCGGAGATAGTATAAAATATGTTTTTGACGAAGTTTCGGTAATTGGGAAAAGTACCAGGGGGGATTTGAAAAAAGTAACTTCTTCAATTGAAAAAGTTGAAATAGATGAAGGCAGCAGTAAAAGTTTGGTGAATGCCGTAAAAAATATTCCCGGAATTTTTCTTCAGCAGAGAGGCGGGGGAGAAACGCTGACCAAAATTACGATGCGCGGATTTGGCGCCCGCTCGAATGACCCGCAAATTGTGGGAATAAAAATTTTGATTGATGGTTTTCCTGAAACCGAACCTGACGGCAGAACTTCGCTTGATCTGCTTGATGTCTCGGCTTTTTCACAAATTGAAATCGGCAAGACGAACAGTTATAACTTGTTCAGCGCGGCTTCCGGCGGATATTTGAATTTTATTAGTGAAAGAAATTTTCCCGGTTCATTTTCCGAGAATCGGTTTACGTTCGGAAGTTTTGGGTACCAAAAATTTCAAACGGAAGCCGGCGGTAAATTGAAAAACGGCTCTGTTTTTGTGAACGTGAGCAATACAAAATTTGATGGATGGCGGCAGCATTCGGCAACTTATTCAACTAATTTCAATTTCTATTTAAAGAATCAACTTGACGATCTTTCAAGTTTTAATCTTTCGGTTGTCGGTGTTTCAAGCATTTATAAAATTGCCGGAGCGCTTACTGCATCTCAACTTGAAGCCGATCAATCGCAGGCAAATCCAACTTTTCTACAACGGGATGAACGGCGCACGAATAAAGTTCTGCGCATTGGTTTGGCTTATCAAAAATATTTTGATGAAGAACAATCGATATCAGCTTCGTTTTTTGTTTCTCCAAAAACATTGATGAGATCACAAAAAAACAGTTACCGTGACTTTAACCGCATTCATCTCGGCGGAAAAGTTCAATATAACTTTGTGAAAAAATATTCTGAAGAAGATGTGAACAAATTTTCTTTGGGTATTGATAATCAATATCAGAATGGTCCGTCAGTCTTTTATTCCTTGTCATCTTCAAATGAAAGAGGAACTACACTGAAGCAAAATAAAAATGAAGGCGGATTGAATTATGGAATTTATCTTCATGATGAACATACGTATAAAAAAATCACCATCGATATTTCTCTCAGATATTCCCAAGCAAAATATTTGCTGGACGATTTTATAAATCCCGAACTTTCCGACAAAATTACTTTGAATGCGCTAACTCCCGGCGTTGGAATTTCTTTCGCCCTAAATGAAAATAATTATGTGATGGTTCATTATACTAAAGGAGTTGAAAATCCTGCGTTTAACGAAGTTGATCCGCCTGCGGACTTAGTTGCTTTAACCGGATTAAACCCTTTATTGAAGCCTTCAACTTCACACACAATTGAAGCGGGATTAAAAGGAGATTGTTCACCGGAAAATTCTTTTGTCAGTTCGTTTTCATACAATGTTATCGGGTATTCGCTTTTAACTTATGACGAATTAATTCCATATCAAGTCTCCGGCGCTTCATATTATGTTTCTGCGGGAAAAACAAAACGGTATGGAATAGAAGCTTCCGTTTCTCTTTCAACTAAATACTATTTTGAATTTGAAAGTTCGGTAACGTTGGCAAAAAATTCTTTTGTTAATTTTAGTAACGCCGCAGGAAACTATGCCGGTAAAACAATTCCCGGTGTGCCGGCACGAACGGTTTTTCTGAATGTTGGATATAAAAAACCGGCTCTGCCGTTTATTAATTTGCAATATTCAAACTTCAGTCAATTATATATTGATAATGCAAATTCGGTCTCTGCCGGAAGTTATGATAAATTTGATTTGCAAGTTTTATTTAATTGGGTAATGAATTCAGTTTCTGTCAATTGTTCGTTCGAGGTAGAAAATATTTTTAATAAAAAATATATTTCATCTGTTTTTGTGAACGGTTCCAACGGGGAATATTTTGAACCGGGACTCCCAAGAAATTTGCATGCGGGAATCTCTCTAAACTATCAATTTTAATTTTTCAGCGGAGAAAAAATGTCAAAAAAGATAACGCTTTTCTTACCTTATAACGGTTTCAATTATACGCAAAAGACAGTTACTTCGTTTTTAAGTTCCGGGCTTGTTGCAGAAATTTATCTTCTCTCAACAAAACAAGACGTACCGGAAATTGAGAATTGTAAAATTCTTTTTGTAGAAAATCTTTTAAGTACGGCAGCAATAAAAGAAATTATTGCAAGGTCAACTACCGAAATTACGGCAGTTGTTAAACAAGATACTTTGCTTGAACTTGGGCAATTTGCTTTAGATCGTTTCATCTCTATTGCCGAAAATACTTCTGGCGGTTTAGTCTATTCGGATTATTATGAAATTAAAGACGATGTAAGACAACCGCATCCCACCATTGATTATCAAGAGGGAAGTCTGCGAGATGATTTTAATTTTGGTTATTTGCTTTTGTTTAATACTGAAGCAATTAAAAAACTTCAATTTAATGAAAGTTATAATTTTGGCGGACTTTATGATTTACGCTTGAAGGTTTCGCAAAAGAATAAAATCATCCGTATCGGTGAATTCCTTTATTCATCAATTGAAACAGACGAACGGAAATCGGGTGAAAAATTGTTTGATTATGTTGATCCGCGTAACCGATCGACGCAAATTGAAATGGAAAAAGTCTGCACGAATCATTTGAAATCGATTGGCGCTTATTTAGAACCAAATTTTGAAAAGATAGATTTTGATAAGACTGATTTTAAAGTTGAAGCGTCTGTAGTTATTCCTGTAAAAAACCGTGTAAAAACTATTAGCGATGCAATTCAATCTGTACTGAAACAAAAAACAAATTTTGCGTTTAATCTTTTAATTGTAGATAATTATTCTGATGACGGAACGACTGAAAAAATTGAAGCTTTCGCAAAACAAGATACAAGAATTATTCACTTAATTCCGGCGAGAAAAGAGTTGGGTATCGGCGGCTGCTGGAATGAAGCAGTTCATCACTCAAATTGCGGAAAATTTGCCGTGCAGCTTGATAGCGATGATATGTACAGCGATGAAAATACTTTGCAGAAAATTGTAAATAAGTTTTATGAAGAAAATGTTGCTGCGGTTATCGGAAGTTATTTGATGACAAATTTCCAATTAGAGCAGCTTCCTCCCGGAGTAATAGACCATAAAGAATGGACGCCGGAGAACGGAAGAAACAATGCGTTAAGAATAAACGGACTCGGCGCGCCGCGCGCTTTTTACACTCCCGTTTTGCGCGAAGTTAAAATTCCGAATGTGAGTTATGGTGAAGATTATTCTGTCGTGCTTGCTATCTCGCGTCGTTATCAAATCGGAAGAATATATGAACCGTTGTATTTCTGCCGCCGGTGGGAAGGGAATACTGATTCCGCACTTTCTATTGTACAGATGAATAACCACAATTTTTATAAAGATAAAATCAGAACGTTTGAACTGCTGGCAAGAAAGAATAAAGTGAAAAGTGGAAAGTAGAAAGTTGAGTGAAACGAAACCACGTAAAGCGTGGTTTAAAGAAGGGAGCAATATTATTGATTCGGTAAAAACATTAATACGCGATCAAAAATTAAATTGGGAACAATGTAAAAATGGTTATGCAACACTTGATTCTGTTGAAGTAAAAGTTTTTCACTTTGAAAATTTTTCGATTAAAGTTCAATTTAATCCCGGTAGGATGATCTCAACTTCGGCAAAAGTTGATGAGAAATCAATCAACGGGCGGAAGTGTTTTTTGTGTAAAGATAATTTGCCGCAAGAGCAGCAAACAGTTGAATATAAAGATGATTTTTTAATTCTTGTAAATCCTTTTCCGATATTTCCCGAACATTTTACGCTTCCTTCAATTCATCACACAAAACAAAATATTGAAGATTCATTTCCAGTGTTGATGGATTTTTGCAAAGATTTATCTCCTGATTATTCTGTGTTTTACAATGGTCCAAGGTGCGGCGCTTCGGCTCCCGATCATCTTCATTTTCAAGCCGGAACAAAAAATTTTATGACCATTGATCATGAATATGATCTGTTGAAAGAAAAATTTGCCGTTAAAATCTCGACGAGTAATTCAGTTGATGTTTTCGCAATTGATGACGGTTTACGCAAAATGATTTCGTTTGAAGGAAATGCAAAGTCCGAGATTGAAAAATCTTTTCAAATATTTTATTCTTCTCTGAAAGAAATCAGCGGACAAAACGAAGAGCCGATGATGAATGTTGTCGGTTCATATCAAAACGAAAAATGGCGGATAATTGTTTTCTTAAGAAAAAAACACAGGCCTGATGCGTTCTTTGAAGAAGATGAAGAAAAGAAAATTT